>CAJTRE010000033.1 GCA_910578495.1 uncultured Dorea sp.
AGCTGCGTAAGCAGCGTAAAAGACTGTATAACAGTCGAAACTCGAGTTGTTATGGTTGAATAGTTACTTTTTTTACTTTTTTCTTTTACGAATATTTCCAAACTTCAACATTGTATAGGCAGAGAACACAAGACAGATTCCTTCCGCCATAAGCGGTGCCCACCAAATACCTTCTCCGCCGAACATCATAATCAACAGCCCCATGCACCCCACTAATGCTATAAGGCTTCGAATCAACGATATTGCGGTTGCAAATCCTGCTTTTTCTATAGATGCAAAGTATCCTCCAATTACTACATTGTAGCCTGCCAGCAAAAAAGATAGTATAAAAACACGAAATACATCTACCGAGTATGCTGCAAGCTCTTTTTGTCCGGTTCCAAGGAAAATATTTACAATCCCCTCTGCTCCGATATAACACGCTCCGGTAACTGCAATAGAAAATACAGCAGCCGATACCATACCGTATTTTAACAATTTTTTATACTTATAAGGTTCTCCCTTTCCAAAGTAATAACTGATAAGCGGCTGCGCCCCCTGTGCGATTCCCGTCATAGACATAACGACAATCGTATTTACGTAAGAAATAATGGTATAACTCACCAACGCCTCTTCAGAAATATATCTGAGAATCGCCTGATTAAAAAAGAAAATAATAATTCCTCCCGAAAACTCCGTCACCCCAGAAGACATTCCGTTTTTCACCTGTCTCCACACAGTCGGCATGTGAAAATGAAACTTCGCAAACTTAATCGTTCCGTTTGGTCCAAGGAAATGCCACAGATACAGGACGATTACTGTCGCTTGGGAGATTCCGGTAGCAAATGCCGCTCCTTTCACTCCCCAATCCCAGACGATGACCATCAGATAATCCAGGATACAATTTAATACTGCGCCACAGGTCACATAAATAGTAGCCAGTTTCGGATATCCGTCTGTCTTAATAAGCGTCTCAAAAGAATACGACAGCATATACGCCAGTGCAAACGGCGCAATCGTCCCGATATAATCTTTGGCATATGGAAGGATATTATCTGTAGCGCCTAAGAATCTTGCAAACGGCTCCAAAAACGCCATGACTAATACCGTAACACCAACCGATAAAATACACAATAACACGATATTCTGAGTGAATACTTGATTGGCTCTCTCTTTCTCACCCTGCCCGATCAGAATCGCTACGATTGTCGAATTACCAACCGCAAACAAAAGCGCAATAGAGAACATTCCCACACTAAACGGCATAGAGATGTTCACTGCTGTAAGCGCCACCTCTGATACACCTCTTGCCACAAAGATTCCATCCACCATCGTATAGAGAGAAAATACTAACTGTGCGATAATCGATGGAATAATAAACTTCAAAAAATCACCCTTTAATGACTTCCCTTCAAGTCTCACTATAAAACCTCTTTTCCAAAACTTTCTTTTAACTTCTACACATACAGTCTAAACCTTGGTATAATACTAAGGTCAAGAGAATTTTTTTAACTTTTATAAAAGAGGAAGCTATGATGAAACAGTTTTATAAAATCGGAGAAATATCAAAACTATATCAGATTGGACCCGATTCCTTACGTTATTACGAAGAATTAGGGCTTTTACAACCCATACGAGGAGAAAATGGTTATCGCATGTACGGTCTTTACGACTTATGGCGGCTCAATGTCATACGGGATTTGAGACGGCTTCATTTTCCCATGGAGAAAATCCAAAAATACATGAGCCACCGGAGCGTGACCTCTACAAAAGAACTGCTGACAGAAGAACTTTCCGCTATAGAGAGCCAGATAACCGCCTTAGAACAATTAAAAGAGAATGTATCCGAACGTCTCTTCACATTAGAAGACGCCCAGGCGCAGCCTCTTGGAAATGTCATAGAAAAAAATTTTACTGCCCGCCGCTGCCATACGATCAAACATCCTTTTCATACAGATGAAGAAATGGATATGCTGATCAAGCAACTGTTAAACAAAGACAAAAAGCATCTCTACATCATCGGCAACAACCGAATCGGTTCCCTGCTTCCTCTGGAAAAAGCACAGGAAGGCAGATACCAGGAGTACGAGGGCGTATTCATTATCGATAAAGCCGGAGACTCCACCTTAAACGCAGGACATTACCTGTCAGTCAGCTACCATGGAGACTCCCATCAGCACAAAACTTATTTTCCAAAACTTGTGGACTATGCTTCTAAACACCATCTTACTTTTGCAGGTCCTGTTCTGGAGCTTCTATGGGTAGACATACACCAGGCAGAAGATGTCAGTGAACATATTACAGAATTACAGATTCGTGTAGAACAAGCCGGCACTTAATGATTGACAATCCTTTTTTCTAAGCGTATATTTATTTTGAAACTCAAATGTTTTACAATTAAAACGAAAGGATGATTTACCATGAATCCATTAAGAAAAGCATACTGTCGAACATTTCAAACTGTTTTTAAGATCGCACTTCCATTTCTCCCTTACAGGACGCCGGAAATCGTTGGAAGCGTAAAAAAATTGCCGGATATTATCAAAAACAAAAAATGCAGTAACGTACTCATTATTACGGATTCAGGAATTATAAAACTAGGGCTTACGAAACGATTGGAGCAAACTCTTGCAGAGCATAATCTTCCATACACCATATATGACAAAACCGTCGTCAATCCAACGACTGCCAATGTGGCGGAAGCATTGGAACTCTATCATAAAAATGGCTGTGATGCCATTATCGGCTTTGGTGGCGGCTCTAGTATGGACTGCGCCAAAGCTGTAGGTGCGCGTATCGCAAAACCCAAACAGTCTCTTGCCAAAATGAAAGGCATTCTGAAAATACATAAAAAACTGCCTCTTCTTATAGCCGTTCCCACTACTGCCGGAACAGGAAGTGAGACTACACTCGCCGCAGTAATTACAGATGCCGAGACAAGACACAAATACGCCATCAATGATTTTTCATTGATTCCAGAATATGCTGTTCTCGATCCCAAAGTAACCGTAAGTCTCCCGCCATCTATCACCGCAACAACAGGTATGGATGCATTGACACACGCAGTAGAAGCCTATATCGGCAATTCCACCACATACGGAACAAGAAAGAATGCTCTGATGGCAGTAAAACTTATTTTTGAAAATATTGACAATGCTTATACCAACGGAACGAATGTAGACGCAAGAAGAAATATGCTTCATGCTTCCTACTATGCCGGATGTGCATTTACAAAATCTTACGTTGGATATGTTCATGCCGTCGCCCACTCTCTAGGCGGTGAATACAATGTTCCCCATGGACTTGCCAATGCTGTTCTTCTCCCTCACGTATTGGAAGAATATGGAGAATCTATTCACAAGAAATTATATAAACTTGCAATAGCGGCCGGAGCCGCCGAAAAAGATACGCCGGTAGAGCAAGCAGCCGCTGCATTTATCGATGCCATTAAAGAGATGAAAATGCGCTTTGGAATTGGCAATACAATCCATGAAATTAAAGAAGAAGATATTCCAAAGCTCTCCTACTATGCCGACAAAGAAGCAAATCCGCTTTATCCTGTACCAGTTCTTATGACTGCAAAAGATCTGGAAAAATTCTACTATATGATGATGAACGAGGATACCTTACCTGACACCAATCACCTAACAAGCAAATGAAAGGAATACGAACATGACTGAAACCGAAATCAAACAAATTGTAGATGCGCAGCGAAACTTCTTTGACACCGGAGCTACCCTTAATCTTGAATTTCGTATCCATGCATTGAAAAAAATAAAGGCATATATCCAAACACACGAAACGCAGATTAATGACGCTATCAGCAAAGATCTTGGAAAAAGCGCTTTTGAAAGCTATATGTGCGAATCCGGCCTTGTCCTGAGTGAGATCAGCTATATGCTGAAACACATCCGTTCTCTGGCAAAAGAAAAGACCGTTCTGACTCCGCTTGCACAGTTTCACTCCAGAAGTTTCAAAAAGCCATCACCATACGGAGTGACTTTGATCATGAGCCCATGGAACTATCCATTTCTCCTGACCATCGATCCCCTCGTGGACGCTATTGCCGCCGGAAATACTGCGGTTATCAAACCGAGCGCATATTCTCCCCATACGAGCGAGGTTATGAAACAAATGATTGAAACCTGCTTCGACAAGAAATATGCAGCTCTTATCACAGGTGGACGCGCCGAAAACACCTGTCTGCTAAACGAACATTTTGACTACATCTTTTTCACCGGAAGTCAGGCAGTCGGAAAAGAAGTGATGAGACATGCTTCCGAACATCTGACGCCCGTCACCTTAGAACTTGGCGGAAAGAGTCCTTGTATCGTTGAGAAAAGCGCCAATATTAAACTTGCAGCACGAAGAATCGTTTTTGGAAAATTTCTAAACTGTGGGCAGACCTGCGTAGCTCCGGACTATATCTTCTGCGATAAAGAAATCAAAGACCGGCTTGTCAGCGAAATAAAACGCCAGATTGGAAAACAGTTTAAGTCTGCACCCCTGACCAACAAAAATTACGGTAAGATCATCAACGAAAAACATTTTGACCGTATCGTTGGACTAATCGACCGCACTAAAGTAGTATACGGAGGCAAAACCAATAGAAGCAATTTAAAAATTGAACCTACCATTATGGACAATGTTGCCTTTTCTGATGCGGTTATGCAGGAAGAAATCTTTGGTCCTGTACTTCCGATACTGACCTTCGATTCCTTAGATCAGGCAATCAGGAAGATCAACTGCATGGCGCATCCACTGGCGCTTTATATCTTCACCTCAAACAAAACTACAGCCAAGAAAGTTATGGAAACATGTAGATTTGGCGGAGGCTGTATCAACGACACCATCATCCATCTGGCTACAAGCGAAATGGGATTCGGCGGTTTTGGCGAAAGCGGTATGGGCTCTTACCATGGAAAAGACGGTTTCCAAACGTTCTCCCACTACAAAAGCATTGTAGACAAAAAGACGTGGCTGGATCTCCCTATGAGGTATCAGCCATACAGGAAAATGAACAATAAACTGATTCATCTGTTTTTGAAGTAATCGGTCTTTCGTAGAAAGAGATGTTCTCTTGTCATCTCTTTCTACTTTTCATTTCTCCTTACTCTTCTTCCTCTTTCTCTATATGCTCTCTCGAAAAATAGCACCCGACTGCTGCCAACACAAAAAGAATTACAGCCACAGTAATAACCATTTTCTTCACCGGAAGTGTTTTTTCCACACGTTTTTTCTCTTCTTCTCTATCCGTTCCATCTATATTCTCATTTGATGTTACTGTCCCGGTAAAGGTTTTTATAACCGGCTCTGCAATCCTCTGGATCAACGTCTTTTTAGGCACTACAGAAAACATAATGCTTTTTTCTGCCTGATTTCCCGCCCTGTCAACTGCCGTTACCTTTATCTCATAATCCTGATGCTCCTGCAGCGTACAACGATAGGTTTGACCTCCGGAATCAATCTTCTGTTCTTCTCCATTAATCTGTACTCGTTGGATTGTGTCTTCTGCATTGCCAAGTCCCACTTGGATTGTACACTTTTCTTCATATTCTTTTCCTTCCTCCACATCCATAATCCGAATCTCTGGTGGTGTATGATCTATTGTAAATCTTGCCTGTGCTTTTGCTTCATTACCCGCCGCATCTCTAGCTTTTACTTCCAACATGTGATTGCCTTCAACCGTAATTTCTTTGCCCATATGGTAAGGCTTTCCATTTAGCAATATCTCATATGTGTATGTTGTAAAATCCCAGATCACCTCTTCTTTGGGAACGTCCCAGCAAAAACTCTGTAAATATTTTCCGTTCATTTCTTCCACTCCGCGAATAACCGGATTTTCCCTATCGATAATAACCTGCAAACTCTTGTCCGTCTTTTGTCCGGACTTGTCCACCGCTGAAATTGATAACTGGTAGATACCATTTTCTGTTAATTTCTGTACCGTCTTTCTTCCACCTTTTATTTCCTGCCAATCAGAAACTGCACATAATGACTGTTTCCCATGCTCATCTTCTCGCACTGCGCTCGCCGAAAATTCCCCCAGAAGATTTTCATCCTGTACTTTATATGTAACATACAAAGGGTTGCTGGCAATCATATACTCTTTCGCTCCCACAATCTCCACTACAGGAACGGTATTGTCTATATACAGCGACTTCACGCGACTGCTTTCATTTCCTGCATAATCCTCCGCTGCTACTATAACTTCAACACCGTTTCCAAGAACCGAACTCTCTGTAATCTCGAAACTCCCCTTACCTCCTTTCACTTCTCCAACATATGCTCCATTTACATAACATGCAAGTTTTCTCACGCCGCTGTATGTATCCACTCCCTTGACGTTCAATGTTACCGCTCCTTTGTGCCATATGTCAAATCCACCTTGCACGTACATCTGTATTTCCGGTTCCTGTGTATCAATCCGCAACGTCTTCCGCATAGTCGTTTTTTCTATTCGCTTTCCCATATCATCTTCCATCCAGACTGTAAGTCCATACTCCCCATCCCCCAATCGTTCTCCCGGAATCTCCATCCGGCGGTCTTTTTCTTTGATACTTCCCTGCACCAGAAGCTGCTCCCCTTTTTTCAGACGATACTTAGTGATTCCATATTCACTATTATGAGTAATCTGGATATTCGGCTTTACAGTATAAAACTCGGAACGCCCGTCTGCTTTTGGTATCCCCACAGAAAAGACTTTTATAATCGGTTTCTCCGGCTCTTTCTCTCCTTCTTCTACTTCCGGTTTCTCTGATTCCTTCTCTCCTTCTTCTACTTCCGATTTCTCCGCCTCTTTCTCTCCTTCTTCCGATTCCTCCGGCTCCTTCTCCTCTATGTTTTCTGAGTCCTCGCATTCTGCCTGTCCCTCACTGCTGTTTTCCGCATAGATGATTTCCGAATGCTGTATGTAAATCAATGACAGAACCACACACAATAACACAATGGTTTTTATTCTTTTCCCCATACACTCTCTCCTTCCATTTGAAATCCATTCTCTTTCATTAGTTTCTGAAACTCTGATTCTTTCCAAAGCTCTGGGATTGCCTGTAAAGATTCTTCAATCGTTTTTTTACAAATATCTCTATCAATCCCACTATCCTGACACTGTATTCGTATATACTGAATTCTGAGTTCTGCCGACTCTGGAAATTCCTCAATACCTTCCCTCAAGATTTGCTGCGCCTGATCTGGCTTTTCAGCCTCCATAGACAAACCTGCCATCTTCCCATAGATACTTTCTTTCACCGCCGCATCGGATTCCTCTTTCAGTTGCAGTTCATACATGAGAACCGCTTGATCCATCTGCCCGATTTTCTCATATGCCGCCGCCATATCTCCTGTAAGATCAGAAGTATTTTCGGATACACCCATTTTCAAATACTTCTTTCCAAGGTTTAGAAATGCCTGTCTGTCTTCTTCCTCCTCCAGACAGCTATATCCTCTCAGCACACAGCGGTAATACGCTGCATCCTCCAATCCTTTCAACTCCCCTTGTATCATCTGAAGCGCCTCTCTGAGCTTGTCATCCTCCACACATCCACCAGCCATACGCTCCGAAACGATTGCAAGATTTTCTGCCAGTTCACTTCCTTTGGCCGCTCGAAAATATTCACTGCTTTTTGCATAATCCTGCATTTCAAGAAAATACAAAACCCCAAGTTCCACCTTATAACTGTTGTCCCTGGCAGATGTTTCTTCCAATGTGCCTGACTCTTTTTCTCTTTCTGATTCCTGCGCTGACTTTATCTGTTCTTCCGGCGTCTCCTGGTTTTGTTCTGTATAGCTTTCTTCATTACTTAAAAAAGTCGAAACACTGACTCCCAACAGGACGATAGCCGCCACCGGAATCAAAAATCTTCTGCTCAAATGTTTTTTCTCTTCTGGTTGTCTGTACTCTGGAATATATTTTTGAATATCTGAAACTTTTTGAAACACTTTTTTGGAATGTCTATTTAGACATTTTGAAATTAATTTTTGAAGTTTTACGATCTCACTATTTTTGAGAGGGGGCTCTTGCTCTGATTCTGACAGTAGATACTGAAATGTTCTGCCAAGACCATATATGTCAAGAGAGACACTTGCCGTCTGATAATACGGCTCGTCTTTAGGCAGAAAATACTCCCTCACAACTCTTCGCTGCATATTTTGAAGTTCTTCTTCATTGGACACAGCGCCCATATCTAAGAAATAAATTTCCCGTTCCTCTGACACAATAACGCTGTACGGATTAACATACTGATAACAAGGATTACCCCTGCACTTGTGAAACTGTGACAAATGCTTTGTCATAATCCGCATCCATCCAAACAACTGCTCTTTGGAAATACATGGATGATACTTCAAATACTTTACTAAAGGTTTTCCTTTTACATATTCGGAACTGACATAACAGGTCCGGTTATGCTCAATAAAGCGCAATACATCATATCCTTCTTTTGGCGTCAACTACACCACCTCTCCTTCGTAACTATGCCTTATATTTCTTGTTGGAAATAAAATGAACTGATCTGAAATTTTCAAATGAATAATTAAGATTCCAAGACTCATAGAGTGATTTTATATTACTGGAAGTTGGATAAAAGTGCAAGGATTTTTGAGCAGAAAAAATTCACAAAAATATACGGAAATTTTTGGTGATTTATTTTTACATAAAAGGAGACGGCTTTCGCCATCCCCTCTGATTCCTATATTTCCCCAAATACTATCTTTCGCATAACTCCTTCGGAGTCAGAAGATGTCTCGGGATACCGTCTACCATAACCGGAGATACATCTCCCTGAATCAATGGTTTTACGTAAGAAATAAATTCATTTGTTACATATGTGCCGTCTTTACTTACCCAATTTCTTGGAACCAGTTTCTCATCGTTAGCAATCTTATGAACATCTTTCACTTCTGTTCCACACTGATACGGATCGTCAGACAGACGCTGAAGAACTACCATCTTACCCGTATCTCCCTCGTCAGCCGCTTTCACTGCGGCACCGCCAACCTGATATGCTTCCAGAATATCAACACGGGAAGATGAATGTGCCGCCGCTCTCTGCAGTGTGCTAAGCTCAATGGCACGAGTCTTACACCCAATCTCTCCTGCGATATAGCTTGCAAGATATGCCGCCGTTCCGGATAATTGCTTGTGTCCAAATGCATCTACGAAATCTACGCTGTTTCCAAGTTCACACACATATTTTCCGTCTGCTGTACAGATACCCTCAGAAATAGCAACTACTACGGATGTCTTCTTCTCAAGGAGCGCTTTTACTCTGTCGCGGAAATCCACAATATCAAACGGAAGCTCCGGAAGATAGATCATATCCGGTCCTTCGCAGTCCTCGCCCTGTGCGAGCGCAGAAGCTCCGGTCAGCCATCCGGCATTACGTCCCATAACCTCTACAATTGTAACAAGACCTTTGCTGTATTCCAGACAGAAACTGTCACGAATAATCTCCTTCATAGAAGTTCCGATGTATTTTGCCGCACTTCCGTATCCCGGTGTGTGGTCTGTAAGCGCCAAATCATTATCAATTGTCTTCGGACATCCAATAAATCTTGTCGGGTGTCCTGTAATGATTGCATAGTCAGATAACTTCTTGATTGTATCCATGGAATCATTACCGCCGATGTAAATAAATGCTTCAATCTCAAGCTTATTCAAGATTTCAAAAATTCTGTCATAAAGTTCTCTATCCTCGTGAATCTCCGGCAATTTATAACGGCAGGAGCCAAGAAAAGCCGCAGGAGTTCTCTTTAGTAACTCTGCATCCAACTCCGTTGTGATGTGATTTGAAAGATCAATATACTTTTCTTCCAATAATCCCTGGATTCCATGAAGCATACCGTATACTTTCTTTGCTCCACGATCTTTTGCTGTGCGGTAAACTCCCGCAAGGCTTGAATTAATTGCTGCTGTAGGTCCTCCGGACTGCCCTACGATAACATTTCCTTTCATGAAACGTTTCTCCCTTCTCTTCGTTGCTTAAATATTTTCCAAATAAAATTTCCTTCATCAGCACCATTCTATTACATTTTTATAGGGTTGTCCACCTAATTTTCTATACGACCGGAAAAATAATCTGAACCTCAAATCCTTTCCCCCTCTCAGACTCTGCCAAAAGAGAAATATTCAACTGTTTTGCCATTTCGTGTGCAAGATACAGCCCCATACCTGTTGCTTTCTTTCCCCTGTCTCCGGAATCTCCTGTAAATCCTTTTTCAAAAACGTATGGAAGATCACATTGTCTCACACCCTGTCCGTTATCTTTGACAGAAAGCACTTGCTGACTCTCATCTCCTGCGCAGGCAAATTCTAACTGTGGTGTCTCCTTGCAATATTTAATCGAATTACTTACCAACTGCCCCAATAGAAACCGGATACCCCTCCGGTCTGTATAGACAATCACATCTGTTAAAAGGGGCTGTATTTGAAATTTCTTTTCTGCAAGAAGCGGCCTGTAATCTTCTAACACATCCTCCACACAGTTCTTGAGAGAAACAGGTTCAAACAGATAGTCTTTTCTCCCTCCTTTTAGTCTGGCGTAAAACAGAATCTGGTCAACTTCTTCTTGTATGCGGTTGTGTATGTAGTCCAGTTTCACACCTACCTGCTCCGGCATTTCTTCCCTCCGGTTATCCAAAAGTAAAATCAACAAAGACAGCGGCGTCTTCACCTCATGCGCCCACACTTCCACATATTCTTCGTAATCTTCAAGTTTCTCCAGAAGTTCTTTATTTTGTTTCTGCGTCTCCCTTAGAACCTCACCAATCCGCCTTATATACTCTCTGGAAAGGGAATCTGCCACTCTGAGTAAAGACTCTTCCTCATATTCACCCGGATTCTGCAAATATGATAAAAATATATGCCTTATCCTTCTCTCCCTTACCAACAATGCAGTACATACTATAAAAAATAATAGAACAGTCGCCAACACAATCGTTAAAAGCAGCACTCGAAACGCTTTAACATCTGCAAGCCATATCAGAAATGCGGCAAACCCATCCACTAAAAGCAGCAGAACCAACCATGGAAGATAACTTTTAAGCACGATCAGTTTTTGTCTCATACCGTCTCATCCTCCCCAAGCAGCCGATAACCCACTTTCCGCACAGGAACAATCTGCTGTCCCATATGGAGCTTAGCCATGGTCTTTTTCAACCGCGAAAGATTCACCTGAAGTGCATTTTCATCAATAAACTCTGTAGTCTCCCATATTGCCATACAAAGCGCCTCTCTGGAAACAGGCTCTTTCCCATGTTCCAAAAATACCTCCAGAATTTTCCCCTGATTTTTAGGAAGCACAAATGACTGATTATGTATATATAAGGTATACGTCTGCCGATCCAGAAGATACCCTTCTCCCTCCAGCAAATTCGAACGTCCCTCATACCGTTTCAGTACATTAGTTACACGTGCAAGAAGACGCTCTTTCCTACATGGTTTCGTCAAATACTCATCCGCCCCTATTTCCAGCGCACGCAGCTCATCCACAAGCTGATCTCTGGACGTAAGCACAAGAACCGGTATGGAACTTTTCTGCTTCATTTCCCGGCAGATCTGAAATCCACTCACCTCCGGCAGATTCAGATCAAGTAAGACCAAATCCGGCGCAAACGCAAGAAGCTGCTCCGATACATGGTCAAACTCCTCGATCTTTTTAACTATATATCCTGATTTCTCAAGTATATCCGATAATTCTTCCCGCATAAAAACTTCATCTTCCACAACCGCAATCCGTTTCATACTCTCTACCCTCGTCTGTTTCTTCCTACTTCTTATTCTTCCCGTTTCGGTATGGTTAACTGTAACAAATGGCGCCCTTCCGCCCTTTTTACAGCATTCATATACATCCATTCGGTCACGCACACTACTACAAGTATAACCGTCGCCGCAAACATCATCTCCGGGATCATTTCCCTCCCATCTTCGGGCATGATTCCTGCAAATATTCCACGTATCCCAAACAGACTCATAAATGCCGCGAATCCTGCCGGAATTCCAAAATACCAATTTACCTGTGTTCTCACTGACCTAAAAAGTGTCCGATAATCTGCCCCGAGACGAATTAATGTCCGGTAACGCTTCTCCACTTTCTGCTGACTCATAAGAAACTGAACGCTTATCATGGTATTCGCAACTATTAGAAAAATGAGTCCAAGATAGATACTGATATAACTTGCAGATACTTTATAAAACAATGACCGTCCCATATTCTGCAAATAACTTTCATAGACAAGTCCTGTACAATCCAACTGTTGATTTATCTCTGCAATGACAGTCAAAAGACTGGCTTCTTCTGTCACTTTTTGATCCAGTATTCCATTGACATACGTTTCATAACTGCCGTTGGTATATCGTTCAAACATTTCGTCCGGTACAATCAATGCAAAAGACAGCGTAATCGTTCGGTCAGTTATCAGCCTGAGCGTCTGCACTTCTCCGGTCAATAAACAAGACTCTTCCCGAATCTGAGTTTTCACACCATGCTCCAACATCCGATTCAGTAATTTTATCTCGCTATCTCCCAGAAGATCGCCGCCTGCGTAAACTGCCGCCTCCCCTTCTTCTAATTCCAAAGCCGGCTCTCCTGCGGCAGACAGTAGTTGATTATAGCCCTTTACGGAAATCACATGGGGCTCCGTCTCATAGCTTAGAACATTGAGCAGCCTCATCTTTTCTTCACTTTCCTCGAACCTCTCCAATTCCAGAAGTAACGGATCTATCTGAAAAGCGGATTCTCCTTCTTCCGCATAAACATATCCCACTTTCATATCAAAAAGCTGTGAGAACTTCTGCTCCTGCCGCGCGTCTGCCAACAGCCTTTTTACCACTCCTGCACTGATTTCACCGTCTTCCTGCTCCTCTGATGCCTGAAACGTATAGTCTAAAACATGTTCTGTTTCTCCATAAAATTGTGCTATTGAGAAGCCCGTCCCAAAACAACACAGTGCCAACAAAATCAAAAGTGCAGACATCGCCAGCACCAGCACTCGATTCGTCACTGTTTCCTGTAGCTGTCGATAGTTAAATATCGCAAGCTTTCGTCTTCCCTTTCCTGCTTTCACTACAAATCCTATCAAAGAGCGAAGTCCATAAAAGATTAGCATCGTGCCGCAAACACCCAGAAACAGCATAAAGCCCATCTGCCAAGGCGTCCCCCACGCCGCGCCCCCGATTGCCTTCCTACAGGCTGCGATCAGGCATACACACCCCGCCGCCATGAAAAATTCATCCAGACGCCCGAACCTGTTTCTTCTGTTTTCTTCAGGCATTGTCACAAGCAAAGCGTCAATCCCCTGTCTGCTGATCTTTCCGCTGAGAATCAAAAACGCTGCTAATTTCACCATAAAGAATCCAAAAACAGTTCCAAGTACCGCCTGCCAGGAAAAGCCGCTCTGGTGTCCCACAATCCCGAGTCCCACAAGCTTTGCTGTAAGCAGACTAATCATCTCCGACAAAAGAACTGCCACCGGAATCCCAAGCCCAAGAGCAACTACACTGCTCACAAAATCTTCT
This sequence comes from uncultured Dorea sp., assembly GCA_910578495.1. GTDB lineage: Bacteria > Bacillota > Clostridia > Lachnospirales > Lachnospiraceae > Dorea_D. Next base: position 13,496 of record CAJTRE010000033.1, read on the forward strand.
GCCAAAAGAAGGACAAACAATTTGCTGCGCCGCATCCCCATCATCAGATATACGCCAAATTCATGTTTGCGCCGTTCCAATTGAAATTTCCCTGAATAATAAATCAAAATAAACAGAAGGAAAAGCGACATCCCATAAAACATAGGAATCATTAACATCAGCTTGTTGACGGCAACGCTTTCCATCTTAGTCAAAAAGATCATAACATCTTGATGTGAAAGCGATAAAATAATATAAAACGCAATGACTGATATCAGGAGCGCACTGAAAAACAAGCCATTTTCTTTACGGTTTCTCCTGCTGTTTCTTGCAATCAGTTTAGAGAACATAGCTGCTGCCACCTCCCAGCTGCGCCATAACTTTTACAATGCGCTGATAAAAATCTTGTCTTGATTCTTCCGGGAAGTCTCTGCGAAGCTCATGAACAATCACTCCATCCTGAATAAATAAAATGCGTTTGCAATAACTTGCCGCGCCGCAATCATGCGTCACCATAAGAATTGTCGCCATCTCATCTTCATTCAGTCCTGCAAACTTTTCCATCAGCACTTTCGCATTCTTGGAATCCAACGCGCCTGTCGGCTCATCTGCAAGTAAGATCTCCGGATTTAAAATCATTGCTCTGGCAGCCGCCACTCTTTGTTTCTCTCCACCGGACATCTGCGCAGGGAATTTATCCAAAACATCTGTAATTTCAAGATAAGACGCCAAATTCGCCAAGCGTTTTCCGCCGTCCTTTTCCGATACCCCATGCAGGGAAAGAGGAAGAAGAACATTCTCCCGTCCGGTCAAATTATCCAAAAGCTCAAAATTCTGAAACACATACCCTATTTCTTTTCCCCGATATGCTGCTAAATCAGCTCCTTTTAACTCTCTAAGCCTTTTCCCTTTGATCTTAACAGAACCCTGGTCCGGTGTTGTCACAGTTGCAATGCAGTTGAGAAGCGTTGATTTCCCTGAACCACTGCTCCCCATAATTCCTAAAAACTCCCCCTGCATAACCTGAAAAGATATACCATCCAGAGCCTTCGTCTGGCTGTGGGCGTTTCCATAATATTTTCTTAAATCTTCAATTTCCAAAATTGTTTTCATGACTGTTACCTCCTCCTTATCTGGTTTTTAGCATAACACAGGAAAAGATAAGATAACACTTACAGTGAATGAAAGGTTTTGTTATTCGTTCCCCTCCATCTGCTCGTATACCGCTCTCTGAGCGTAAGAAAATCCTTTCAGACAGCGATTGCCCATCACATCCAGTACCTCGTCTTCCTCCACTTGAACCTCTAATTCACACTGATTCTCACAGACGCCGCAGCTTAATTTTACAATCTCCATCTTACCCTATTCCTCCTCTTCGTTCTTCGCCCAGTCAAACGCATATTTTACTGCTTTATTCCAGCCTTTCATCCGTTTCTTACGTTCTTCATCCGTAATCTCCGGTTCAAACACCTGATCCACCGCCCAGTTTTTCATGACATCTTTCTTGCTTTTCCAGTATCCTGCCGCAAGTCCCGCAAGGTATGCCGCACCCATGGCCGTTGTCTCGATACACTGTGGACGTTTCACAGGCGCTCCGATAATATCAGACTGTGTCTGCATAAGGAAATTATTGGCGCTTGCTCCGCCGTCCACCTTGAGCGTTCTCAAAGCAATGCCAGAATCTGACTCCATCGCTTTCAACACATCATGAACCCGATATGCCAGTGATTCTAAGGTCGCCCGGATAATGTGATATTTATTCACGCCTCTCGTAAGTCCCACAATTGTTCCTCTTGCGTACTGATCCCAGTGAGGCGCGCCGAGTCCGGTAAATGCAGGCACTACATAACAGCCGCCACAGTCTTTCACTTTCTGCGCCATATATTCAGAATCCTCGGAAGAATCTATCAGCCGCATCTCATCCCGCAGCCACTGGATTGCCGCTCCGGCAACGAAAATAGAACCTTCCAGGGCGTAATTTACTTTCCCGTCTAATCCCCAGGCAATCGTAGTCACCAATCCATTGTTGGAAAACACCGGTTTCTCCCCGGTATTCATCAGAAGAAAACAACCAGTACCATACGTATTCTTTGCTTCTCCGGCGCCAAAACAAGTCTGTCCGAATAATGCGGACTGCTGATCGCCCGCCGCACCCCCAATCGGAATTTCCCCACCGAAATAAGAAGCGTCCACATTGCCGTACAGACAGCTTGACGGTTTTGCCTCCGGAAGCATGGCTGCCGGAATGTCCAGAAGTTCTAAAATTTCTTTGTCCCACTCCAACGTGTTGATATTAAAAAGCATAGTTCTGGAGGCATTGGAATAATCGGTCACATGAACATTTCCCTTCGTCAATTTCCAGATCAGCCATGTCTCTACTGTTCCAAACAACAACTCTCCTGCCTCTGCTTTCTGCCTTGCGCCTTCTATATTGTCCAGAATCCATTTAATCTTTGTTCCGGAAAAATATGCATCGATAATCAATCCTGTTTTCCGGCGTATCATTTCCGTATAGCCTTGTTCTTTCAGACTATCACAATACTCCGCAGTCCTTCTGCACTGCCAGACAACAGCCGGACAAATCGGCTCTCCAGTATACTTATCCCACACTATAACCGTCTCTCTCTGGTTGGTAATACCAATCGCCACAATATCCGAGGCAGACGCCTCAATCTTACTCATGGCCTCCACCGCCACGCCAAGCTGTGTAGACCAGATTTCTTTCGCATCATGCTCCACCCAGCCGGGCTTTGGGAAATACTGGGTAAATTCTTTCTGAGCAAGGCTGCAGATTTCACCTTTTTCATTGAATAAGATACATCTGTTGCTGGTCGTCCCCGCATCCAGCGCCATTACATATTTTGCCATAATAACACCTCTTTCACTTTTCTTCATTTTTGTTCCATGACAACATAATAATCATTATAATAATCAGTGCAAACCCAAGAAGCTCAAATCTACCAAACTTTGTTCCAAGAAAAAGAAAGGTAAGAAGAGAGGCAACCACCGGCTCAACACTCGCCAGCACATTTGCATACATTGGTCCGATGATCGGAATCGCAAGCAGAGACAATACAAATGGAATGATTGTCCCAAGAAACACAAGAATCAGAAACAATCCCCAAACTTCTGGCTCTTCTACACTGCCCACAGACCATGGCCGTTTCCATAATGATAACACAATACCTCCCACAAACATAGACCATCCACACACACTCACTGCATCGTATTTTTCCAGAAGCTTTCCCGGAATGAGCGAATACAGACATGTAAAAAATGCACATAAAAGTCCCATGAATAATCCCTTCGGCGTGATAACAAGAGTATAAATATTTCCATTCGTAGACAACAGAAAGATACCAATCAAAACCAATACGACTGCAGCCACTTCTTTCTTTTGGGGACGCACCTTTTTAAATAATACCATATATAGAATAATCATCACCGGGTTTGTATATTGCAGAACCGTAGCTGTTCCACCATTTGACGCTTCCACTGCCACAAAGAACACATACTGCACCGCCATCATTCCGGCAACACTGTATACCACCATATGCACCGCGTCTTTCTTACACTTCCATACATCAAAAACAACTACGCCTCTCTTCACAAAAAGGCTGATTAAAATAACGATTCCAGATACCACCAGCCGATACGGCACCAGCCAGTCCGGTACAATTCCCGCTTCATCAAACAAATACTGCCCCAAAGGTCCTGTGATTCCCCAGAGCACTCCTGCCATCAAGCCATAAATTAATCCTTTTACATACGTGCTTTTCTTCATGTGTCTTATGTTCCTTTTACTTATCTTTTACTTATATAAAAATAGCCTTGCAAGTCAATGCTTACAAGGCTATATACGTGGGCGAGAAGATTCGAACTCCCGACCTTTTGGTCCGTAGCCAAACGCTCTATCCAGCTGAGCTACGCCCACATCTACTGTCATTATCTTCACAGCAAAAATAATTATATAGTAGTTGTCCTCCTTTGTCAATACTTTTAAAAATATTTTTACAGGTTTTTTTACAACTTTTCAGGATAATAATTGTTTACCTCTTGACTAAGCAGTAACTTATTATTATTATATAAACAAGTTCAAGTTTACAGAGGAACATATCATGGAAATTATTATTAGAGAAGCTTTGGCAGAAGATGCCGAACAAATAATAGCATATACAAAGATAGTGGGTGGCGAAACTGACAACCTCACATTTGGCAAATCCGGATTGCCTGTCTCACTTGAGCAGGAAGAAAAATTTCTTAAACGTGTCCATGACGATAAAACATCCATACACTTAGTTGCATGTAAGAATGGCAAAATTATCGGAAACGGCAGTTTAAGCGGATTACCACGAAGAATGTGTCATCGAGCCGAGTTAGGTCTTACGGTGAGACGAAACTATTGGCACCAAGGGATTGGCAGTATGCTTTTGACAGAACTGATTAAATATGCAAAAGGAAGCGGAATAGAGATTATCAATCTGGAAGTGCGAAGTGATAACTTAAATGCAATTCATTTGTATGAGAAATTCGGTTTCAGGCGCATCGGAACATTACCGGCCTATTTTAAGATTAACGGGCATTATGTGGATTTTGAAATAATGTACCTTGATTTGCGATAATCAAAACAATATATTACAATAATTACAATATAAGAAAGGATCTTTTATTTATGACAAAAAAAATTGCTGTAATCAACGATCTGTCCGGTTTTGGACGCTGCTCCTTAACTGCGGCCATATCTGTAATCTGTGCAATGGGTGTTCAGCCATGTCCGCTGCCTACCGCCATACTGACAGCGCAGACCGGCTACCCCAGCTATTTCTATGATGACTACACAGAGAAAATGGACCATTTCCGCAGCGAATGGAAGAAAATGAGTCAGTGTTTTGACGGAATTTATACAGGGTTTGTGGCAAGCGAAGGACAAATCGAACAAATTTTTCATTTTTTAGATACGTTTAATACAAGCCGGACATTTCTATTAGTCGATCCCATACTGGGTGACGATGGCAAAACTTATGATTTTTTCACCCCTGGCTTACTTGAGCAGATGAAAAAGCTTGTACAGTGTGCGGATATTATCACACCCAACCTTACGGAACTTGCTCTCCTCACCGATACGCCGTATGACCGATTATCGGAAAATCTCGACTATTACACCCGGATTTCTACTATCACCAATCTTGCGAAAAAACTATGTGAAACCGGCCCTTCCCATGTAATTGTCACAGGCATATGTTTTACAGATGAACAAGGAATTCTCCAAATGGGAAATATTTACATTTCTAAAACTGAATATCTGCGTATTACATTTCCGTATATTGGCGGAAGCTATTCAGGCACAGGCGACTTATTCGCCTCCTGTATCGCCGCCGGCGTGGCAAGAGGCGATGAAATACCGGCAATCATGCAGACAGCGGGAGAGTTTCTGGAATCTGCCCTTGCAGATTCTGTTCGTGAAAATATTCCTCGCAACGACGGCGTGAATTATGAGAAATTTTTATCTATGCTGACACCAAAAAATTAGTGAAACTCCAAGTACATCATAGCAGAAAGAAGATGATAACCAATGAAGCAAAATACTGTCCAAACCGCAAAGCCACTGACACTACTCACCACAACAGCACTGTTTGCCGCTATGGTCACACTAATGACCGCCTATATCTTCCACATTCCTTACGGAACAAATGGAGGATATGTACACTTCGGAGATGCCCTCATCTATCTGGCGGCTGTGCTTCTCCCACGTCCTTACGCAGTCTGCGCCGCAGTTATCGGGGGAGGTCTTGCCGATCTTCTCACTGCGCCTATGTGGGCTCCGGCAACTATGATAATAAAAGCATTGATTACTCTTCCGTTTACAAACCGGCAGCCACATATAATGAATTGGCAAAATATAATTGCGCCCATTTTCGCAGCGCTGATTTCTATTAGCGGATATTATCTGGCGGAAGGTTTGATTTTCGGTTCCTTTGCAACCGCTGCGGCTTCCGCATTGGGTAATTTGATTCAAGGCGTGGGAAGTATGATTATTTTCTTTATTCTTGCCGTAACATTTGACAGGATAAAGATAAAAACAAGTTTTTTATAAAAACTACTGCCTTTACTCCGCCCCTTTTTGGTATGCTTTCGGTGTGCATTTCATATATCGTTTGAAAATCTGTCCGAAATACGCCGGACTTCCAAAACCTACCATCCCTGCCGTTCTTGTAACGTTCTCTCCAGAACGCAAAAGCGGCAGGCTTTTTTGAATCCTCAGAAACATCAAATATTCTAAAATAGTCATATTCATATATTTCTTAAAAAATCTACAGCATTCGCTTTTAGAAATATTCACACATTTTGCAACATCATTCAGACTGATTTCCTGTTGATAATGTTCTTCCATATAGAACATCATTTCACGCAGTCTCTTAATGTGTTCCTGTTTCGGATGTTCTTTCTCCGTCTCTTTCGTAAAAAACTGATATAACTTCCGCCAGATACGCATCAAAAGTATCTGCACCTGCATTTCATAATCCCCCGGACGTTCCTCCCACAATGTATAGATTTCTTTCATACACCGAATGACTTCCTGATGCCACAATACATTTTTCTCAAACTTCAAAGAAGGCCACATCTCATTTTCTGTTATAAAATTTACATATTTTGTCTGTATCAGACTATTTTCATAGCCATATAGAAATCTTGGATGAAATGTAATAGTAAGATAGGAACAATCACTGGTTCCTTTCATATATCCCGCATGCAGCGTATTACTGTTTCCAAACATACCCTCATTTTCCGTCAAATCAAATTTACAATCGTTAATATGATACTCTATCGCTCCTGACATAATCCACGTAAGCTCGATTTCCGGATGCCAATGCCACAAAAATGATCCCTGCTCATAAGACTCAATTTTCTCCACACAGACATTGACTGGAAACTCATAGTTGCCATGCGCTTTTATTTCTTTTTGGTTTTGTTCAATATTTATCTGCATATTCTCAATATCCTTATATTTTACTACATGATTCTTATTGATTTATTACAAATTTCTCATTATTATTATAAATATAAAACATTGCGAACGATCATGCAAGAAATATAAAAGATTGGAGAATGTAAAAATGATGGAAAATTTAATTCAAAAATTTTTAGAACTGTACGGAAATGACGGCGAATACCGTACATATTTTGCGCCGGGACGCGTGAATCTCATCGGTGAACATACGGATTATAATGGAGGGCATGTATTTCCCTGTGCATTGACACTTGGTACATATGCTGTAGCAAAAAAACGCGAGGACCGTAACCTTCGTTTTTATTCTATGAACTTCGATTCTCTGGGTGTTATAGAATCAGATCTTGATGACTTAATCCCACACGAAAAAGCGTCCTGGACAAACTACCCAAAGGGTGTTATGTGGGCATTTGAAAAACGCGGCTATAAATTAACCCATGGACTTGACATCTTAATCTACGGCGATATTCCGAACGGTTCCGGATTATCCTCTTCTGCCTCTTTAGAGGTGTTAACCGGTCTCATTCTAAAAGATATGTTCGGATTCGACAACATTTCCATGATTGATATCGCCCTTATCGGTCAGGATTCTGAAAACAATTTTAACGGAATGAACTGTGGAATTATGGACCAGTTCGCAAGCGCTATGGGAAAGAAAGACCATGCAATCTTCCTTGACACAAATACTTTGAATTATGAGCTTGCTCCAATTGAGCTTGCAGACGCTAAAATCGTCATTACTAACAGTAAGGTAAAACACAGTCTGGTAAGCTCTGCATATAACGACCGCCGAAACGAAAGTGAAGCGGCTCTGAAGAAATTGCAGACCGTCATCGACATTAAGGCGCTGGGCGAACTCACAAACGAAGAATTTGAAGCTCACAAAGATGTAATTGAAGACGAGATTCAGAAAAAGCGCGCGAAACATGCAGTGTATGAAAACCAACGCACGATTGATGCCGTAGCGGCGCTTAGAAACAACGATCTTGTACGCTTTGGCGAGCTGATGAACGCCTCCCATGAATCTTTAAGATACGACTATGAAGTTTCCTGCGAAGAGATTGATATTCTCGTTGATCTGGCACAGGCAATACCCGGCGTTCTCGGCTCACGTATCACAGGCGGCGGTTTTGGCGGATGTACGGTAAGTATCGTAAAAAATGATACCGTAGATACGTTCAAAGAAGAAATCGGAAAAGCGTATGCCGAGAAAGTCGGACACGAAGCAGAATTCTATGTAGTGGACATTGGAAACGGCGCACACAGATTAAACTAATAAAATCATCAGGAGGCAGATATGTTATTTGAAAATATTAAAAAATTAGTCGAATACGGCATCCAGACCGGACTTACTCCGGAGTGTGAACGTATTTACACAACCAATCTTCTGTTAGACATTTTCGGAGAGGACAATTATGAAGATGTGGAAACGGACACAGACAACATTGACCTTGAGCAGGTACTAAAAGCGCTGCTTGATGAAGCGGTAAACCGCGGTATTATTGAGGACAGCATTGTCTACCGCGACTTACTAGACACGAAGATGATGAACTGTCTGCTGCCAAGACCGGCACAGGTTCAGACGGAATTTCAGGAGAAATATAATATTTCCCCTGAAGCCGCTACGGACTACTATTACAAATTCAGCAGGGACAGTGACTACATCCGGCGTTATCGTGTAAAAAAGGATTTAAAATGGACGGTCGATTCTCCTTATGGCGTGATTGATATTACAGTCAATCTCTCCAAACCCGAGAAAGATCCAAAAGCGATTGCCGCAGCAAAGAACGCAAAAGCAAGCAGCTACCCAAGCTGTCAGTTATGTATGGAGAATGAGGGTTATGCAGGACGTGTAAACCACCCTGCAAGAGAGAATCACAGAATCATGCCGATTACTGTCAATGACTCTGACTGGGGCTTCCAGTACTCTCCTTATGTGTATTACAACGAGCACTGTATCGTATTTAATGGGCAGCACATTCCTATGAAGATTGACCGGGCGGCATTTATCAAGTTATTCGACTTTGTTAAGCTGTTCCCACACTATTTTCTTGGCTCTAATGCAGACCTTCCGATTGTCGGCGGCTCCATATTAAGCCATGACCATTTTCAAGGCGGACATTATACATTTGCCATGGCAAAAGCGCCCATTGAAAAGACTGTTACCATTCCGGGATATGAGGATGTGGAGGCCGGTATCGTGAAATGGCCGCTCTCTGTTCTTCGTATCCGCCACAAAGACGAGAAACGCCTTATCGACCTTGCCAGCCATGTGCTTCAGAACTGGAGATGCTATTCAGATGACGCGGCATTTATCTTCGCAGAAACCGACGGCGAACCACACAACACGATTACACCGATCGCCCGTAAAATCGGAGATACCTATGAACTTGACTTAGCGCTTCGCAATAACATTACAACGGAGGAACATCCTCTTGGCGTTTATCATCCACACGCACAGTATCATCACATTAAGAAAGAAAACATTGGTCTTATTGAGGTGATGGGGCTTGCTGTACTCCCTGCAAGGCTTAAAACTGAACTTGAAACAATCGCCGACTACATTGTGACAGGCAAAGACCTTCGAAGCAATGAGACAACTATAAGCCACGCAGACTGGGTAGAAGAATTTATGCCAAAATATGAATCTGTTACTGCTGAAAATGTTATGGATATTCTGAAAGAGGAAGTCGGAATCGTATTCACACACGTTCTTGAAGATGCCGGAGTGTACAAATGTACACCAGAAGGCAGAGAAGCATTTATGCGATTCATAAACACATTATAAACTATTCAGCCACAAACAAAAGCAGGCAGTCTGTCACAAGTAAAACTTGTACATTCTGCCTGCTTTTATCATTACATGGTTATATTAGCTTCTAAAACTCCCTCGTAAGCAATGTATCATCCAGCAATTCCTCTACTGTTTCAAGCCCCAGTTTTTCAAGCACTTTCAATACATACGGGTTCTCAAGGGGTGTCTTAAACGCTGATTTTTCAGCGTATTCATCTACATTTTCCATCCCCTCCTCTTTCGGAAGAATGGCTTTCGGTCCGCCTACACAGCCTCCCACACAGCCCATTCCTTCATAAAAATTCGCCTCTATCTCCCCATTTTTTAACTTTCGTATCATCTCCATACATTCCTTTGTCCCGTTTGCCTGAGCAGCACGAACACGAATGCTCCTGTCCGGACGTAACTGTTCCACCATCTCTGATACTGCCTGGCTGACACCTTTGGTTCTTGCATACAGCCTGCCTGCCTTAGACGCATGCTCTTTGCCTTGTTCCATTAATTCTTCCGGGTGTATGTCCGCCGCTTCAAAGATGTCTTTCACCTCTTGAAAGGTAAGAACATAATCTACTGCGTCTGCTATGTCCGGCTCCCTTGCCTCGTTCTTTTTCGCCAGACAAGGACCCGCAAACACCGTAACAGCGTCTGGATCTAACTTTTTAATCATCCTTCCACAAGCAACCATAGGTGACACTGCACCGGGAACATGGGGCATAAGCTCGCTGTAAACCTTTCGAAGCATCGCAATCCACACCGGACAACAACAGCTTGTCAGTTGAAAATCGCCCTCTTCACTCACGTTCCGGTCAAATTCCAACGCTTCTTTTAACGTCAGAATATCTGCAAAGAGCGCCACTTCCACCATTCCGGTAAATCCCAGCGCTTTAAACGCCGAACGCAGCTTACCTGGTGTGACATTCTCCCCTAACTGTCCAAGAAATGCCGGTGCGATCATCATATAGACTGAGCCTTTCGCCTCACGCACCGCTTTCATTGCCGGAAGAACGTCCTTGCTCGCCGTAAGGTTCTTATTTTCGCAGGCTCGTATACACGCCTCACATCCCACACACGCTTTGGGATCTATCATAAGTTTTCCGTCTTTATCTTCCCGAATCGCGTCAAATACACAGCTATTTACACACGCCCTGTCATAAGCGCACGCCTCACAGTCTTTCACTTGCAGTACAGGTGCATATTTTTCCGGATGCAAAAGACAGTCCAAGTGCGCCGGATCATAGTCTAAAGGCAATGGTTCATTCAATGATATTTTTCTCTTCAAAAGGTCATTATACAAATCTTCAAATGTTTTCATGGGCGCTCCTTTTACTCAAATGTACAAAATTCTCTTCTTACATTATTGACTATTTTGCGAAAAATCATCCCCATAATATACTTATAATGCGTTCTTTGGATTTTCTTAAGAATTTTTATAAACATTTCCAGTTTTTGACACATTCAAGACACAATTGTTTTTTATAATAAATCTATCAAAACAAAGAGGACGCCGGATGTATAATTCCGAACCTGACATAATTGTATGACCGTCGGACCTCGACTAAAAATTCCTTAAAAAGTTTACATAGATTTTCCTTCCCTCTAAAAAGGCAGATGTCACTATTGCATCTGCCTTTAAATCTGTGTTATAATAGTTGCGCCGACAGGCTAGGAGATGTACTCAAGTGGCTATAAGAGGTCGCACTCGAAATGCGATAGGTCCTTTTGTGGGGCGCGTGGGTTCAAATCCCACCATCTCCGTTACTGCTCTCTAAAATATATTGTTCCGTTTTCACTATCCATACTCTCTACAATCGCCAGAGATTCTAATTGATACCCAAGATTACGGATGATTCTGCCACCTGACTGAAAACCTTTTTCTACTGCAATACCAATCCCTTCCACACTTGCCCCCGCCGACTGCACAATCTGGATCAACCCTTGCAGCGCACAGCCGTTAGCCAAAAAATCATCAATAATCAGTACATGGTCGTCTTCTCCAAGGAATTTCTTAGCGACAATAACCTGATTCTTGCATTTGTGCGTAAATGACTCCACTTCCGCCACATACATTTCACCCTCCAGATTAATACTTTTTGCCTTTTTCGCAAATACTACCGGAACACCAAAATACTGTGCGGCAACACATGCGATACCGATACCGGACGCTTCTATCGTAAGTATTTTATTAATCGGTTTTCCCTCAAATCTTTTCTTTAATTCTTTACCGATCTCATTTAGAAGCTCAATATCCATCTGATGATTCAAAAAACTGTCTACTTTCAGTACATTGCCTTCCTTTACAATACCGTCTTTCGCAATTCTTTCTTCCAAAAAATTCATACCACTTTCTCCTTTGTCTCTCTACTTGTCTTTCATCATAGTTTTATAGATATAATCAGCAATTCTCTCATACCCGGCTGCATTAGGATGTACGCCGTCTTTAAACCAATCCGGATGCTTCTCTGTCAAATGATAGAGGTCAATAACAGCCACTCCCCGCTCCTGCCCTACCTCTGCCACACTCTTATAGATTTCGTCCTCAATATGCTCATTTTGAATCGCATATTTTACCCGCCCGGTTGTTTTATCCGGAAAACATCTGGATGGCTGCATGATATATATATGGGCGTCCTTATTCGCATTCTGATAAGATTCCACAAACTTATTGAGCTGCTGTTTATAATCATTTGTATTCCAGTTAATTATCTTAGAATCATTAGTTCCGAGCATAATAATGTAAATGTCCGCTTTCTCTTTCAGCGTCCTCTTATAATAAGCTTCTTTCGTATATGGATAGCTTCCATAATCCAGAAGCGTTCTACTCCTAAGCCCATAATTAAGCACCTGATAGTCGTCGCCCAGCTTCTTCTGCAGCACAGCCGGATACGAACGAGATTTTCTGCGTCTCCCCACTCCGGAACCATAAGTAATACTGTCGCCGACACACACTACCTTTTTCTTTTGCATATTGCCGGATAGCGCAAACCAGAAGCCAATAACCAGCACAACGGATACACCAATAATATATTTTATCTTCTTCACACTAAATACGCCTTTCTGTCTCTTGATGTCTTTACTATAGTTTAATATAGAGCGTACAAGAACACAACGGATTTCTTTATAGGAAAGCAAAAAAATAAGAGAAACGCTGTAAATTCGTTTCTCTTACTTTCACTAATGCCGCAGACCGGAATCGAACCGGTACGGGAGTATAAGTCCCGCAGGATTTTAAGTCCTGTGCGTCTGCCTGTTCCGCCACTGCGGCATATAATTGTAATGGGACCAATAGGGCTCGAACCTATGACCCTCTGCTTGTAAGGCAGATGCTCTC
>CAJTRE010000034.1 GCA_910578495.1 uncultured Dorea sp.
TTTTTGATGATGTTCTTCATAATAGTTCCCCTTCTTGTATATGGAAAATTATTCTTGTTTATGAATTTCAGTGATTTTTTATGGCTGAACTAATTAACAAATTCTGTGAATCCATCCTTCCGGTGCTTCTATGCGTCCCATCTGAATCCCTGTCAATGTATCATATAATTTCTTTGTAATGGGTCCCATCTCTTCCATTCCACTTGGGAAACAGATTTCTTTTCCATGGTCTACTACTTTACCTACCGGTGAAATAACAGCCGCAGTTCCACAAAGACCACATTCTGCCATATCCTCAAGCTCACTCAAATATACTTCTCTTTCCTCTACTTCCAGTCCGAGATATTCTTTCGCCACATACATCAGAGAACGTCTTGTAATCGATGGAAGGATTGTAGCGGATTTTGGAGTGACCACTTTTTGATCCCTTGTCACAAAGATAAAGTTCGCCCCGCCAGTCTCTTCTACCTTCGTTCTTGTAGCAGCATCAAGATACATATTCTCATCATATCCCTGTGCGTGAGCATCCATACCCGCATACAAACTCATGGCATAGTTAAGTCCCGCCTTAACATGACCGGTTCCATGAGGTGCGGCCCGGTCATAATCACACACCCTAAGCGTGATTGGCTTGGCGCCGCCTTTAAAATATGGACCAACCGGTGTCACAAACACACGAAACTGGTACTCGTCCGCCGGTTTTACGCCAATTACTGCATTCGAACCGAACATATATGGACGGACATATAATGTTGCCCCCGAACCATACGGCGGAACATATTCAGCATTTGCCTCTACTACTTTGTGAACTGCTTCAATAAATTTATCTTCCGGGAATGAAGCCATACAGAGTCTCTTAGCTGTATTTGCCATTCTCTCAGCATTTAAGTCCGGGCGGAACATTACAATATGCCCATTCTCTGTAGTATATGCTTTTAATCCCTCAAAACAAGTCTGCGCATACTGAAGTACACAAGCACACTCATTTATCACAACGTTAGAATCGGAAGTAAGCTCTCCTTCATCCCAAGCTCCGTCTTTATAATGAGAGACGAACCGTTTCTCTGTCTCCATATAGCCAAAACCAAGATTCCCCCAGTCGATATTCTTCTTTTCCATGTCTGACTCCTCCATCCTTTCGTAACAGATTTTCATCTACATTCATTATAATACCATCTTTTTGAAAATTCAAGAATGCACTCGGTTTTTGCATAAACTCATCTCTCCATCATACTGATAGACTCAATTCCAACGCTTCCGCCCCTTACAACCTCAATACTATGAAACTCTTCTTTCATCAGTTTGATCACTGCATCGTTCTTCGTCGCCGTCTGTACAAATTCCAGAAGCAGGCTGTCCTTTCCATAATCAATAACTTTCGCCTTGAAAGTCTCGGCAATCTGGAATAATTCCACCTTATCTTCCGGTGTACATTTACGCACTTTGACATACAGAATTTCTTTCATTCGAACGAACACGTCAGTAAAATCAATCACTTTAATGACTTCCACCATACGGTTGAGCTGCTTTTTTATCTGCTCGAATGTCTCATTATCACTGACTGTTGCAATGGTCATACGGGAAACCGTCGGATCTTCCGTTGTACCCACTGTCAGGCTGTCCATGTTATAAGATTTTCCGGAAAAAAGTCCGGATATTTTCGAAAGTACACCCACCTGATTTTCTACATAAAGAGAAATCCATCTTTTTTTCATTCCATTTCCACTCATATTCATTTCTCCTCCCTGCATTAACAATCTAAAATCATATCTTCCAGAGTTCCGCCCGGCTGAATCATCGGATATACCAAATCCTCCGGATCAATATCAAACTCTAAGATGTATGGTGTCTTTTGACTCTTCATGGCCTCAAGAAACGCAGACTCAATCTCTTCTTTCTTAGAAATGTGAATGCCTTTTGCCCCATAACTCTCTGCCAGTTTCACAAAATCCGGCGTATAAGGAGGACATGAAACCTCCCCACATTTGCCACGGCAAGCTGCCCCAGAGTGCAGGCAGGTCATAGAATAGCGTTTTCCATAGAATAGTTTCTGCCACTGGCGTACCATGCCAAGATTATTATTATTAAAAATACAGGAAATGATCGGAAGCTCTTCCAACACAGCCGTTGCAATCTCCTGAATATTCATCTGCATACCGCCGTCGCCGGAAATAGAAATTACAGGCTTATCCGGATTTCCAATCTTGGCGCCGATTGCTCCCGGAAGTCCATATCCCATGGTTCCAAGTCCACCGGACATAATGAGCTGCTTTTTCTCCGTTATCTCTGCAAACTGTGCGGTAAACATCTGATGCTGTCCCACATCCGTCACAATGATCGCTTCGTCAAACAGGCGGTTGATGGCATCTAACACATTCTGCGGAGTCATAATCGGTTTCTTCTTCATTACAAGAGGATGTTCCGTCTTCCATCCGTCAATCTTAGACAGCCAGTCTTTTGTATCACATGCCTCTACATATTCTATCATTTTCTCAAGCGCACCTTTCGCATCAGCTACAATCGGAACATCTACCTGCACATTTTTAGAAATCGCCGCTGTATCAATATCAATATGTACAATCTGAGCCTTCGGCGCAAAAGAATGAAGCTTTCCGGTAATACGGTCGTTGAACCTTGTGCCAATAGAAAACAAAAGATCGCACTCGCTCACTGCCATGTTAGACGCATATGCTCCATGCATGCCCACATTTCCAATATAGAGCGGATGATTTGTAGGGATTGCTCCCCTTCCCATAACGGTTGTGATAACCGGAACATTCGTTTTTTCTGCCACCTCTGTAAATTCTTTTCTGGCGCCGGAGATCATAATACCACCGCCAGCTAAGAATAACGGCCTTTTCGCCTTTTGAAGCATCTTAATGGAACGCTTCAACTGTCCCACATGAACATGAGTATTCGGCTTATAGCCGCGAATATTGACCTCAGACGGGTACGACGCATCTCCAAGCTCTCCCATTACATCCTTAGGAAGATCGATAAGCACTGGTCCCGGACGCCCTGTTCTTGCAATATAGAAAGCTTCTTTGATGATTTTTCCCAAGTCTTCTCGATTTCTTACAGTCACACCGTATTTCGTAATACTTCTGGTGATTCCTACAATATCGACCTCCTGGAACGCATCGTTTCCAATGAGATGCCTTGCCACCTGTCCGGTAAAACATACAAGCGGAACACTGTCATAATACGCAGTCGCAAGACCTGTCACCAGATTGGTAGCGCCCGGTCCACTGGTCACAAGACAAACGCCAACCTTTCCCGTCGTTCTCGCATAAGCGTCCGCTTCATGAACAAGCGCTACTTCCTGTCTTGGCAGAATCACCTTCGTATAATCCTGCTTATAGAGTTCGTCACTAATATCAATTGTACAGGCGCCCGGGTAACCAAAGATTGTATCTACACCCTCCTCGCGGAGCGCTTTCACCAGTAACTTATTTCCACTGATCCTATTCATCTCAAAACCTCCTGCTCTTTTATTGTCAAAACCTTCCGGCTGATTCCTTTCCATGAAATCCGGCTGACATCCGCCGTTTTTGTCTCTTTCTGGAGAAGTGATTCTGCCAAAGCATCTGCCAGTCTTTCTTCAAATGCCGGAAGTTCTTCTGCCGCCGGCTCATCTGCATATTCCATCCGGGGCATACATACATACCGTATATCCGCTCCCGGCACAGTTTCTTCAAACCACTCCTGGAGCCCCGGAAGATCTGTCATTATCACCCGGTCTCCACAGGCAAGCGCTTCAATGACCACCAGTGGAATCCCTTCATAAAATGACGGAAGTGTAAATATATCACACTGATTATATACTCTGGCAAGTTCCGGCTGGGTAAGTCTTCCCAAAAATTCCACTTCATAAGGACATTTTCCGGCAAGGCTTTGAATTTCTTCGTACTCTTTTGGATTTCCTGTACTGCCTGCCAGATATAATGTGAGCTGTTCTTTTCCCGCCTCAGATTCTTCTCTTTCTGCCAGTAAACAAAGTGCACGAAGAAGGCTTTTAACACCTTTCTTCTGGGTAATCTTACCTGCAAAAACAATCTGCACTCCCTGTTTAGATCTTGATGTTTCTGTTGCACAGAATATCTGACTGTTATACCCCATCCCAAGACGTGTCATGTTCTCCGGCTCTATACCATAAATATCTCTGACACCTTCCTCCTGCGCTCTTTGAGGCACAAAAATATGATCCAGTTTCCGAATATGCTCCCGGATAAATTCCCGCTCAAAATCCGTCTTTTGCATCTGGCGAAGATCCGTATTATGGCAGAACCCATAGATGGTATGCTCTGGAAAACGTTCCCTTACAATAGCAGTCAGAAAATACAGATGATGACATAAAATCAATTCCGGTTGAAACTCTTCTACTGCCTGATCAATCACTTCGAGAAATCCCTCCCGGAACCGCCCTGTCATCTCCTGTGTCATATCACAGTATCTGGTGCTTTCATAAGGCATCTCATCGGACATACCGACAATCGGATACGGAAGCTTCTCACTATCGAAATAAACGGGGTAAAATGATACCCCGTCCGGCATTTCAACCGTATCCTCTTTATATATTCCCGCCACAACCGCCTGTTTATGACCATCTTCGGCATATTCTTTCACAAGTTCCGTCAAATACACACCGCTTCCGGTACTGTTCGGCTTCTGTGCCGTAATACTCAAGATTCGCATTCTATCTATCCTCTTATCTTTAAAATGTAGCATTGTTTCTTTCATAAACGGTAAAATAATATTCCAGATCAAAGCATGTCTGCTCCTCGCTGATCTTTGTCATCTCCCAGTCTTCATCCTCATCCAGATTTGGGAAATAAGTATCCGCATCATACGCATGATCGATCTTTGTAATATACGCTGTATCACAGTACCTAAGCATAGCGCGGTAAATACTCTCGCCTCCGATGACAAATATTCCGCCATCGTATTTTTCTGCTTCTTCTATCGCCTCTTCCACACTGTGAACAATGACTGCGTCCTTCACTTTATAATCTTTATTCTTTGTAATCACAATATTAACTCTGTTTTTAAGCGGCTGCCCCTGCGGAAAGCTTTCCAGTGTCTTTCGTCCCATGATCACAACGCCTCCTTTCGTTGTCTCACGAAAGAATTTCATATCTGCCGGAATACTCCACATTAATTTATTATTTTTCCCAATAGCCCAGTTTTTGTCGACTGCAACGATTAAGTTCATTTAAAAATCCTCCTAAAATATATGATGTGCTTACCTCAAGAGCTCCTCATCATCTTGCTTACGTTATATCGCTACCGGAATATCTCTGATCTGTTCATGAGTTTCGTAGTCAATAAGTTTCACATCATCCTTTGTAAACTCATAGAAATCCTTCACTTCCGGATTCAGCCAGAATTTCGGAGCCGGAAGCGGTTCTCTCCCTATCAATTCCTCGATAAGCGGAATATGTCTGTCATAAATATGTGCGTCCGCAATTACATGTACAAACTCACCCACTTCCATATTACACACCTGTGCCAGCATATGTAGAAGCACCGAATACTGACACACATTCCAGCTATTCGCCGCAAGCACATCATTCGAACGCTGGTTCAAAATACCATTTAATGTAAGCTTCTCATGCCCCGGTTTCTTCGTAACATTAAATGTCATACTATATGCGCATGGATACAGATTCATCTCATGCAGATCCTGATGCACATAGATATTAGTCATGATCCTGCGGCTGTATGGATTATTTTTAAGATCATAGATCACACGATCCACCTGATCGAACATTCCCTCATTATACTGGTGCTTTACCTTCATCTGATAGCCGTAAGCCTTGCCGATCGATCCATCCTCATCCGCCCAACTATCCCAGATATGACTTCCCAGTTCGTTAATATTGTTGGATTTCTTCTGCCAGATCCAGAGCAGCTCATCCGTACAGCTTTTAATTGCTGTTCTTCGAAGTGTCAGCGCCGGAAATTCTTTGGACAAATCATACCTGTTTACCACGCCAAACCGCTTAATAGTATACGCAGGCGTACCATCCTCCCATACCGGGCGAACCTTTTCTCCTCTTGTATCTGTTCCATTATCAATAATATCTCTGCACATATCGATAAACACTTTATCTGCATAACTCATTTATATCATCCTCCCGCTTTACACGCACTTATGCAATTATCTTACCATGAATAGCCTGCAAAAAAAAGACATATCTTCATCTTGCGATTTCTCCAACAGACTTTCCCATCAGCCATTCATTAACCGCGCTCACTTTCGCCCAGTCATACATTCGGAATAAAAATCCTGCTTTCTTCGGATCATCATACACTTTCCAATACCCGGATAATGCCTCGTTCCT
Source organism: uncultured Dorea sp. (assembly GCA_910578495.1). GTDB lineage: Bacteria > Bacillota > Clostridia > Lachnospirales > Lachnospiraceae > Dorea_D. The sequence goes on from CAJTRE010000034.1 coordinate 6,345, forward strand.
TCCCCGGCTCTTAATAAATCCTTTCACATCCGAAAGCGGATAATCCAGAAACACTCCTAATTCATGAGGAAATGCGCCCCCTCTTATCCTGTGCCTTTGAATTTTCCGGCTTAATCCGTCCAGCATACGTTCAAGACTTCCACGCTCATAACCAAAATCTTTCAGAAATTCCAAAACATCCTGCTCGTTCAAATACCTTTCAAGTTCACTGCTTCGATAAAGCAGTACAAAACATTTCCCTTCTTCTTTCCCCAGAATCCGGTAAGAAATTGCCGTCCCTTCCAGAATCTTTGGAAGTTCTTTTACATTTCCTGCCTCTGTCAAAAGTGCATTTGCACGCTTAACACCCTTTAATAACGGTGCGCACTGTAAGACCAACTGACGTTTGAATTTCTCCGTCTCTTCCTTTGCGGCAAGTATATAGGATACCACTTGGACAGTCATCCTTTCACCTCATCTCTACCTTCTTTTACAGATAAGGTCTGTCAATCCTCCGAAAATATACGTGTTTTATGTGTAAATATAGCCAAGCCCTAAGGCTCAGCTATATTATAAAGTACCTTCTCTAACATTTTTTCAAGCGCCGCCGTCTCTTTCTTACTCATACCGATGGTCAGCATCTTATCCAGCTTTTTACGATTCATCTCCATGCGTTTTTGTATATCGTAGGCTTTCTCCGTCAAATAAATATTTTTGCAGCGTTTATCTTTATTACTTGGTACAGACAGAATAAACCCTTTCTCATCCAAACGTTTTAACAGCCCGGTCACCGTAGGATTTTTGAGATTTAACGCCCGTTCCACATCTCTCGGAGTAATCTCCTCCTGACTGCATGTAAACAGAAAATCCAGAACCTCGCACTGGGATGAGGTGATTCCAAGTGCACGCAGGCGGTTCGTGAACTCTTTTTCATATCCATTATTAATCTGCTTGATCAAAAATCCAATCGTCGTTCTTTGCCGCATTAGAATCCCTCTTTTCCTCCATTACATTTGTTATAATCTGCCTATTTCCCCTTTCACAAGCGCAAACAGATTCACACGATTAAACACTTTGGAAACCGTATAAAACAACAGAATCTCAATCGGCAGCATAATCATCTGCTTCACAGCCCTCGCCGGGAAAAGTGCCATATAAGCGTTACCATATAATACCGACATCCAGTATGTATTCAAAAGCAAATTAATGAATACGGTTACTAAGGAATTGGCAACAATGACTCTTTTTAAACTAAGCGACTTTTTATAGAGCACTATGCCATAGATTACACTTGCCAGCATCGCACTGATTGTAAGCCCCGGAAAGAACGCTCCCATCGGCTTCAAAAAGAACGAAATAATATCAGCAAGACCTGCTACCACGCAGCCAATGGATGGGCCAAGCAGCATAGCCGCCGTCTCCTTGGCAAGAAAATCGAATCCGATACGGATAGATTCCGTAAGCTGCAGCCGATAAAAGCCTAGCACAATGGCAATCGCAAGCAGCATGGCTGCCACCGCCATGTTCCTTACATCTTTAAGCTCACGAAAGGAGTCCACAAACAATGTCTTACATTTCTTCATAAAAAATACCTCCTTTGCAGTAGTCCTTAAAGCTACGCATAAGCAGGTAGTTTTCATCTGTCTATGTGTAGCAGCGGGATGCGGAATGTGTACCGCAGATCTTTCCTATCCTTCGTCCGACCGGCAACTCCCCGTCCAGTCAGCACTTAACGCACACAATCCTACTCTGCTTTTCTTTATTTAGTTATTGGTTTCTCTCCTATTTTAACATACTTTCCCGAACCAGACAATCCGGGAATCCTTCTTTTTTAATCCTTTTTAATATTCACGTATCACACTGCTGATCTCTCGGATCGTCTCTCTTTGTTTCAAAGCCTCAAGTGCTTCCCACATATGATACTCTTCCACTGCCTCTGTTCCGAATACCAACTCAGCCACTCCATCCGTAATTCCTTTTTGAAGCACTTTGGTAATGCTCACCTTATGCTGTCCGAAAATACTGGCAATAACTGCAAGTTCGCCCAGACGGTCATTAGATTGCAGACGGATATAGAATTTATTTTTTATATCTCGGATTTTCTTAACCGGCGTTTCGCGGTAACAGGTGCATCCAATTCTTCCGGTACAGTGATACTGGATATCTCTCGCTACATCGATCACATCTCCCATCACAGCGCTTGCTGTCGGAAATTCTCCAGCCCCTCTTCCGTAGAACATAGCGTCGTCTACTGCGTCCCCATGTACGAATACTGCATTAAAAGAATCCCTTACCGATGCTAACGGATGATTCTTTGGCAGCAGCATCGGATAAACCGCCGCCTCGATTCCGCTTTCTGTATTACGGGCAACTCCTAATAATTTAATGACATTGCCAAACTCCTCGGCATACGCAATATCCTTGGAACTAATCTTTGTAATCCCTTCTGTATACACATCTGAGAATACGACTCTGGAATGAAATGCAATAGACGCCATGATCGCCATTTTACGTCCTGCATCCAGTCCTTCTATATCCGCAGTCGGATCAGCCTCTGCATAGCCAAGCTCTGTCGCCTTTGCCAAAGCTTCGTCAAAATCCATGCCTTCTTCTACCATCTTCGTCAAAATATAGTTGGTGGTGCCATTCACAATACCAATCACTTCATCAATCTCATTCACTGCCAGACATTGCTTTAACGGACGGATAATCGGGATACCTCCGGCAACTGCCGCCTCAAATAAAAAGTCAACACCATTTTTTTCTGCCGCCTCTAAAAGTTCTCCTCCATATTCTGCCACCAGATCTTTATTAGCAGTTACTACATTCTTACCGGAATTCAACGCCTCTAAAATCATTGTTCTCGCAGGCTCAATACCGCCCATCACTTCGATGACAATCTGAATCTCATCATCCTTTATAATATCTTCCCACTGATCTGTTAAAAGAGAACCGTCTACTCCTTCTCTTTTCTTAGACAAATCCCGCACCATAACCTTGACAATCTCCAGACCGCTTCCGGTTTTGCTCATCATCTCTTCTTTTTCTCTCTGAACTAGTTTGTATACGCCGCTTCCAACTGTTCCAAGACCTAACAAAGCTGCCTTTACCTTCTTTTCTCCCGCCATAACTCTACGTCCTTTCCCGTACACCAACACTATAGTTACGTTTCTTAATAGTAAAAAAGGAATTGCACCTATGCAATTCCTTTTTAAGAGCGACAGACGGGGTTCGAACCCGCGACCCCGACCTTGGCAAGGTCGTACTCTACCAACTGAGCCACTGTCGCATTTCTTATTTTGTGTTCCTCAGAACAATAATTACTATACTACAGGACTCAGTATTTGTCAATAACTTTTTTACAAATATTTTTTTATTCTTTTTTATATTTTTTTACAAGCAGATAACTATTCAGCCATAACAACTCGAGTTTCGACTGTTATACAGTCTTTTGCGCTGCTTACGCAGCTAAAACTCTCGTTTATGGCTAAACGCCATATGCTGATTATATCATTCAGTCTGTTGCAAGCAAGCTTGCACATCCTGTCTGCTATATCAGCGCATGGCTGAATAGCTTTTAGAGAGAATTAAAATCCCACTGAACAGGTACTTCACAGGTGCTATCTCCGCAACTCCTTTTATGAGCCTCACTCCACAATTCACTGACGCTGTCTTCTCCCTCACGCAAATCGTCAAGCGTATATTCCGGATGCTTTTCCAGATAAGAACGCACCTGATCCCATTTTCCGGAATATCCAAGAGCTGTCAAATAATCGTAATAGATTCTGCTTTCCTTCTGCATTTCTTCCGTAAGCATCTCGTAGAATTTTAAAACATCTTCATAAGCGTTTACGCTCAATAATATCTTAAATCCTTCTTTTATATACGATAAATCTGTACTTGTTGCAGCGATTCTAATACACAAGCCTCTTCTTATCCACTGAACCGCCTTTTCTTTTCGCCCCTCTAACAGATATGCACTGGCAAGCCCATGACATGCCCATGCGTTTTCCTGCAATCGGAAAGATTCTTTAAATGCCTTTCGCGCTTTTTTATAGGCACAATGATACATATGTAAAGCCCCAAGCTGATAATGTGCGTACCAGTTCCCCATATTTATACCTTTCACCGTCTCTTTCAGGCAGGTATAATATTCCTCATCACACATAAAATCATCCGGTCTGTCCTCTGGATTTTGCTGAAAGAACACACCCGTATGCAAAAATTCAACCCATCGCTTCTTCTCATCTGCAAGATGATATTCCAAATGAGATGATAAGGATCTGTCGCCGGACATCTGTCTCTGAATATTCTTTAATGCACCGTAACTGCTTCCTTCAAAGACAAGCTCTCCTTTTGTCTTAGCCATACTCCGGCTTTTCACCAGTCTGTTTTCCAAATCCGTATCGTCAAGCTCTCCTAATACATAATCTGTCATATGTTCACGTAAGCCCTCGAAAGACTTGGACAGTTCCTCTGCTTCCACTGACACACTTCCGTACTGCTCCATCCACTCCCATGCGCTATGCGGCGGCATCGGCAGACAACCGTACTGAGTTTTACCAAGTCCCGCCTGAATCTCCACATAGCTTCCTGCATCTTCTGTCAGAAACTCCTGCCACCTGTCAGCGCCCTTTTTATGCCCCCAAGAAAACAGCTTTCTTCCCTGTAATCTCTGTGTAGAAAACTGTAAAAGACCATAACCGTCCTGATTCAGATTCGCTATATACTTCGGACTTTCTTTCGGGATGTTGAAGAAATAATCAATCTGTACCGGAATATCTCCGTATCTGCTAATATCTACACCCTCTACTTCTGGAATTCCAACTTTATAAACTTTGCTTCCTCCGTCAGAAAACGCACCGACATATGCTTCTTCCGCCGGAATTACGATTCTTCCGTTTTCATATTCCGGCACCGCTATATTGCTCCACCAGTACATCGGAACAGTCTCTTTACTTGTATTTGCAATACGCATACGACAGTTTAAGTATCGATCCTCTTCTCCAAGCCAGAAGTCCATCTGATACTCCACGCCTCGGAGTCTCTCGTATTCGTACATCCGAAGCACCGGAGTCCCTGCTTCGTCTTCTAACCTTGCCGTATACAAAGAATCAGCCGTCAGCGGTGTATGACCAATAATTCCAACGTTCCACTCTACGCCGCCGCTAAACCAAGCATTTCGGACAGCAAGATTACTGAACCTGATCACATCATTCGTGTAAATCAGGTTCTTTCCCGTTCTTTTATCTATAAGTTCCCACAGTCTTCCACCAAATTCCGGCAAAAATACTGCCATCAGAAAATCATTTTCTAAAACGGCCATCTTCACATCCTGCTCCGTAAGTTCACGATTATAAGACATATACTGGCGATACGGATAGGAATTATAACGTTGCCCATACCCCTCAAAAATCTCGTCCGTCTCATCCAAATCAAACTCCAGATTATTCTGCAGGATTCTGCTGCCAACAAAATCCGGCACACTCGCTTCCTCTCCTAATGGAGATATTTTCATTCTTCTCTGTTCAAATCTAAGCTGCGATTTCATACTTCTTACTCTTCTTCCACTTTCACTGTAATTCCAAGTTCTTCCAACTGTTTTTCATCTACCGGCGTAGGTGCTTCTGTCATAAGGTCAGACGCATCTTTCACTTTCGGGAATGCAATCACATCGCGGATACTCTCTTCTTTTGCCATCAGCATAACCATACGGTCAAGCCCATATGCAAGACCCGCGTGTGGCGGCACACCATACTTGAATGCTGTCAATAAGAAACCAAACTGCTCCTGTGCCTGCTCCGGTGTAAATCCCAGTACCTCAAACATTTTGCTCTGAATCTCGGGATTGAAGATACGCACACTTCCGCCGCCGATCTCGTTACCATTGAGAACAATATCGTATGCTTTTGCACGCACTCTTCCTGGATCGCTGTCGATGTACTGAAGATCCTCTTCCATCGGCATAGTAAACGGGTGATGCATTGCAGTGTAACGGTTCTGCTCTTCACTCCACTCAAGAAGCGGGAACTCTGTTACCCAAAGGAACTTGTACTCACCCTTATCCAGAAGTTCCATCTGACGGGCTAGTTCCAGACGAAGAGCACCAAGAACATCCCATACCACCTTATTCTTATCTGCCGCAAAGAGAAGTAAATCTCCATTTTCTCCATCCATCGCTTTAATAAGAGCTGCCATCTCTTCTTCACTCATGAATTTTGCAAAAGAAGATTTCACACTTCCATCTTCTTGGATTGCCACATAAGCAAGTCCTTTTGCGCCGTAGTCTTTGGCAAAATCTACCAACTTATCAATCTTCTTTCTCGGCATAGCGCCCTGTCCTTTGGCATTAATACCACGAACCGTTCCGCCATTTTCAATAGCGCCTTTAAATACAACAAACTCACTGTCTCTCACTGTCTCTGTGACATCCGTAAGCTCCATGCCAAAACGGGTATCCGGCTTATCCGAACCATATCTATCCATAGCTTCCTGCCAAGTCATTCTCGGAATTGGCAGAGAAACCTCTAATTCTAATACTTCTTTAAATAATTTCGCAAGCAGTCTTTCATTAACATCAAGTACATCATCCACATCTACGAAAGAAAGTTCCATATCAATCTGCGTAAACTCCGGTTGACGATCTGCCCTTAAATCCTCATCTCGGAAACATTTTGCAATCTGGAAATAACGGTCACATCCAGAACACATTAAAATCTGTTTAAATAACTGTGGTGACTGTGGAAGTGCATAAAAATGTCCCTGATGAATACGGCTTGGCACAAGATAATCTCTGGCTCCTTCCGGTGTGCTTCCAATAAGAATCGGAGTCTCTATCTCCATAAACCCTTCATCTGCCAGAAACTGACGGGTAAGGGTTGCCACCTTACTTCTCATCATCAGATTTTTCTGCATATCTGGTCTTCTAAGATCCAAATATCTGTATTTCAGTCGGATTTCTTCTTTTGTCTTACAATCTTCCTCAATTGGGAACGGCGGCGTCTCTGACTCAGAAAGCACACGAAGTTCCTCTGGAATAATCTCAATCTCACCGGTAGCAAGATTTTCATTCACTGCACCGGAACGTTTTCCTACCTTACCAACTACTGCCACTACATATTCGGAACGAAGTCTTGCCGCTTTTTCAATGATTTCTACCGCTGTCTTTCCTTCTTCACAGACTACCTGAATAATACCGGAACGGTCTCTCACATCTACAAACACAAGTCCGCCTTTGTTACGGTTCTTTTGTACCCATCCCATAATTGTCACAGTCTCACCGATGTTTGCCACAGAAAGTTCTGCACATCTATGAGTTCTCTTTAATCCCTGCATTGACTCTGCCATAGCTATCTCTCCTTTACCTTTCTATATCCTTACAACGGTTCTACTGAATCTGCATAGCAGTCTACAATCTCACCGTAGCCTTCTTCTATAAGCTGATCTTTCTGAAACTTCTTATTCTTCTTCATGTTCACGATCAGCACCTGTTTTCCTGCTTCTCTATCCACCTTCGCAAGAGCCAGAACTTTTAACATTCCTTCTTTTGGCATCTTCTTCTCTAACAAATACGCCTTTTTCTCCTTACCGCTTGGCACTTCATAACCATTTTCCAGAAGCAGCATAACAATTCTCTCGAATCCAATAGAAAAACCACAAGCAGGCGTATCCTGACCTGTAAATTTACCGATCATCTTGTCGTAACGTCCGCCGCCTGCTACAGAACCGCCGAAATCATCCATACGCACCTCGAAAATCGTTCCCGTATAATATGATTGTCCTCTTACAAGCGTGGGATCAAATTGTAATTTGAACTCACATTCTTTTGCAGCCTCCACGCTAGACATAATAAGCTCCATGCCATCTGCTGTAACATCACTCAAGTAATCTCCAAGTTTTTCTTTCAACACACAGATACCGGAAGCGTCTGCCGGAGTTTCATCAAAAAGCTTCAGATAAGTATCTACATTTTCTTTTGTATAACCCATCTCTTCTAATTCTTTTGCCACACCGTCTGCGCCAATCTTGTCCATCTTATCCAAAACAATAAATACTTCATCATAATCATCCTCAGAAAAACCGCTGTACGCCGCCATCGCTTTTAAAATATTTCTATCGTTGATACATACTGTAAAATTCTTAAAATCAAGTTTCCCAAGCATGGCTGTTGTAGCTAAAATCAGTTCAATCTCAGAAAGTACAGAAGCCTCTCCTAATATGTCAATGTCACACTGCATAAACTGCCTGAAACGTCCTTTTTGCGGACGATCTGCTCTCCATACATTTCCAATCTGGAGCGCTTTAAACGGAGAAGGCAGCTCATTGGAATGATTTGCATAATATCTCGCTAAAGGTACGGTAAGGTCATAACGAAGACCTCCGTCTGCCAGATCATTTTCCGCTTTTGCTTCTTCGATTTTCAGCTTTTCCCCACGTTTCATAATTTTGAAAATCAACTTCTCATTGTCTCCGCCCTGCTTACTGCACAAATTCTCAATATGCTCTACACAAGGAGTTTCCATAGAAGTGAAACCAAAGGTCTTATACGTCTCTTTGATAAGACCAATAAGGTAATCTCGGATCTCCATTTCCCGAGGCATCATATCTTTCATACCGGTTACCGGTTTTTTCTTTAATGCCATAGCCATTCTCCTTTTCGCTCTATCATTTCATCAATACGGTCAATATAGGCATCTATTGCTTTTACATTTTCAATCCGTATCAGATTTGTCGCTTTTTTATTCTTATTGCCCGGAATTATCATTGGTTCTTGCAGTACAATCTTTGTAGACGAACCAGCTCCTGCGGCAACAATAGATTGTTTCTCTTCCATAATAAGTATATTGTATATTCCGGCTTTGTCAACCTTTGCATAACCGACATTCTCAAAATTCCCGGCGATATTTTTCTGCCGGTAGAGATAATACGGAGAAAGTCCCATCTTGTGAGCCGACTGTGCTGAAGCCTCTATCATACTTCGTATATCCTGCGATTTCCTATTCTGTCTGTCCTGCCCCATCTTCGCCGCCCTCTTAATCGCCAGTGAATGTACCGTAAGACTGTCCGGATTCAATGCTTCCACCTGTCTTAACGTATCTTCCATATCGGACAACTCTTCTTCCGGAAGTCCTGCAATCAAATCCATATTGATATTGTCAAAACCGAGGGTTCTGGCAGTTTCATATGTTTCTACAATATCCTCCACCGTATGCTGTCTGCCAATTATGTCCAGCGTCTTTTGCTGCATCGTCTGCGGATTAATGGAAATACGGGTAATCCCATGTTCTCGAATCACTTCCAGCTTTTCCTTTGTAATGCTGTCCGGTCTTCCTGCCTCCACAGTATATTCAATTAGACTCTCTCTGGAAAAATGTTCATCAATGCAGGTAAGCAGGCGCTGAAGCTGCACTGCTGTCAGACTGGTAGGCGTGCCGCCACCGATATATATGGTATTTAACTTCTTCTCTTTCGCCGCTTTCCCGATAAATGCAAGCTCTTTACAAAGCGCCTCCAGATAGTCCTCTACTCGATGTCCCCAATCTTTCAGAGAACCGGAACTAAAGGAACAATAAGTACAAACCGTAGGACAAAATGGAATACCTACATATAAACTATATCCATTCTTATAATCCAACTGGTCTAACAATTTTTTCTCTTTCTCGGCTATCTTCCATGCAAGATGCGCCTTTTCTTCATTCACCAGACACTCTTTCTGAAACCAAGATACAAACGCTTCTTCTGACATCCCCTCAGAAAGCTTCTGCATGGCAATCTTGGTAGGACGGACTCCGGTTAAGATTCCCCACGCAAGGGAACGTCCAGTATGCAGTTGCAATTTATGGTAAAAACAGGTATCTACTCTATACTTGCGTTCTTTTTTCACAGCCAGCGCATCAGACTTATCTATCCCTGTATCCATAGATTCTTCTACTTCCTCCGAAGAAACCTTAAGCACAATTCCAGAGTCAAACGCTGCCTCTATATAATGAGAGGCTTTTTCCTCCACCCTTGATTTCACTTCCTCAGACGGATAAAAAGCCTTTACAATATGATAAGTATTATAAGTATATGTCTCATCGTTACATACAATCTCGATCATAGCTGCCCTTTCATTTCTCGAAATTATCCTGCATGATATTTGTTATACATAAGGATTGTATTCTTTTTCATGCCCGATTGTCGTCTCACCCATATGCCCTGGATAAACCATCGTCTCATCCGGAAGTAAAAACAGCTTATCCTTTACAGAATGAACCAGATCAGACATACTGCTGTTGGAAAAATCCGTACGTCCGATAGAATTTTGAAACAGCGTATCTCCACTAAAAAGCACATTATCCGACTCCACATAATAACAGCATCCGCCTCTCGTATGTCCCGGCGTATGAATCACTTCAAATGTATACCCTGCAAGTTCTAACGTCTGACGGTCTTTTAAATACTGCGCTTTACAAAAGGTGTATCCCGCAGTATAGGTGGCAGATTGATTCAAACGGGAATTGTTCATGCACTCCTCGTCATCCTCATGTACATAAACCGGAACGTCAAACTCTTTAAGAAAACCATCAATTCCCATAATATGATCGAAGTGTCCATGCGTCAAAAGAAGCGCTTCTATTTTGAGTTCCTCAGATTTTATATGATTCATAAGATAAGAAGGGCAGGCTGCAGGATCAATAACCACCGCCTGCTTTGTCTCTTCATTTACAGCAAGATAACAATTCGTACTAATAATTCCTGTTACAAACTTTTCTACTTTCATTTTCTAATTAACCTGTCGTCCTTTCAATATCTAATACTCCCTCCAACTGGCGGAGTTTTTTGACTACCTTTTCCAGTTCCTCTCTGCCATGAACGATAAATCCGGTCTCAATGGTTGCCGTCCCCTGTTTACTTGTACGAACATTCATTGATTTTACATCCACCTCTGTCTCCGTAAATATCTTGGACATTTCCATAAGAAGTCCCTGTCTGTCGTTTGCATACATCTTAATCTCGGCAAGGTACTGTCCCCCGCTTTCGCCTTCTCCTGAACCTTCCCACTCAGCGTCAATCAGTCTTACACGCTCTGTTTCTGTTAAGTGCAGCATATTTACGCAGTCTGTGCGATGAATGGACAAACCTCTTCCCCGAGTTACAAATCCTACGATTTCATCCCCCGGTACCGGATTACAACATCTGGAGAAACGAACCGCCACATCATCGATTCCTTTCACAACAATACCACTCTTTGATTTGGCAATGTGCACCTTATTTCTGGACGCTTCGGCGATCTTTTCAAGAACAGTCTCATTGGTGAGCTCCTGACGGTGTTCTTTCTGATATTCTTCTACCAGACGGTTCACAACCTGTCCTTCCTTTAATCCCCCATGTCCAATAGCGGCAAGCACAGCCTCCCAATCCCGGAACCCATACTTTTTCTGTACAATTTCCTGGTATCTGGAAGTTAAAATATCACTCAGGACAATACTCTTCGTCTTACAATAAGAAGCAATCATCTCCTTACCCTTGATGATATTTTCTTCTTTAAACTCTTTCTTAAACCACTGGTTAATCTTGTTCTTCGCCTGCGTACTCTTAACGATATTCAGCCAGTCACGACTTGGGCCTTTCGAATTCTGGGATGTCAAAATCTCAATGCGGTCGCCGTTTTGAATCTTGTAGTCTATATTAACAAGCTTTCCGTTGACTCTTGCGCCCACCATCTTATTGCCCACCGCACTATGAATCGCATATGCAAAATCAATCGGCGTCGAGCCATTGGGAAGATTCTTCACATCTCCCTGTGGTGTAAAGCAGTATACGTCTTCCGCAAATAAATCTAAGTCACCTTTGATCAAATTCAAAAATTCACGATTATCGGACATATCTTGCTGCCACTCCAAAATCTGTCTGAGCCAGCTAAGTTTCTCCTCTTCCTGCGCTGCCACACTCTTCTTGCCATCGTTGGACTCTTTGTATTTCCAGTGAGCCGCAATACCATACTCCGCTGTCTTATGCATTTCCTCCGTACGAATCTGGATCTCAAACGGCTGTCCCACAGAGCTCATAAGCGTAGTGTGCAAAGACTGATACATATTAGGCTTGGGCATGGCAATATAATCCTTAAAACGCCCCGGAATCGGCGTATACATCTCGTGGATCACACCAAGAGCCGCATAACAGTCTTTCACAGAATCCACAATAATACGCACCGCAAATAAATCATAGATTTGATCGACCGTCTTATCCTGATTCACCATCTTTTTATAAATACTGAAGAAATGCTTCACGCGGCCGCTGACGTCACATTTTACATGGGTATTTTCCATATGTCTGGAAACTTCTTCTACAATCTGCTGAACAAATTCTTCCCTCTCCATCTTTCTGGCATTAATCTGATTGACAAGATCAAAAAACACCTCCGGCTGAGAATATTTGAGCGCAAGGTCGTCAAGCTCCGTCTTGATCTTGGAGATACCGAGCCGCTGTGCAATCGGCGCATAGATGTCCATTGTCTCTCTTGCTTTCTCCTGCTGCTTTGCCGGCGTCATAAACTGAAGCGTTCTCATATTATGCAGGCGGTCCGCCAGCTTAATAATGATCACACGTATATCCTTCGCCATAGCAAGAAACATCTTACGTAAATTTTCTGCTTGTACTTCTAATTTGTCTGAAGAATACGAAAGCTGTCCTAACTTGGTAACGCCGTCCACAAGAAGCGCCACCTCTTCCCCAAACTCCTGCTTAATATATTTATCACTAATCTCTGTATCCTCAACCACATCATGCAGCATTGCTGCCACAATGGTTTCTTTATCCATCTCCAAATCAGCCAGAATAGTAGACACCCAGAGCGGATGTACGATATATGGTTCTCCTGATTTTCTCCGCTGGTCGCCATGGGCTTTCTTCGCAAGCTCATACGACTTGCCAATCAGACTAATGTCGGCAGACGGATGGTATTTGCGGATACGGGCAATCAACATGTCATAAAGAGCGTCTGGATTCTCATAATCTTTCGCTTCCTTTACTGCGTGCCCATCTACAATATCAAGTCCCTTTGTAAGATCCTCTGTTAATGAATTGGCCGCCAGTTTATTATCCAAAGATTCATACGTCGTCGTTTGTTTTGACATATTATTGCCTCCTTCCCTGTTATTTTTTACATCATTTTTCATGCAATGCTTTATTATATCATTAACCGCAAGGGTTTTCAAACACTTCCGCCATTTTTCCCGATGTATTATGTAACTATTCAGCCATGCGCTGATATAGCAGACAGGATGTGCAAGCTTGCTTGCAGCAGACTGTATGATATAATCAGCATATGGCGTTTAGCCATAAACGAGAGTTTTAGCTGTATTATTGGTAATGAGTAATCACAATCTGAGGCGTCACCCGTCCCATATATTCGTTTATATCCGGATAAAACGTGACAGATATGTTCATCTGACTTCCTCTTCCCATAAGGAGCCCCTGAAAACTCCCCTTTCCAAACTTCTCGTCAATCGTCTGTTCAAACTGCTCTATATCACCAAAATATACGGCGTCAATTTCTGTCTGCCATTGATCCGACACCCGCATTTTCAATACATTTCTATTTTTCCCAAGAATCCGGCCACTGATAAGCGAAATCCCCCGCTCTGCAAAAACAGGTTTCGTATTTCCTTTCCCGAAAGGCTCCAACAATGAAAGCTCCGATACGAAATCCTCGGTCACACACGAGAATGGCAGTTCCATATCAATCACCACTTTTTCCGTCATATCTTTCTCTGTCAGCCTGCAGTGGTCGTTCAACTGCTTCCGCAATACATCAATGTCTTCTTTATTCAGAGAAATTCCTGCGGCCATCTTGTGTCCGCCGTACCGGGTAAGTAATTCCTCACATTCATGCAGCCCTTCATACATATGGTATGTTTCGATGGACCTTCCGGAACCTTTTGCCCCCTCTTTGGCATCGGTAATAACAAACACCGGCTTATAGTATCTCTCCCGGATACGCCCCGCCACAATACCTGCCAGACTTTCATGGCACTCCGGCAGATATAACACAAGCACCCTGTCTTTTCCCACTGGAGTATCCTCCACCTGCCGGACTGCCTGTTCCACCGCCTGCACCGTCAGATCTTTCCGACTGTCGTTTAACGCTTTTAAATCACCGGCAAGCACATCTGCTTCCTTTTTCTTCTTGCAGCGCAGTAATGCCAATGCCCGTTTGGCAGTATCCAGCCTTCCACTTGCATTCAGACATGGCCCGATTACAAATCCGATGTGATAAGAACTAATCCGTTCTTTTGGAACTTTCGTACACTCAATCAATGATTTCAGTCCCGGATTGGCGGTTTGTCTCAACATTTCCAACCCTTCTTTTACTAAAATACGGTTCTCACCGACTAAATCCATAACATCGCCAACGGTCGCAATAGCAACATTTTCAATCAGATAATCAATATCTTCTGCATTATGACCAGACGCCTCATATAGACACTCCATCAATTTATAGGCAACTGCAGCACCGCACAGACCTTTAAATGGATAGAGACAATCCTCACGTTTCGGATCGATCACTGCATCTGCCGGCGGAAGAATATAATGTCTTTCCTCCTTCGTCCCCTCGTAAGGGATCTCGTGGTGGTCAGTTACAATCACCGTCATCCCAAGGCGTTTCGCGTAGGCGATCTCGTCTATGGCGGCTATCCCATTATCGCAAGTAATAATGGTGTCCACTTCTGCCTCAAAAGCCCGCTCAATCAGTTCTGTATTCAGGCCATAGCCATCAATCATGCGGTCCGGAATATCACTGTCCACACATGCTCCCAGTCCTTCCAATCCTTCCAACAGAATGTAGACAGCATTCACACCGTCAATATCATAATCTCCGATCACCCTGAGTTTCTTTCCATGCGCAATCTTCTCTTTTAAAAGGTCCACCGCTTTATCCATATCTTTCATCAGCATGCCGTCATAAAGATCGAAAAGCGTTCCGTTCAGATATTGTCCCACCGCTTCCTCTCCGACCACTTCCCGGTTTCTGATAAGGCTTGCCAGACGCCTGCTGATCCCAAACCTCTGTGATAATTTATCAAAATCCGCTCCTTTTCTTAACAATACCCATTGTTCCATCTGTATCCTCCATAAAACAGACAAGACGTCCGTTTTTTCCATAACGAAAACAGCCACAACCATCTAACATGGCTATGGCCGTTTCTTCGTCTTTTATGTCTGCCTTTTATTTTTTCTGACCAATCTTTGCTTTCATAACATACCACAAAGCTCCCGTAATACATACAGAAGAATAAGCTCCACAGGCAATACCCATCATCAAAGGAGCTGCAAATTCTTTGATTGAACTTACGCCCATCACAAACAGAATGGCAACCATAACAAAGGTTGTAAGAGAAGTATAGATACTTCTTGTAAGCGTCTGAGAGATACTCTTATTTACTACTTCCACGAGATCTGTAGATCTTGTCTGATAATGAAGTTCCTCGCGGATTCGGTCAAAGATAACAATAGTCGCATTAATCGAGTAACCGACAATCGTCAGCATACATGCAATAAATGTGTTACCTACAGAGATTCGTGCCACAGCATAGAATGTAAGCACTACCAGTACGTCATGCAGAAGCGCCACAACCGCACTCGTAGCAAATCGAATATCCTTAAACCGGAACCAGATATAGAGCAGCATACAGATTGTGGCAATTATAACCGCAATCACTGCATCCTTTCTCATTTCGTTACTTACCGTTGAACTGATGTTTTCTGCCGTAATCTTAGACTCATCTACTCCAAACTCATCTGTCATCGCCCGATTAAGCGCTTCACGCTGTGCCAATTCCAGAGTTACTGTCTTAATAATCACTTGGTTTGTTCCCGCTACTTTCTGTGTCTGCACATTAGAGTCTCCCGTTACTTTCTCTACCACAGGAACGATTTCTTTATCTATCTCTTCAATCGAGTAATCTTTATTAAAGGCTACATTAGTAGCAGTACCGCCTTCAAATTCCAAACTGTATGCAAACGCGCCTTTTCCCTGAGAACCATTAACTCCCATAAACACAAATCCAATCACGACCATTGCTATGGAAATTACAAAGAACAACTTTCTCTTTCCAAGGAAATCAATCGTACCATGCTCTTTCTTCGGCGCACGATAATACAATTTCTCACTTCTAAGTCCTACCGCATAGAATGCGTATACAATCATACGTGTAATCACAAGTGCGGTAAACATAGATACAATAATACCGATTGCCAACGTCTGTGCGAATCCTTTTACTGTACCGGAACCTCTGAACCACAGAACTGCCGCTGCAATGAGCGTTGTCACGTTACCGTCTACAATGGCGGACATCGCTTTTTTGAATCCCGTTTTCAGAGAGTTTCTCACACTCTTTCCTCTCGCCATCTCTTCTTTTACACGCGCAAATATAATCACGTTTGCATCAACCGCCATACCGATACCAAGGATGATACCTGCGATACCCGGAAGCGTCAATGTAACATTAAACGCATTTAAAATTACAATCACAAGTTCTGTGTAAATTAGAAGCGCAAGACTGGCCGCCAGTCCCGGCAGATAATACACAAAGATCATAAATAAGAACACAATGGCAAGACCGATAGCTCCCGCTTTTAAACTGGTGCTGATCGCCTGTTCTCCAAGCTGTGCTCCTACCACATTCGAGCGGAGTTCTTCTAACTCAAGCTGCAGGCCGCCGATACGGATGGTAGAGGCAAGAGTATCTGCTTCTTCAAAACTCATGCTTCCTGTAATCTCAGCCTTTCCGTCCTCAATGACATTATTGACATTCGGAACACTTACAAAACTGCCATCATAATAAATACCGATACTTTCCCTTGCTTCGTGTGCTTTTTTTGTAGCATCTGCGAATTTTTTTGTTCCTTCTTTTGTAAAAATCAAAGAAACTGCATTTTCTTTTGCCTTTGTTGTCTGGTCTTCTCTTGTCTCGGCTCTGGCGCTCTTCACATCCGTTCCCGAAAGCACTAAAGAACCGTCTGCTTTCAACTCTTCTAAAGTTTTGGAAAGTTTATAATCTACAGCCGTATCTCCGGTTGCATTTACCTGCTCATAGTTTGCCTTCCCGTCACTTCCCGTCTGTGCGATAAAGTAAAGTGAGCCAGGCTGACCAAGCTCGTCTAAAATCTCATTGGCATTAGACACACCCGGAATCTCAATATTAATACGGTCGTCCCCCTCCTGATATACGCTGGACTCCGTACTGTACTGTTCCACACGTTTCTGGAGCTTATAGATGGTATCTTTCATCTCGCTCTCTGTCGGGTTTTCATTCTTTACCTGATAGGTGATACTCACACCTCCGGCAAGATCCAGTCCGAGTTTAATATTTCTCGCTGAACCGATATGCCCTTTTCCAAAGCCTGTAACTGCCGTAAATCCAAGCAGTCCGATCAGAACTACCGCCACGACAAGACTCAATATTCCTTTGTTCTTCTTCATGATTCTATTAACTTCCTTTCTTCTCCCCCTAGCGTTTCCTTTAATGCTGCAAATCCGCCAGAGCTGCTTTCATCATAATCGCACATTCTACACGCTTTCTCTGCATTTCACAGCCGATCTCATACGTATCATGAATCGTTCCATGAAAATTATAGGCGTTTGCCATACATCCACCGCTGCAGTAGAATTTTGCGAAACAATTTTTACATTTCTCTTTCGAATAAACGTTACATCCTCTGAAGTCATCTGCAATCTCCGGTTTTATAATACCTTCGTCCACATTTCCCATCAGAAACTCTTCCTGACCTACAAACTGATGACATGGATAGAAATCTCCCCATGGCGTCACAGCCAGATACTCTGTTCCAGAGCCACAGCCCGACAAACGTTTTGCCACGCATGGACCGCCCTCTAAGTCTATCATAAAATGAAAGAAATTAAAACCTTTTCCTTCCCTTTCACGCTCGATCATAATCTTTGCAAGCTTATCGTATTCTTCCATGATTACTGGAAGATCAGATTCCCGAATTGCATAAGGATCTGTCTCCGGCCCTACCACCGGCTCAATAGACATCTGCTTAAATCCAAGATCCGCAAAATGAAGCACATCCTCAGAAAAATCCAGATTATCCCTTGTAAATGTACCGCGCACATAATATCTTTCCTGATTTCTGCTGTCGGCAAGCTTCTGGAACTTCGGAACTATAAGATCATAGCTTCCTGTTCCATTTCTAAACGGTCTCATATGGTCATTAACTTCTTTTCTTCCGTCCAGACTTAATACAACGTTATCCATCTCTTTATTCACAAAATCCTGAATTTCGTCATTCAAAAGTACGCCGTTCGTTGTTACAGTAAATCGGAAATGCTTGTCAAAGCTCTTCTCCTGCTCTCTTCCATAAGCCACAAGATCCTTTACTACCTGCCAGTTCATCAGCGGTTCTCCGCCAAAAAAATCCACTTCCAGATTACGGCGGCTTCCGGAATTTGCAATCAGAAAATCTAACGCTTTCTTTCCAACTTCAAAACTCATAAGCGCCCGTCTGCCATGATACTCTCCTTCTTCTGCAAAACAGTATTTGCAGGCAAGATTACAGTCATGGGCAATATGTAAGCAAAGCGCCTTTACCACTGTTTTTCTCTTTTTTACGGCGTCGATCAGACACTCATATTCATCCTTTACAAAGAGCTGTCCGTTCTCCGTAAGCTCCATCACATCCTCAAGCGCATCTTTTAAATCCGTTTCTCCATAGGTGTCTCCAAGAGCCTGTCTTAAATCTGCGTATGTCTTTTCTTCTTTTAACGTCTGTACTGTATGTTCCTCATTCTGTCTGCTCAGAGAGGCGATTACATCATAACATAGATCATCTACCACATGGACAGAACCACTATTTACATCCAGAACAATATTATATCCATTACTTTTATACTGGTGAATCAAAACTATACCCCTTTCGGTCAGATTGTGCATTGAAAAGAAAACCCTTAACGCACAAGAAACAGCGGACTTAAAGACCGCTGTCTCTATCTGTTCTCTTATGAATAATGTGAAATTATTTCTTCTGTTCGCAAGTCTGATTTCCTACTGTGCAGGAAGTCTTACATGCTGACTGACAGGATGTCTGGCACTCTCCGCATCCGCCTTTTCTTACAGTGTTGTTTAGTGTCTGTGTATTTAATGTTTTTACATGTTTCATGTGAACATCCTCCTTACCTTTGCTTAACTTATGCTATTATATCACTTTGGAAGAAATTCTGCAATGATTTTCTCAGGCGTCCCCAACAATTACGTAACAGTTCAGCCATAGTCGGTAAAATACACTCATTCATGCAAGCATGATTCGTTTATTTTACCGAC
>CAJTRE010000035.1 GCA_910578495.1 uncultured Dorea sp.
CTTGGGGTTGAAGCTTATTAAAGTATTGGCAATGATCATAGGATTTGCGGCAGGTACGTCTTTAGGAATTGTCGTATGTAACGCAGTGGGATTATCGGGGCTTACGTTTACGATCGCTGTGTTTGCCTGTGGAGTGATTCTGGCGGCATTATCATTTGCAATCTATCGATTTGGAGTGTTTTGTACGGTGTTTATTGTAGTGGTAAGTGTTGCGGCAGGGATTGTTTATCCGAATTCAAATCTTATGCTGGGAATCTATGCGGGAGTGGGTTTAGTGCTGGCAATCCTTGCGGTAATTTTTGTAGAGCCATGTGTAATAATCATTACGTCTATTAGCGGAGGACATACGGCAGGTATGGCGATTGCTGCTGTTGCAGGTTTTAGCAATGTGTTCGTCGGATATGGAATTGCGGCGGCATTGGCAGTTGTTGGTATGATTGTTCAGTTTACACTTCATTTCAAAAAATCCGGGAAGAAAAAGAAGGAACAATCTCAAAGTATAAAGGGACGGGAAACTGTGGCATCAGAGGTCGAGCAGGCGCGAATGGTTTTGGAGGACTTGGATGACGATGAGGAAATGGAATAGTTTGTTGTATTTTGTGGCAGATGTGATATAATAAACAGTAAAAGATGGTGAAGGGAGGCTTCATTGTGAAACTGGATATGCATTGTCATGTAAAAGAGGGTTCTGTAGACAGCAAGGTGAGTTTGGACGAATATATTGTGAAGCTGAAAGAATGCGGATTTGATGGAATGCTCATTACGGATCATGATACTTATAAAGGCTATCGTCATTGGAAATATAAGATGAAAGGCAAAGTACATGAGGACTTTGTAGTATTAAAAGGAATAGAGTATGATACATGTGATGCAGGGCATATCATTTGTATTATGCCGGAAGGTGTGAAGATGCGCCTTCTTGAGATGCGTGGTCTTCCGGCGGCTATGTTGATTGATTTTGTACACAGACATGGCGGAATTTTAGGGCCGGCACATCCATGTGGTGAGAAGTATATGAGCTACACGAACACCAAGAGATTCTATCGTTCACCGGAGCTGATCAAGAGATTTGATTTTGTGGAGGCGTTTAATTCCTGTGAGTCAGAGGCTTCTAATGAGGGAGCTGTGAAACTGGCGCAGAAATACAAAAAGCCGGGAATCGGTGGCAGCGATTCTCATAAGATTGAGTGCGTGGGACAGGGATATACGATTTTACCGGAGCATGTAACCTGTGAGACGGAACTGATTTCTTTGATTCGTCAGAAAGCGCCGATTGAAGCGGGCGGAACACTGTATGATAAGACGACGAGAGAAAAGATGGGGAAAGCGGGAAAGCTTCTCGCATATTCTTTCTGGTTTTATAATAAAAGTGGTGAACTTATGAAACGATATAAGAGAAGAAAAAAAGGTGAAGTAGAGAATCCGGTCGATCCCATCGATCCGATTGAAATTCCGTATTTGCAGAGTGCAAGTAAATAAATGAACAGTTCATAAAATCTAAAAAGAGGACGGGATACCGCAAGATACGGTAAACCGTCCTCAATATTTTGTAAGGGAAGAAGCGGTTCTTGATGTTTTACAAAAACGATCCAATCTGGTATACAATACAGCTCATTACCCATGCTGCAAGCAATTGGAAAGCCAGTATTCCGAAAGTGGTTTTCAAACTTCTGAGTTCTCTGTGGATGGTTGCAATGGCGGCAGTGCAGGGAATATATAAAAGCACGAATACCATCAGTGCATAGGCGTTTGCGATGCCGAAACCAAGAGAACTAAGAGTGCCTACCATGGCATTCATTCCCTGTGCGGTAGTAATATTCTGGATGCCAAAGAGCACACTGCAGCTAGATACTACTACTTCTTTTGCAGCAATACCGGAAATGAGAGCGACTACAATCTGCCAGTAACCAAGTCCCGCAGGAGCCAGCAGCGGAGCAAGTAGTCTGCCTGCCATAGAGCCAAAACTCTGAGAGATGTCTGTCACATAACCATGAGGTCCAAAATTCAGCAATATCCACATCAGTACAGAAGCAATAAAGATAACGGTGCCTGCTTTTGTCAGATAGTCTTTAATCTTTTCCCATACATAGATGGCAATAGTGCGTCCATTCGGAGTTTTATATTCCGGCAGCTCAATGAGGAGCGCATGATCCGCTTTTCTTTTATCGATTTTTCCAAGAATATATGCCGTTCCGATTCCTGTGACGATGCCGAGCAAGTACAGAGAGTAGCAAGCCAGTATTGCATATTTTCCAAAGAACATAGAGGAAAACAGGACATATACCGGGAGTTTTGCGCTGCAGGACATAAACGGCGTAATTAGAATGGTTTTAAAACGATCCCGTTTGTGTTCTAATGCTCTTGAGGCCATGATGGCAGGAACAGAGCAGCCAAATCCGAGGAGCAGTGGAAGAAATGCCCGTCCGGATAAGCCTAAACGTCCCATGACATCATCCATGACAAAGGCAACGCGCGCCATGTAACCGCTGTCTTCCAAAAAAGCAAGAGCCAGGAAGAGGATGAATATGTTTGGCAGGAACGTCAATATTCCGCCTACGCCCGAGATAATACCATCTACAATCAAGGAGATAAGCATAGGGGAAGTATGTACCGATTGAAGTCCTGTGGTTACAAGCGAGGAGAAATTTTCTAGCAAAATTTCAAAATATCCTTTCAGCCAGTCGCCCACCACAAAGGTAAGGAGGAAGACCAGCGCCATAATACCAAGGAAAATAGGCAGACCAAGGAAACGGTGCGTCAGATAATGGTCGATTTTATCTGTGGCAGCCTCTTTCCGGGATTTGTTCACAAGCACTTCGTTAATGATTTCCTCAATAAAATCATACTTCTGATTAATCATATCCTTTTCGTAACTGCGGTTAATAATGTCATCGGCATTCAGCGGATAGTCTGTTTTGATGACGGCGTCGTTTTCCAGAAGTTTTATGGCGGTCCAGCGCTTATTAGGCAGTTCCGGATAGTTTTGTTTTAAGAGCGTGATCAGGTGGTCAATCTTATCTTCGATATAATCTTCATACACCATGGCATATTCCTCATGGTGATCGTGAGGGTGTGTATATGTTTTTCCCGGGTGATGATGGATAAGAGGACTTTGTTCTTGGAACTCTGTGTGGTGTGCCGCCGCATGGAGCAGGATAGACAACCCGGTTTTTTTGCGTGCGGATACCGGGATTGCAGGTACGCCAAGCATTTCGGGCAGGCGGTGAAGGTCAAGTTCCATCCCTCTTTCTTCCACAATGTCCATCATGTTCAGCGCAAGGATTACCGGTTTCCCAAGTTCGATTAATTGGAGTGTGAAATATAGGTTGCGCTCTAAACTGGAAGCGTCGACAACGTTAATGATTACATCCACCTCGTCGCTTAGAATACAGTTTCTGGAAACGGTTTCTTCTATCGTATAGGAAGAAAGGCTGTAGATACCGGGGAGATCAATCAGTTTAAATTTCTTGCCCTCATAAGAAGTATAACCTTCCTTTTTTTCTACCGTAACCCCTGGCCAGTTTGCAACTTTTAAATTTGCTCCGGTGTAGGCATTAAAAAGCGTTGTTTTTCCACAGTTCGGATTTCCGACAAATCCTACATTAATAACATGATCCATAGTTATTCGCTCTCCTTTATTTCAATATGCTCTGCAATACGACGTCCAAGGGCAAATCTGGTGCCGCGGAATTTGGCGGTCAGAGCCCTCTTTTTGTCATTATTTAATATCGTAATGTGAGCGCCTTCCGTAAGTCCCAGAGACTCTAAGCGCCGTTCAAGCGGCTGCTCAAGACTGATAGAAACCACTTGGTAGTGATGATCGTTGATCCCTTGTTTTAGTGTCATGTATGCTACTCCTTATTTTTTGATTTTAATGTAAATGAGAATCATTATCTATTACAAATTCATAATACCATCTTTTCAAAAAATGTCAAGCGCTAGTGTTTTTTACTTTAACACTGTACAATGAGAGGGTGTTTGTGTTAAAATAGCACATAAAGATGAAATAAGAAGAACAGGAGGATGGCGTGATGGGAATGACGATGACGCAGAAAATATTGGCCGCACATGCAGGACTTGATTATGTTGAGGCGGGGCAATTGATTGAAGCAAAATTAGACGTAGTTATGGCAAATGATATTACCGGGCCGATGGCATTGCCGATCTTGAAGCAGATGTCGGATTTGGTGTTTGATAAAGATAAGGTTGTCTTTGTGCCGGATCATTTTACTCCGAATAAGGATATTAAATCAGCGGAAAACTCAAAAGCAATTCGTGAGTTTGCCAGAGAGCAGGGACTTTCGTGGTATTTTGAACAGGGAAAATCCGGTGTGGAGCATGCGATTTTGCCAGAGGCGGGCGTTGTTGCGGCGGGAGAGTGTATTATCGGAGCAGACTCGCATACTTGTACATACGGAGCATTAGGAGCATTTTCGACAGGAGTAGGTACGACGGATATTGCTACAGGAATGGCAATGGGAGAGTTATGGTTTAAAGTTCCGAGTGCGATGAAGTTTGTGCTCACCGGGAAACCTGGTAAGTTTGTGACCGGAAAAGATATTATCATTCATATTATCGGAAAGATTGGCGTGGACGGCGCACTTTATAAATCTATGGAGTTTGCGGGAGATGGAGTCTCGAATCTTTCCATGGATGATAGGTTTACGATGGCGAATATGGCAATCGAGGCAGGTGCGAAGAACGGAATCTTCCCGGTAGACACACTGACCGAGGAATACTTGAAAACACATACGAAGAAAGAATATAAGGTGTATGAAGCGGATGAAGATGCTGCATACGATGAAGTGATTGAGATTGATTTATCCAAGGTACGTCCAACAGTAGCGTTTCCGCATCTTCCGGGCAATGCCAAGACGATTGATGAAATCGAAGCAATGGAGCCGATCAAGATTGATCAGGTTGTCATTGGTTCCTGTACGAACGGAAGAATTTCTGATATGAGAAAGGCGGCGGACATTCTGAAAGGGCATACGGTACATGAAGATGTGCGCGTAATGGTTGTTCCTGCAACACAGAAGATCTATAAACAGTGTATTGCAGAGGGACTTATGGATATATTCGTGGATGCAGGCTGTGCTGTGAATACGCCGAGCTGCGGTCCTTGTATGGGAGGACATATGGGTGTTATGGCGGCCGGCGAGAAATGTGTGTCTACAACAAACCGTAACTTTGTAGGAAGAATGGGGCACGTGGATTCCCTGATCTATCTCGCTTCTCCGGAAGTGGCGGCGGCAAGTGCAATTGCGGGATATATTGCAAATCCAGAGAAAGTAGGTGACAGATAATGAAAGCGTTAGGACATGTGTTTAAATATGGAGACAATGTAGATACAGACGTCATTATACCGGCAAGATACTTGAATTCTTTTGATGCACAGGAGCTTGCGGCGCATGCCATGGTCGATATTGATCCGGAATTTGCCCAAAAAGTACAGCCGGGAGATTTGATCGTTGCAAATAAAAACTTCGGATGCGGATCTTCCAGAGAGCACGCGCCCCTTTGTTTAAAGACAGCAGGCGTAAGTTGTGTAATTGCTGAGACATTTGCGCGGATTTTCTATAGAAATGCTATTAATATTGGACTTCCGATTATTGAATGTCCGGAGGCGGCAAGAGGAATTGAAGCAGGTGATGAAGTGGAAGTGGATTTTGACAGCGGTAAGATCTATAACCGTACAAAGGGAACACAGTTTCAGGGACAGCCATTTCCGGAATTTATGCAAAAGCTGATTGCGGCAGGAGGTCTTGTGAAATATACAAATAGTAAAAAATAAGTGAGGGTACATTTTATGGGAAATGAGAGAGGGAATGTGGCGGCCTTGCTGCCAATTGGGGTGTTTCTTGTCATCTTTTTGGGTTCAGGTATCGTGACAGGAGATTTTTATGCAATGCCTGCGATCGTTGCGTTTTTGATTGCGTTATTAGTGGCGTGTTTTCAGAATAGAGATTTGAAGTTTCAGGATAAGATAGCTATTATATCCCAAGGGGTAGGGAATGAAAATATTATTACAATGAGTTTGATCTTCTTATCAGCGGGCGCCTTTTCCGGAGCTGTTACGGCGGCAGGAGGCGTGGAGAGTACAGTAAACTTAGGGCTTTCCATTCTTCCGGCGAAGGTTGCAGTGGTAGGGCTTTTTATAATCGGCTGCTTTATCTCTGTATCTATGGGTACATCCATGGGCACGATCGCGGCGCTTGCGCCAATTGCAGTGGGAATCAGTGAGAAGACAGGATTTGCTCTTCCAATCTGTATCGGAGCGGTTGTATGTGGGGCTATGTTCGGCGACAACTTATCTATGATTTCCGACACTACCATAGCGGCAGTGAAGACGCAAGGGTGTGAGATGAAGGATAAGTTTAAGGAGAATTTTCTGATTGTGCTTCCGGCTGCGCTTGTCACCATCATTCTTTTCTTTTTTATTACAAGAAATGGTGATTTTAAGCTGGCGGAAGAACTAAATTATAATATTCTGCGTGTAGTTCCGTATATTATCGTATTAGTGGGTGCGCTGATTGGAATTAATGTATTTATAGTATTGGTAAGTGGAACGGTTATTTCTTTGATCGTGGGCGTGGCGACCGGAAGTCTTGCTGTGGGTGAGATGTTCACAGCCGTAGGAAGCGGAGTGACCGGAATGTATGATATTACCGTTATTTCGATTGTGGTCGCTTGTATTGTATCACTTGTAAAAGAGCATGGAGGTATCCAGTTTATTTTGCATCTGATTAAGAGGAGCATCAAAGGTCAGAAAGGCGGAGAGATCGGCATTGCGCTTCTTTCCTTTCTGGTAGATATGTGTACGGCGAATAATACTGTTGCGATCGTAATGGCAGGACCGATTGCAAAAGAAATCAGTGAGGAGTTTGAAATTTCTCCAAGACGTTCTGCTTCATTATTGGATATTTTCACATCTGTAGGACAGGGGTTAATCCCATATGGCGCACAGCTTTTGTCTGCGGCAAGTCTTACAGGTCTTACGGCGTTTGCGATAATGCCATATTTGTTTTATCCGATTTTGATGGCGGTTAGTGCGATTCTGTTTATTGTATTTCGAAAAGCAAAATAAAAGAAAGGCATAGAAATGAGTCTATATTACAAAAGTACAAGAAACTCCAAGTTGAGAGTGACGGCGTCGGAGGCAATTTTAAAAGGGCTTGCCTCTGACGGAGGATTGTTTGTTCCAGAGGAACTCCCGAAGCTTGACAGAGCTGTAGAGGACATGAAAGGCATGAACTACCAAGAGATTGCCTATATTGTGATGAAACAGTTTTTTACCGATTTTACAGAAGAAGAGTTAAAATCCTGTATTCATCATGCTTATGACAGTAAGTTTGACACAGAAGAGATTGCTCCTCTTGTAAAAGCAGACGGTATGTATTATCTTGAGCTGTTTCATGGCGCAACCATTGCGTTTAAAGATATGGCGCTTTCCATTCTTCCATATCTTATGACGACGGCTGCGAAGAAAAATCATGTGGATCAGAAAATCGTGATTCTGACAGCAACGTCCGGGGATACAGGAAAAGCGGCGCTTGCAGGATTTGCCGATGTGGAGGGAACACAGATGATCGTGTTCTATCCCAAGAACGGCGTGAGCAAGGTGCAGGAGCGTCAAATGGTGACGCAAAAAGGCGGTAATGTCAATGTGGTTGCGATCCATGGGAATTTTGACGATGCACAAAACGGTGTGAAGGCGATGTTTGAAAATAAAGAGCTGGAAAAGGAACTGGCGGAACATGGATATCGGTTTTCTTCTGCCAATTCCATCAATATCGGACGTCTGATTCCACAAGTGGTCTACTATGTGTATGCGTATGTGAAACTTCTGGAATACGGGGAAGCTGCTCAGGGAGAAAAAATCAATGTGGCGGTGCCGACGGGGAATTTTGGAAATATTCTGGCGGCGTATTATGCAAAACAGATGGGAGTTCCGATGGATAGGTTTATCTGTGCGTCTAATGAAAACAAAGTGTTGTATGATTTTTTTGAAACCGGGAGTTATGACAGAAATCGGGAGTTTATGCTCACTACGTCTCCGTCGATGGACATTTTGATCTCCAGTAATCTGGAACGGCTTCTGTATCTGGCATTGGGGGAAGATTCAGAAAAAACAAAAGAATTAATGACAGAATTGAAATCCAAGGGTAAATATACGGTCACAGAAGAAGTAAAAGAAAGGCTTGCAGATTTTGCGGCAGGTTATGCGACGGAGGAAGAGACTGAAGAAACGATCAGAGCGCTTTACGACAGAACCGGATATGTAATCGACACACATACAGCAGTGGCGTCTTATGTATGCAGTCAGTATAAAAAATCAGAGAAAGATAACGGGAAATATCTGGTTGCCGCTACGGCAAGTCCATACAAATTCGCAAAAAGCGTAATGGCGGCTATTGACGGTAACTATGAAACGGCAGACGAATTTGAGCTGTTGGAAAAACTGCAGGAAGTATCGGGCGTAGAGATGCCGCAGGCAATCAAGGAAATCCTGGACGCTGACATTCTCCATGATACGGAGTGCGGCGTAGATCAGATGGAGCGGACGGTCAGAACGATACTCAGAAGCAAAGAAGAATAAAGAGGTGTAAAAATAAAATGGTTAATGAAATAGACGTACTTTTGGGGTTGTTTGCGTTAGGCTGCGGACTATATTGTTTTTATGCATTTTATATGCTGAAGTTTAAACATGAGATAAACGAAACAATTCTTCTCCCGAAAGGAGGGAATGCAAAGGAGTGTAAGGATTATAAAGGATATTGCAGAGAAGCACAGACTCCCCTCTTGCTGTTAAGCGTTGTGGTGACGTTATACGGCGGCATTGATCTTTATAATACTTTTGTGGGAGGCATAGATCCGCTGTTTTTGATGATGATGCTCGTGCTTCTTCCAACACTGATTATTTATGCGGTTATGATAAAAAAACTCAATGAGAAGTATTTTCCATAAAAACTGTAACAGTTCAGCCCGCGCCATTCGCAAAACCGCACTAACGTGCTATTCGTTGCTGTGCAACTATTTTTGCTCATAATCTGGCGCTCCGCTCATAGTCGGTAAAATACACTCATTCATGCAAGCATGATTCGTTTATTTTGCCGGCTATGGTTGAACTGTTACTAAAAACTTTCAAAAAAGATTGTTAAACTATTGACGTTCCAGAGAAATAATGAGATAATAAGACAAATGTTGTTGTAAAAGCCTGAGAATCAAAAGGGGCGGATACACAACGGCAAAACATCATGAAAAAGTGAAAGAAAAGAGGTTGAATGTAAGATGGCAAAAATCGATTTAAGCAAGTATGGTATTACCGGAACTACAGAAATTGTGCATAATCCTTCTTATGAATTATTATTTGAGGAAGAGACAAAATCAGAGTTGGAAGGTTTTGAAAAAGGTCAGGTGAGTGAACTTGGAGCTGTCAATGTAATGACAGGTATTTACACAGGACGTTCACCAAAAGATAAATTTATCGTTATGGATGAAAATTCAAAGGATACTGTATGGTGGACCTCTGATGAATATAAGAACGACAACCACCCGGCATCTCAGGAAGCATGGGATACATGTAAAGCAATCGCATTAAAAGAGCTTTCTGATAAGAAACTTTTTGTAGTAGATGCTTTCTGTGGAACGAATGAAGACACACGTATGGCAATCCGTTTCATCGTTGAAGTTGCATGGCAGGCTCACTTTGTAAAGAATATGTTTATTGCTCCTACAGAAGAAGAACTTGAGAACTTTGAGCCGGATTTCGTCGTATACAATGCTTCGAAAGCAAAAGTTGAAAACTACAAAGAACTGGGGCTGAATTCAGAGACGGCGGCTATGTTCAATATCACAAGCCGCGAGCAGGTTATTTTAAATACATGGTACGGCGGAGAGATGAAGAAAGGTATGTTCTCTATGATGAACTACTATCTGCCGCTGAAAGGTATTGCGTCTATGCACTGTTCTGCAAATACTGATATGAATGGTGAGAATACGGCAATCTTTTTCGGGCTTTCCGGCACAGGTAAGACAACGCTTTCTACAGATCCGAAACGTCTTCTCATTGGTGATGACGAGCATGGCTGGGATGACAACGGCGTATTTAACTTCGAAGGTGGATGTTACGCAAAAGTGATTAACCTTGACAAAGAGTCTGAGCCGGATATTTACAATGCTATCAAGAGAAACGCTCTTCTTGAGAACGTAACGTTAGATGAAAACGGCAAGATTGATTTTACAGATAAGAGTGTGACAGAGAATACTCGTGTATCTTATCCGATTAATCATATTGAGAAAATTGTACGTCCGGTATCCGCAGCTCCGGCAGCGAAAGACGTAATCTTCCTGTCCGCAGACGCATTTGGCGTACTTCCTCCGGTATCTGTACTTACACCGGAACAGACACAGTATTACTTCCTGTCTGGATTTACAGCAAAACTTGCCGGTACAGAGCGTGGAATTACAGAGCCGACACCAACATTCTCTGCTTGTTTCGGTCAGGCATTCCTTGAGCTTCATCCTACAAAATATGCAGAGGAGCTTGTGAAGAGAATGGAGAAGAGTGGTGCGAAAGCTTATCTTGTAAATACAGGATGGAACGGAAGCGGCAAACGTATCTCTATCAAAGATACTCGTGGTATCATCGATGCAATTTTAAATGGTGATATTGCAAATGCACCGACTAAGAAGATTCCGTACTTTAACTTTGAGGTTCCGACAGAACTTCCAGGTGTTGATACAAACATTCTTGATCCACGCGACACTTACGCAGACGCCGCTGAGTGGGAGACAAAGGCAAAAGATCTTGCAGGAAGATTCATTAAGAACTTCGCAAAATACGAAGGAAATGAAGCCGGTAAAGCATTAGTTCCGGCTGGTCCTCAATTATAAATTTTCATTAAAGAGTTGTAAAATCATCGAAAATAGGTTATAATAATCTCAGTTGAAACCTGGAATGTTCGATAACTTCTGTAATTTTGAACCTACAATACTTTAAACGGGACTCTTATATCTCCGTAATATGTCAGGCCTCCGATTTACGCAGGGGAAGACAAAAAAACGGATGCGGACACCCACCTAGCTGTGGCTAGGAGTCAAAATACAGAAACCGGCATTTTGGGGGAATACAAAAGATAAGAAGGTGTCGTGGATTCACGACACCTGTTTTGCATTCCCTCATTATTATGTCCGGGTTCTTTTTTAGTTCATTTTATAATAATATATAAAGATACCATGGGTAAAAGGTCTAACCCACATGAGCTTGCACATAGTTGGGCTTTTGTCTCCAACATTATATTAACGGACAGGAATTTGAGGAGTATGAATAGAAAGTATCGTAAACGCAAAAATTATAACAGAACAATTTTTTTGTGCAATTGTATTTTAGGCACTGCGCTAGTTATTGTGATGGCAGTACATTGGCTGCCGGATAAGGCGCGGGAGTTAAAGATCCGCATGGGTGTGGAGACAGAAAATAAAAACAGTAAAGAGAAGAAGGCGCAGACGGAAAACGAGCAGAAGGACAAAGCGGAAGTAAAGCAGCCTCCAGACGAGAATCCCAATATCCGCGTGGTGCTTATGACCAATGGATATAAAGGTATTGCACATTCCAAAGTAGAGCTGTCTTCTGACAGCGGACTTATCATTACATATGGAGACGGGACAAGTAAAGAGGGAAAGGCGCTGAATGTGGAACCGAAGGATAATATGTTCAAAAAGGGGAAAATTCAGATTCGGGCAAAAAAAGGCGGTGTTACACTAAACAGCTTAAAACGGGGGTATGGAACACCATCATATGAAGGAACAGTGGAACTTTACAGAGAGAAAAAGGGAATCGTTATTATTAATGAGCTTCCAGTGGAAAGTTATCTTTGCCGGGTTGTTCCAAGTGAAATGTCTGCATCTTATGAATTGGAGGCGCTGAAAGCACAGGCTGTCTGCGCAAGAAGTTATGCGATTAGGCAGATGGAAAGTTATGGGTATCCGAAATACAAAGCTCATGTAAATGACAGTACCGATTATCAAGTTTACGGAAATTCCAAACCGGCCGAATCCGCGAAAACCGCTGTGTATGAGACAGCAGGAGAAACAGTTCAGTATAACGGAAAGACGGTGCCAACGTATTATTATTCCACATCCTGCGGTACAACTACGAACGTGGAAGCGTGGGGAACTAAGCCATCTAAAAAGAATGGATATTTAAAAGCCGTAGAGGTGAAAGACGAAGCCGGAGATTATGAGAAAGAGCTTCCATGGTATCGGTGGAGCGCCGAAGTTTCAGAGAGTGAAATGACAGAATCACTGAAAAAGTATACGAAGAAAAAGATAGGAAAAATAAAAGATGTAAAAATTACTAAGCAAGGCCCCGGAGATGTGGTTTTACAATTAAAGGCAGTTGGAGAAAAGGGAAGCGTTACCATAGAGACGGAGAATAAAATACGAACGGCGCTTGCCGGAAATTACAAGATTCAAAGACAGGATGGCAGTGAAACAAATTGCGGCGCTCTTCTTCCTAGTGGTTTTTTTACAATAAAGAAAAAAGGAAAATCATTTGTGATCGAGGGCGGCGGTTTTGGGCATGGTATTGGTATGAGTCAGAATGGGGCGAATGAGATGGCAAAACAAGGGAAAAATTATAAAGAGATTCTGAAGCTGTTTTACCAAGGGGTAACGATAGAATAGACAAAACCTGTAAAACCAGATACAATATAGAGAAAATACTGGGAGAGTATGATGAAAAGGATAAAGAATATATATGAAAAAGTGAAAACGGTGCTCAGAGGAATCCGTAAGGATCATGTGAGTGCGCATGCCGCACAGACAGCATATTTCTTTATGTTGTGCCTGATTCCAATTATCCTGCTCCTCCTGACATTGGTCCGCTATACACCGGTTACGAAGGCGGATGTAATGACGGCGGTGATTCAGGTATTTCCGACTTCGGTAGATTCTTTGATCACATCGATTGTGAATCAGGTATATAATCAGTCCATGGGAGTTATTCCGATTACAGTAGTTGTGGCGCTCTGGTCTGCCGGAAAAGGTGTTCTTGCCATGACTTCCGGTCTTAACAGTATTTATAAATGCCACGAGACACGTAATTATGTGTTTTTAAGGATTCGTTCTACGCTGTATACGATTATGTTTCTTCTGGTTATTATATTTCTTTTGGTTTTATCGGTGTTTGGAAATACGTTGAATATTTTTATTGCAGAGCATATACCGATTTTCAAGAGTGTGGCGGACTGGCTGATTCGGGCGCGTTCGGTTATTACACCGGCGGTACTGATGGTATTTTCACTGCTTATTTACAAATTTCTTCCCAACCGGAAAGACCGTTTGATTAAGCAGCTTCCCGGAGCTGTGTTTTCGGCCCTTGGCTGGATGGTTATATCGTGGATATTTTCTGTGTATGTAGATGTGTTTCGGGGATTTTCCAGTATGTATGGAAGTCTCACAACCATCGTATTGATCATGTTATGGATGTATTTCTGTATGTATAGTATTTTACTTGGCGGTGTTGTGAATGTGCTTATGTACGACAAGATATTTACAGGAGGGAGAAAGGAGAGAAATTAGCTCTTGACATCCAATGGGCATGTGATACAATAATGAAGTATTAAAAGATAAAGACAAAAGCGATGACCGTTTAAGTAGTGAACTGTTTTCCAGCAGAGAGAGAAAACCATGGGCTGTAAGTTTTCTTTGGTTCAGACAGGAAGCGAATTTCCCACGTGAGCTGTATGTTTGAAATCCTTGTAGAAAATTGCAGGAAAAGTAGGATATACCGTAGAATGCACGTTACGCATATATGAGTGCCTGTGTAAAATATATTTATACAGGAAACAGGGTGGTATCACGGGTTATAGCCTCGTCCCTTTGGGGACGGGGCTATAGTAGTATAGAAAACTAATAGAAAAGGAGATAGAAAGATGCAGGAAAAACTGAACAACATCAAAGACGAAGCGTTAAAAGCAATTGGGCTTGCCGATGCTCCGGAGAAACTCAATGATGTGCGGGTAAAGTATCTTGGAAAAAAAGGTGAACTTACCGCAGTATTAAAAAGTATGAAAGACGTTGCGCCAGAGGATCGTCCAAAGGTGGGACAGATGGTGAACGAGGCAAGAGAGGCTATCGAAAAAGTATTAGAAGAAAGTAAGGCGAAGATGGAGCGTGCCCTTCGCGAAAGGCAGATGAAAAAAGAGGTTATTGATGTAACGCTCCCATCTAAGAAAAATATGGTAGGACACCGCCATCCAAATACCATTGCATTAGAAGAAGTAGAGAGAATCTTTGTGGGCATGGGCTATGAAGTAGTAGAAGGGCCGGAAGTAGAGTACGATCTATACAATTTCGAGAAACTGAATATTCCGGATGGACATCCGGCGAAAGATGAACAGGATACGTTCTATGTAAATAAAGAGATTGTGCTCCGTACCCAGACATCTCCGGTGCAGGCACGTGTGATGGAGCAGGGAAAACTTCCGATTCGTATGATTGCACCGGGAAGAGTATTCCGTTCTGATGAAGTAGATGCGACGCACTCTCCATCGTTCCATCAAATAGAAGGCCTTGTGATAGATAAGAACATTTCTTTTTCAGATTTAAAAGGAACCTTAGAAGTATTCGCAAAGGAATTGTTTGGACCGGAGACAAAGACAAAATTCCGTCCACATCATTTCCCTTTTACAGAACCAAGCGCCGAGGTGGATGTAACGTGTTTCAAATGTGGAGGAAAAGGCTGCCGTTTCTGTAAAGGTTCAGGATGGATTGAGATTCTGGGCTGTGGTATGGTTCATCCACACGTATTAGAGATGTGTGGGATCGATCCGAATGAATACACAGGATTTGCGTTCGGCGCAGGACTGGAAAGAATTGCACTCTTAAAATACGAGATTGATGATATGAGATTATTGTATGAGAACGATATTAGATTTTTGAAACAATTCTAGCGAGCATACACAGGAAGGAAGCACGAGCGAAGCGAGTATTTACTTCCGTATGCGAGCGTCACGACAGAATCGGGGAGTATCGCAGAGCGATACGGTGGCAACGAAGTTGCAGGATTCTGGAGTATGAAAAATGAATACACAGGAAGGAAGCACGAGCGAAGCGAGTATTTACTTCCGTATGCGAGCGATACGACAGAATCAGGGAGTATCGCAGAGCGATACGGTGGAAACTAGAAAGGAGATTAATAATGAATACATCATTATCATGGATAAAAGCATATGTTCCGGATCTTGACGTGACAGCGCAGGAATATGCGGATGCAATGACGTTGTCTGGAACAAAGGTGGAAGGATATGAGAAGTTAGATGCTGACCTTGACAAGATTGTGGTTGGTCAGATTGACAAAATCGAGAAACACCCGGATGCAGATAAGCTGATTATCTGCCAGGTGAATGTAGGAACGGAGACGGTTCAGATTGTTACAGGAGCGCCGAATGTACGCGAGGGAGATAAGGTTCCGGTTGTACTTGACGGCGGGCGTGTGGCAGGCGGACATGAGCCGGGCGAACGTGTAGAGGGCGGCATTCGGATCAAAAAGGGAAAACTTCGCGGTGTGGACAGTTTCGGCATGATGTGTTCCATCGAGGAACTTGGCTCTAACCGGGATATGTACCCGGAAGCTCCGGAATATGGAATCTATATTTTCCCGGAAGATACAGAAGTCGGAGTAGATGCAGTAGAAGTGTTGGGACTTCACGATGTAGTGTTTGAGTATGAGGTAACGTCTAATCGTGTGGACTGTTTCAGTGTGGTAGGTGTTGCAAGAGAGGCTGCGGCAACATTTGGAAAGGAATTTCATCCGCCGGTAGTGACAGAGACAGGCAATAATGAAGACGTAAATGATTATATCAAAGTGACAGTAGAAGACAGCGGGCTTTGTCCGAGATACTGTGCCAGAGTTGTGAAAAATATTAAGGTTGGGCCGTCTCCAAAGTGGATGCAGAGACGACTTGCCTCTGTGGGAATTCGTCCCATCAATAACTTGGTTGATATTACAAATTATGTTATGGAAGAGTATGGACAGCCAATGCATGCCTATGACCTTGAAACGATTGCCGGAAATGAGATTATTGTAAGAAGAGCGGCAGCAGACGAGAAATTTGTGACACTGGACGGTCAGGAGAGACAGATGGATGCGTCTGTGCTTATGATTTGCGACGGAGAAAAGTCTGTCGGTATTGCAGGTATCATGGGTGGAGAAAATTCTATGATCACCGATGATGTGAAGACGATGCTTTTTGAAGCAGCTTGTTTTGATGGAACAAATATTCGAAAATCCAGTAAAAAAGTAGGACTTCGTACAGACGCTTCCGGCAAATTTGAAAAAGGTCTGGATCCGAACAATGCACAGGCTGCGATTGATCGTGCCTGTCAGTTGGTAGAAGAACTGGGCGCAGGAGAAGTAGTGGGCGGCATGGTAGATGTATACGGCAAGAAGAAAGAGCCGGTGAGAATACCGTTTGATGCGGAGGCAATCAATACGCTTCTCGGAACAGATATTTCCAAAGAGGAAATGCTTGGATATTTTACTGCGATTGGTCTTTCTTATGATGAAGTGACAAATGAGGTGATTGCACCAACGTTCCGTCATGACTTGTTCCGTCTGGCGGATCTTGCGGAAGAGGCCGCAAGATTCTATGGATATGATAATATTCCGACAACGCTTCCAAGAGGCGAGGCTACAACCGGAAAGTTATCCTTTAAGCTGAGGGTGGAAGAGATTGCAAGAAATATTGCAGAATTTTGTGGTTTTAGTCAGGGTATGACTTATTCTTTCGAGAGCCCGAAAGTGTTCGATAAGCTCCTTTTACCGGAGGATTCGCTCCTTCGCCACGCAGTGGAGATTATGAATCCGCTGGGTGAGGATTACAGCATTATGCGCACGACATCCCTGAATGGAATGCTGACATCTCTTGCTACAAACTATAACCGGAGAAATAAAAATGTAAGACTTTATGAGCTTGGAAATATTTATCTTCCGAAAGCGCTGCCGCTTACGGAATTGCCGGAAGAAAGAATGCAGTTTACACTTGGTATGTACGGTGATGGAGATTTCTTCAGCATGAAAGGCGTGGTAGAAGAATTTTTCGAGAAGGTAGGTATGCATAAGAAAGAAACATATGATCCGAATGCGGGAAAACCATATCTTCATCCAGGACGTCAGGCAAATATTATTTACGAGGGCATTGTTGTAGGATATTTGGGCGAGGTACATCCGGATGTGGCGGATACTTATGGAATCGGTACGAAAGCATATGTGGCAGTTATTGATATGCCTGAGATTGTAAAACGTACCACATTTGACCGGAAATATACTGGAATTGCCAAATTCCCGGCAGTAACAAGAGATATTAGTATGGTAATGCCAAAAGAGATCTTGGCAGGTCAAGTGGAAGAAGTAATTGAGAAAAAAGGCGGCTCTTATCTGGAAAGCTATGCGTTGTTCGATATTTACGAAGGCGCACAGATTAAAGAAGGCTATAAGTCTGTAGCTTATTCTATTGTGTTCCGGGCAAAGGATAAGACATTGGAGGATGCAGAAGTTACTACGGCAATGGATCAGATTCTCGGTGCATTAGAGAGTATGGGAATCGAACTTCGTAAATAAGAATGTGAGGCACATATATGAAGAACAAACAGGTGATTGGTATGATTGTAGCGGCAGTGCTGTTTATTGTGATTGGCGTTACAAGTGTGTTGACAAATACATTTTCCGAGAAAGCATTTGGTATGACGGCAGGAGAGATGTTGGCGGGGAATTATGAATTTGATGCTCCGTCCGAGGATTATATTGCTGTTGTACGTGTGGAGGGAGTCATTCAGCAGCAGGCGGAACAGGAGATGTTTAGCATGTCCAGTGGTTATATACATGCGACAACCATGGAATATGTGGATTGCCTGATGAAAGATAGGCATAACAAAGGAATTCTGTTGTATGTAGATTCACCTGGCGGTACAGTTTACGAGTCAGAGGAATTGTACTTGAAGATAGAGGAGTATAAGAAACGGACCGGACGTCCGGTCTGGGGCTACATGGCGCATTATGCGGCGTCCGGCGGCTATATGGCTTCTCTGACAGCGGATAAGATTTATGCAAATCCTAATACGGTGACGGGTTCTATTGGTGTTATTATGTCCGGATATGATATGACCGGATTGTATGAGAAACTTGGAATCCGTTATGTGAGTATTACAAGCGGAGAATACAAAGATTCCAGTAAGTTGGATGATGCTCAGGTTGAGATTTATCAAAGTCAGGTAGATGAAACTTATGCTTCGTTTGTGTCTAAGGTGTCAAAGTCCCGGAATATGTCGGAGGCAGAAGTTAAGAAACTTGCAGATGGGCGGACATATACGGCAAAACAGGCAAAGGATAACGGGCTCATTGATGAAATCAGTTTATATGAGGATATGAAACAACAGGTTGTGAAAGAGTCTGGTGTGAATGAATTTTATGAGCCAGAGCGAGAAGGAAATATATTTGAATTTCTGTTTGTAAAGGCAGAATCTTTACTGCCAAAGTCTGAGGCTCAAGTTTTAAAGGAAACCGCAGAGGAGATGGAAAGCGGGGTGCTGATGTACTATGCAGAAGGTTTACGATAATGTTCAAAGCATTTTGCCGGATGAACAGGTGAGGATAAGCTCTGAGAAGGCAGAGTATGCCGGATTCTGGGTGAGGCTTGCGGCTTATGTCATTGACAGCATGGTCGTGTTTGCGGGACTTCTCATTGTCCGTCTTGTATTTCTTAGCGTGTCTGTGGTGATAGAGGGAACTATCATTGGCGGAAATGTGCTGTTTGACTATACATTGAAAGATATTGTATTGTATGGTTTTCAAGTATTGTATTTCATTCTGTGTACCTATTATGCGGGCACGACAGTTGGAAAGCGGGCGCTGAATCTTAGAGTTGTCGGTGCAAGGGAAGAGAAACTGACGCTTTTTAATGTGATATATCGAGAAACCATCGGACGTTTTTTAAGCGGTGTCATTCTAGGGCTTGGTTATCTTCTGGTTGGCATTGATAAGGAGAAACGGGGCGTTCATGATATTCTTTGTGATACAAGAGTGATTTATGGGAAACGCGTCAAAGTATATCCGGTATATCAAGCGGCTCCCGTATCGTCGGTGCCGTCGCTGTCACCAATGCAGGAAACACAGGAAACACCGCCGGTACAGCAGATGCCGCCGGTGCAGCAGACATCGACAGTGCATCCGCAGCCCAATATCCCGGCCATGCCGGAGGGCGGCTATCGGTTTGTACGGCGGCGGGATGTGGAAACCGAAAACCAAGAGAAAGAAGAAAGGGATTCGTAAGTCTATGAAACGACAGGATTTTTATTATGAATTGCCGGAAGAATTGATTGCACAGGATCCTTTGGAGGATAGATCCAGCTCCAGACTACTTGTCTTAGACAAGCAGTCCGGGGCTGTTTCGCACCATGTGTTTAAAGACATGGTGGAATATCTGCACGAGGGTGACTGTCTGGTTATCAACGATACGAAAGTAATTCCGGCAAGGCTTATCGGTGAAAAAGTTGGAACGGGCGCAAAGATAGAAATATTATTGTTGAAAAGGACAGAAAATAATATCTGGGAGACACTTGTAAAACCGGGAAAGAAAGCAAAGCCAGGGACAAAAATTAATTTTGGAGATGGGCTTTTGATCGGAGAGGTTCTCGATATTGTAGAGGAAGGAAACCGATTGGTGCAGTTTGCTTTTGAGGGGATTTTTGAGGAAATTTTAGACCGGCTTGGACAGATGCCCCTTCCCCCGTACATTAGCCACCAGTTGGAGGACAAGAACCGTTATCAGACAGTGTATGCAAAACATACCGGTTCTGCGGCCGCACCGACGGCGGGACTTCATTTTACACCAGAGCTTTTGGATGAAATTCAGAAAAAAGGCGTTGATATTGCAAGAGTGACGCTTCATGTAGGGCTCGGTACATTCCGTCCGGTGAAAGTGGATGAGATTACAGATCATCATATGCACTCGGAGTTTTTCCAAATCGAAGAAGAGTCGGCGGAAAAAATAAATAGAGCGAAGGACAGTGGAAACAGAGTAATCTGTGTAGGAACGACAAGCTGCCGTACTGTAGAGTCGGCGGCAGATGAGAACGGACGGTTAAAACCTCGCAGCGGCTGGACAGAGATTTTCATTTATCCGGGGTATCAGTTTAAGGTGCTGGACTGTCTGATTACCAATTTCCATCTGCCGGAATCTACGTTAGTAATGCTTGTATCGGCTCTGGCAGGAAGAGAACATGTATTAAACGCATATAAAGAAGCTGTGGAAGAGAAGTATCGTTTCTTTTCTTTTGGGGACGCGATGTTTATTCAGTAAAAATGGAAGATAAAGATACAGGAAAATCCTGGGCATAGCTGCCTGGGATTTTTTAATAGAAAATATTTTTTGCCGTAACTTTTTCGTTCTATGATAGTCTATATATATGAATACGTATTTAGAGTAAAGACAATATGATTTAACGATATGACACATGTGTTACGGAGGACGGAAGATGAAAGAGAAATTTTCCAAAGTATATAAAGAATGTAAAGATCCCGTCTATGGTTATCTACTGTATATGACCAAAAATGTGGAACTTGCGGAAGATTTGAGTCAGGAAACCTTTTTGAAAATTTTTTTAAATCTTAGAAAATTCAAAGGTACGTGTACAGTAAAGACGTGGGCGCTTACTATAGCAAGAAATACATTTTTGACTTATGCAAAGAAGAAAAGTCCGATGCTTCTTGGGGAACAGGAGTTGGATGAAAATGAAGGACATTCTGGGAAGCCGGAGGATTATATACTTCAGAAAGAACAAGGGGAACTCATACAGGAAATTTTGATGCGCCTAAGTGAGCAAGAACGTACAGTAATTATACTCAGAGATTATGAAGGATTAAGTTATGAGGAGATTGCAGATATTCTGGAAATTGATCTGGGCGTGTTAAAGAGCAGACTTTACCGGGCGAGACAAAAGTTCAGGAAATTATATACACAGAATTGTAAAGAAGTAATGGAAGGAGGAACTTCAAGTGACAGAGAATAATAAAACAGAGATTATTTATGAAGAAATAAAGCTTCCAGAAGTTTCCTATGAAGGTTCAGACAGTAAACTTCTGGAACTCATATCAAAACTAAAAAAGGGGACGTTTCGTATTATTGTGTTTACGATTGTCGGAATGATTATGGGATGGTTCAGCTATATGTATTATGGGGATACATTTATTGTGACAAAAATCATTCTTGCAATACCTTATAAAATTAATGAGGCAATTTATGTATCTATCATCGGTACAGGAAATGCAGCGATACAGATGTTGAGTTTACCTATGGGAGATACTATGTTTTTTTCTAACAGCATTATTGCGACGTTTCTTGCAGAACGAATTACGCCGGTGTTGATTGGAGGCGCAATCTATGGCTGTCTCGGTTATTTTACCGGGGATAAGAGAGTATTTACATTAGAAAGATTTGTAAAATTTGTCTGTGTTCATATGGTTATTCTTGTAGTTTTTATAGGGCTGGTTTATGGGGTAAATGCTAAAGCAGTATATGATAATAACCACTTGAAAGATGTACAGTATTTCTTCTTAGAATCAGAGGAGTGTTCTGAGATGGTGTTTGATGAAAGAGGAGATGTATTAAAAGCAGCATTTGAACGTGAACTTAAAAGAGATGATTCTATTCAACAAGATGTGACAGATGAGCTCCCGATTCAGATTGTTTTTGCCGGTAATACGAGATATATGCGGGCGGCTGTAAATGTTAAGAAACATTATCTGATAACAGAAGACGGTAGTATTTATCATGTATCGAAAGAATTTTGCGGCTATGTAAAAGAATATTATGACACAGGAAGTTTGATGGGAGTACAAAATATTAGTGTAGGAGAGGAGGAAGCGGAAGATGAAAGAAATTAAGATTAAAACAAAAAAAGACTGGTGTATTGCTTTCGTGTTTGTGACACTGATTGTATATGTGATTTCCAATTTTTTCACTATGTCTATCCAGAATCGTCTTCTCTGTTATGGGAACCCAATGTTGACGATTATGAATCAGCCGAAAAGTTATGGAAATGTGGCATTTACCATTATTGTAATGACAATTTTGGTGGAAATTATATTGTTTCGCAGACACAAAAAAGCAGTTTTGAAGATGATATGTCCGGTTGCAGGTGTTTTGCTTTTAGTGGCAGTGATTGCAGGATATTTCACTCATGTGAATCTGATTGTATCATCTAAAAACGAAGGAAATGGAGCTATGCGCAATATTTCCACATGGGGAGGGGAAGCAGATTTTACATTTACTAAGGAAGAAGAGGAAGAGATTATAAAATTGTGTGAGCAGTTAAAACCGGTCTCTAAGGAGAAACAAAAGGAGCTGGAAGAACGGGTACTGAATAAGTACGGAAGTATGCCTGATGGAACGGAACTAATCTGGATAAGTTATCCTAAGAAGTATGGACATAGTTTTGATTTGATGATATGCGTGGCAAAACAAAGCATTTTTGTGTATAAAGGTCTGGATAATAGGCAGAAAGCAATTAATATATTTTTTGAAGACAACGGGCTTTTGGAATATTTCCCCGGAAAGTAAGATGAAAATGTATAGAGGGTGCGGTTGTGCTTGAATAAATTGGAGGTAACGTGTAAAATAAAGCACAGGAGGATGTGTTTTATGGAACAGAGAGGAAACAGTAAAATAGTGCCTGTGGCGCTCTTAAAAGAAGGCGTCATATTGACGGTGGCAATTGCCATTATATCTGCGGCAGTGTATTTTTTCTTAGTACCCAGCCGGACAACAGTTAGTAGTATTTCCGGGCTTGGTATTATTATTGAGCATTTTGTACCGCTTTTGTTGTCAACAATTACAATGATTTTGAATGTAGTGCTTTTAATCATCGGGTTTATTACGTGCGGAAGGGAGTTTGGAGCAAAGACCGTATACACCAGTATTATGCTCCCGGTATTTATCGGAATCTATGAGCGGATGTTTCCTACATTTACGTCCTTTACAGACAGTGTGGAGCTGGATGTAGTCTGTTATATCTTGGTGGTGAGTTTTGGACTCAGCATTTTGTTTAACCGGAATGCATCGTCCGGCGGACTGGATATTGTTGCAAAGATTATGAATAAGTATCTGCATATTGAGATTGGTAAGGCAATGTCTATATCAGGTATGTGCGTGGCAGTTGCATCAGTGCTTATCTATGACAAAAAAGCGGTGGTACTTAGTATTATTGGAACTTATTTTAACGGAATCGTATTGGATCATTTTATCTTTGGGCAAAATATGAAACGCAGGGTATGTGTGATCACGAAGAAAGAAAGTGAATTGAGAGATTTTATCATTCACCATCTGCGAAGCGGAGCCACATTTTATGAGGCTGTAGGAGCTTATAATATGGAGAAACGTAATGAGATTATTACTATTGTGGATAAGAGTGAGTATCAGAAGTTGATGAACTATATTGTCCACGAAGATCCAGATGCGTTTGTAACAGTTTATAATGTAAATGATATGAGATACAGGCCAAAGGTGTAGAGAATTATGGTAGAG
Source organism: uncultured Dorea sp. (assembly GCA_910578495.1). Classification (GTDB taxonomy): domain Bacteria; phylum Bacillota; class Clostridia; order Lachnospirales; family Lachnospiraceae; genus Dorea_D. The sequence goes on from CAJTRE010000035.1 coordinate 23,586, forward strand.
TTAAATGAACGTGCAAAGGAATATCTTACCCGCGCAGGCTGGAAGCACATTGTGCTGAATATCGAGGATATTACAAGCTGATGTGCGCCTCCTTATAAGGAGATGTCCGTAAGCTTTACGGACGAGGGCGTAGAGGTGATGATAGAAAAAGGCTATATGGCAGACCAAAGTGAGCTGGGGAATGTATATTATCCAAGTGAGGGTATCCGTATAACGGAAGGGATTGCAGTAAATTATATGGACTATCCATGGATCAGTTGCTTTGAAGTGGAAGGGATTGAGATCATCAAGGATAAGAAAGCACAGAGAGAGTGGATTTTAGAACATCCGGATATGGGATATTCGTTGGTAGATGAGAAGTAAATAAAACATAAGGCATGGAAAAACCGGACAGTGCATACTGTCCGGTTTTAGTTCTTAATCTCATTTTCTGTATTGCTTTTAAATATCTAAATCTAGTCGTTTTATATAAATAAAAGGTACATCTAAATAATAATTAAGTTTGTGATTAAAGTTTTGTTACGTTTACTGCCTGAGGTCCTTTAGCGCCTTCGGTTACATCGTATTCTACTTCCTGACCTTCTTCTAAAGACTTGAAGCCTTCCATGTTCAGTCCTGAATAGTGTACGAATACGTCATTTCCAGACTCGTCAGAGATAAATCCGTAACCTTTTTGGTTATTAAACCATTTTACCGTACCTTTCATGATGATACCTCCATATAAATTGAAAACTAAAATGCTTCCATATCATTTGAGAATAATGATACTATTAAACATTAGCATATTGTAGTGGAAAAGTCAATGAATTCGGAGTTTTTTTTGTAGTTACAGTTACTATCTTTTTATATTGACAATAAAATAGCCTGCAAATAAAAAGTCAATAGAAAACTGAAT
>CAJTRE010000036.1 GCA_910578495.1 uncultured Dorea sp.
GCCTTTTCCTTCTTTGCCGCAGGCTCCTTCTTCGTGGGAGCCGCCTTGTCCTTTGCCTCTTTGGGAGGGCGGCCCTTCCGCTTCGGCGGTTCCGGCTCCTTTTCCTCCTTCTGCTTTGGGGCTGCCTCTTTCGTCCCTTTGGCGGCTTCTTTTTCGGGAGAAGTGGGAGCCGCTTTCTACATTCGTTCTCGCTCCGCTTGATGATTGTGATTTTACAGTGCGGGCATGGCAAGAGTATGTCGCCTCCTTCTTCCCCGCCATGATTTCGGAGAAGTTGTAGAAGGACACGTTGGGGGCCTCCTTACCCTCCGGGGTCTCCGCCTTCTGCTCTTTGGGAATCTCCGGTTTCTTTTCTTCCTTCGCCTCCTTTTGCGGGGCAGGCTTTTCCGGTTCCTTTGCCGCCTTTTGCGGGGCGGTCTTTTCTGGCTCTTTCGCCGCTTTTTGCGGGGCGGTCTTTTCCGGTTCCTTTTCCGCTTTTTCCGGAGTGGCCTTTTCCGGCTCCTTTACCGTTTTTTCCGGTGCGGCGGCTTCGGGCGCTTTCTGCGCCTTCCCCGGAGCGAGGGAGCCGCCCACCTCGGGCTGCGCCGGATCTTTGTCCGGACCGTCTGCGCCAGTCAGGTTTTTCGATTTTTCATCGGCCATTCGCAATACCTCCTTCTTGGTTTTCTGGCATGAAAAAAGGGCTTGACCTCTCTTGTCAAGCCCCGGTAGTTGGGTTGCCTCCTTTCCCTGCGCCCATGAAAAAACCGCCCTTCGTTGTGAAAGAGCGGTTTTTCAGTAGGTTGGCAGTCCATTATTTTGTTTTTTTATATGTATCCCTTTGTACACTGTAGCAACTATCAGACAAGAAAGACTAGAAGGAGGAGTTTTATCATGCAGGCGATTTTGGAGACGAAAGATCTTGTGAAATATTATGGCGAGGAGGAGAGTCAGGTACGGGCCATCGACCATACGGAACTTAAAGTAGAACATGGCGAGTTTGTGGCGGTCGTAGGGCGTTCTGGTTCTGGAAAGAGTACTCTTCTTCATATGCTTGGAGGTTTGGATAGACCGGACAGCGGACAGGTGTTAATCGAGGGAAGGGATATCTTTTCTTTAAAAGAAGAGCAATTGGCAGTATTTCGGAGACGAAAGATCGGTTTTATTTTTCAGGATTTTAATTTAATGCCGGCGCTCAATGTGTGGGAGAATATTGTACTTCCCATTGGTCTTGACGGCAAGAAAGTAAACCGGGAATATGTGATAGATATTGTGAAAAGTATCAGTATGGAAGATAAACTTCATGTGCTGCCAAATACGTTGTCCGGCGGGCAGAAACAAAGAGTTGCCATTGCAAGAGCGCTGGCGTCACGTCCGGCAATTATTTTAGCGGATGAGCCGACGGGCAATCTGGACTCCAAAACCGAGACGGAAGTGATTTCCATTTTGAAAAACTGCGTCAGCAAATACGGACAGACATTAGTTATGATTACGCACGATGAGACAATCGCTCAGATGGCGGACCGTATCATTCTGATTGCGGATGGTAAGGTGGTGAGCTAGATGAATATAGTGACAAAGACAGCGATGTCAAATTTTCGGAGAAATAAAAGCAGGAATATTCTGATAGGAATTGCTATCTTACTGACTACAGTTCTTCTGACCGCTGTTCCGACCGTTCTTTTTGGTGTATTCGATTTGGAAAATGCAGCAGTATTAGAGTTTTATCCCACTTATGACGTGATGTTCCGGGATGTGGATGAGAAAACAGCAGATCAGCTTTTTAAAGACGATAGACTTACAGAGGTTGGTCTTAGGGAAGATCCGGCTTACGTTGTGACGCCTGAGTCTAATATATCGGTAGGGATGGTGTTTGCAGATGAGTCTGTATGCAGACAGAATCGTATAGAATTGAAAGAGGGAAGACTCCCGGAGGGGGCAGACGAGATTGTGGTATCACAGGGATTTCTGGAAATGAAAAAAGAGGGCGTGTATTCTGTGATGGTGTCCAAGGCATTTGCAGATGAAATCATTCCAGAAGGTAAGCATTTCTACCGTTTTTACGGATGCCTGAAAGAAACCAAAGGACAGTCGACAGATCGTATTGAAAATGAAATTGAGAAGATTGGAGAGGACTACGGAATCAAAGAAGAGTCTATTGTTCCAAATACAGAGATGCTTAACGCTTTATATAGAGACAGTGCGGCTTATGCAGGTCTCGTCATATTTATGATTGTGATTGTGATGGCGGGAATTCTTACGATTTACAGTATTTATTATGTGTCTATGCTTGGAAGAGTGCAGGAGTACGGGAAACTTCGGGCAATTGGCGCTACGAAAAAGCAGATTAGGAGTTTGGTGCTCCGAGAGGGTTTTGCAGTGGCATTTGCAGCAGTTCCGCTTGGAATTGTACTTGGTACAGGCAGTGGTGCGGCAGCGCTTCATAGGATATTGAATCTAAGTCTTTCTGCTAATCAGTTGTTGGCAGAGACGATGAAAAATCTGCTGGAAGATGGAGAGGTTTCTATTATACATCTGTGGATTGTAGGACTTGCGGTATTGATTGCATTTGCGACGGTGTATTTGGCGCTCCTTTATCCGATGAAAATTGCAAGCAAAATAACACCGGTAGAGGCGATACGCTACCAAGGAGAGAACACGAAGAAAAAGAAACAAAAAGAGCGAAAAGGTTATATAGAATTAAACACGAGAAAACTTACGATTTCCAATCTAGGAAGAAACAGAAAGCGAACAGTGGTTACGATATTGACACTGGGAGTTACCGGTATCTTTTTCATGGCAGTCGCAACCGTTCTTAGTTGTATGAATGAAAAGGTGATGGCAAATGAAGATGTGCGAAGCGACATTTATGTGAATATTGATTCCTGGCAGGAGATATGATGCACCCGGAGCGTGCCGTTTGGAATATCCAGAAGAAGAATCCTTTGTCTGATTCTTTTGAAAAACAGATTGCGTCGCTTGACGGTGTGGAGAAGATAGAAATAGGTCTGTATGCAGGCTGTTTTATTATGAATAACGACCAACTGAAAGAGGATGATGGTTCCAATCTTGAAACCGGAGTTTCGGGGATGAATAAAGATGTGTTAAAAGAGTGTAAGAAATATGTAACGGACGGTTCGCTGGATAATCCAAAGCTATTTGACGGGACGGGAATCCTTTTGCTGGATGGATATGTGACACATCACTCCGATTTGTCAGTGGGAGATATGGTAGAACTGAAAATCTTGGATGGAGATCGTGAAATTACGAAGAAGTTTGAAATTGTGGCAGAAGCGGATGTGCCACAAAGTTTGGTGGGAAGTAGTCTGGCGCTGCCGGCGGATGTGCTTCAAGGATTCTGTGAGACAGATGTGACGGATCACTACAACATTTTCGTTACAGAAAGCAGACGTTCTGAGGTTACACAGGCAGTCCGATCATTGGTACAGCAAGAAGAATTTCTGGAAATGCGGACGTACCAGGAAGCCTATGAGGATGCTGAGAAATCTATAAGTTTGTTTGTATATGGCGGCTATGGTGTGTTGTTTATCTTTGGTTTGATTGGTATGTTGAATCTTGTAAACACGATGATTAACAGTGTTCATATGCGAAGAAAGGAGCTTGGTATGCTGCAGGCGATTGGAATGTCTGATCGACAGACGGTGCGTATGCTGCAGATGGAGGGTATGTTCTATACACTTGGAACGTTGCTTCTCTCTCTGGGAATCGGAAGTATTGCAGGATACAGTTTGTTCTGGAAAATGAGAGAGGACGGTATGTTTTCTATTCAGTACTATAAGTATCCCGTTGTTCCGGCAATTGTGCTGGTTGTCGTAGTGGTGCTGTTACAGTTACTTATTACCTATCTTGTCAATTCTAATTTCAAGAAACAAAGCTTGATTGAGCGGGTACGTTTTGCAGAATGATAGAGGAATAAATTATTCTTAGGAACGCAGAAAACCCACCTGACGGAAAATTCAGGCGGGTTTTTCTGTTCGTTATATTTTTAAGGAATGAGAGTAAAAGTGTGCACCGGAAATAGTTGTTTTCCGGTGTTTTACTTTATGAGGGGGGAGATAGTTGATATGCTCTTCAACTATCTGCCTCTTAGTATAAAAGGTAAATATGTCCAAAGTATGTTCATTCTCTTAAACAAATCGAAAAAATCTTAAGATATCATAAAGAAAATATGAATGTAGCAGATAAGGATGACGAAAAAGGTTGAAAGTGTTATAATGTCTGAGAAAATAAGGACAAAGAAAGAACGAGAGAAGAAGGAGAAACACATATGACAGATTTATTATATGCAATTGTAGAAATCATTGCTCAGATTCATACGGCAATTTTGACGTGGAATGACAGCTTTGAGACGACATTTACAGATAAAGAACTTCATTTTATCGTGATTGGCCTGCTTGGAATGGGAATGCTCTTTGTGATCTATCCGCTGTTTAAGCTGCTCAGTAAGAATCATGTATTGATAATAGCATGGATCTATGTATTTACAGTTATTATGGTCATTGTATTTGCCATTGAGATCGGGCAGGGGTTTACAGGAACCGGAACGATGGATTTCGATGATATTGTCGCGGGCGTCGTGGGATTTATGGCGATGTTTATTGTTTTTGCTGTTATCCGCGCTATTGTGCTTGGAATTGCAAGGCTTATCGGCTCCTTTGGCGACGGACGCAGACATGATAGAGAGTATTATGATTATGATGATTACGATGATTTTTAAAGCTGTATATTATCATCAATAAAAAGGAGAAGGGAAAATATGGCGGGATGGAATACGGAATTTCACAATATTTCAGTAGAATGTACAGACAAACTTGTGCGAATTAAGAACGACGAGGCGCTCATAAAGTTTCTGGGTGATCCAAAGACAAAAGGAGCGCTGCTCCTTGCAGATTATGCCAAGAAACTGTACAAAAAAGAAATTGGACGAGAACTTAAAATTACGAAAGATTCTCTGGCGATCGAGATTTTAGGTCATGTATTTCTGGACGATTTTGCGAAATTTGCATCAAAATTAAAAATTAAAAAGTTTGAAGCAGTGTTGGAAGATATTAAAAAGCGGACAGAAGTCATAGATTGTGGTGAGAGTGATATTGACAGCAACCGCCATATATGGGACGATTTTGAGGAAAGAAGCTTGCAGGCATGATTTATGCACTTTGCGGGAAAAATGCTTAATTTATTCTGTGGACATTCAATCAGATAATGTTTATAATATAACAAATGGAATATAAGGAGGTTTTTAAAATGAAAATTCAAGAAGGCTATATGCCATATTTAGGTTATCAGACCTATTACCGTATTGTCGGAGAAAATACAGGAAATAAGAAGCCTTTAGTATTACTCCATGGTGGACCTGGATCGACACACAACTATTTCGAAGTGCTTGACAGACTGGCAGAAGAAGACGGACGCCAGCTTATCATGTATGATCAGATTGGATGTGGCGAATCTTATCTTGACGGACATCCGGAGCTTTGGAACGCTAAGACATGGGTAAACGAATTGATTGAGTTAAGAAAGCATCTTGGTCTTGATGAAATTCATCTTCTTGGACAGTCTTGGGGAGGAATGCAGCTTTTAGAGTATGTATGTAACTATAAACCGGAAGGACTCAAAAGTCTGATTCTTTCCAGTACACTTCCGGCTTCCTGGATGTGGGGAATTGAGGCTCATCGTATGATTAAAGAGCTTCCACAGGAGTATCAGGACGCAATCGAGAAAGCAACTTCAAGCGGAGACTACAGTGATCCGGTTTATCAGGCGGCAGAGGCAGAGTATATGCTTCGTCATGCGGCCGGCGCTGTGACAGAGGATTCACCGGAGTGTCTGAAGCGTCCGGTAAGAAAAGGCGGAGAGTCTTATGTTGTTGGCTGGGGGCCAAACGAGTATACTCCACAGGGAACATTGAAAGACTACGATGTGACAGAGCAGCTGAAAGATATTAAGGAGCCTGCTCTTGTCATCAATGGTGGTAATGACTTGTGTACGCCATACATAGCAAAATATATGTACGACAGAATTCCGAATTCTGAGTGGGAATTGTTCCGTACATGCCGTCATATGTGCTTCGTAGAAGACAATGACAGATATGTAGAATTGATGAAAGAGTGGCTGAACAAACACGATTAAGGAAAAAGCTATACATTTTGTTACAGGAGGACCTGTACAATCTGTATAGCTTTTTTAATGATTCGTTTTATAAATATCCGCCGTCTACTCCGATAATCTGCCCGGTCATATAATCCGGTGCATTGGCGGTCTGCCAGATGACTTCGGCAATCTCTTCTGGTGTTGCGAAGCGTCCGGCTGGGATTTCGTCTTCCAGTTGTTTGCGTTCCTCTTCATCCATCCACTCATTCATGCCTGTGTCAACTACACCGCAGGCGATGGCGTTCACAGGGATATGGCTTGGAGCAAGTTCTTTCGCAAGCGCTCGTGTCAGTCCATGAACTCCGGATTTGGAAGCAGAATAAGCGGCTTCGCAGGAAGCCCCTGCAGTTCCCCACATGGAGGATATATTGATGATGGAGCCGGATTTTTGCGATACCATAGGTGGGATAGCGGCGCGGCAGCAGTAAAATACAGAAGATAAATTAATGTCAATGACGCGTTTCCATTCTTCATCTGACATATCGCTTAGCAAACCGATATGGGCGATTCCGGCATTATTGATAAGTACGTCCAAAGCCTCACAGGTATCATGTATTTTTGCAAATATGTTTTTTACATCTTCGGGATTTCCTACATTTCCGGGGATAAGGGTGGAGTGTGCCGGAGTAGTTTGGCTTATTTCTTCCCGCACTTTGGAAAGTTCATTTACAGATGTATTACAATTCAAAAACACATGATACCCCTCTTTGGCAAAACGAAGAGCAGCAGCTTTACCAATGCCTCTGGATGCTCCTGTGATTAGTACATTCTTCTGTGTCATGAAATAACCTCCCTGGATTTTATAAAAAGATAAGATTATTATATACTGGAATTATTGCTATTTAAACCCTCAGATGATATTATTTTATTATTCTATAAACGATAGAAAGGGATTTATATGTTATCAAAATTCAGCGTGAAGAAACCCTACACTGTTGTGGTAGGGATTGTACTTATTATAATTCTGGGAGTCGTATCCTTTCAAGACATGACAGTTGACCTTCTTCCCAGTATGAATCTCCCATATGCGTTAGTTATGACGACTTATCCGGGGGCAAGTCCAGAGGAAGTTGAGGAAATCGTGACCAAGCCGGTGGAACAGACCATGGCAACGGTCAGTAATATTAAGACGATACAGTCTGTGTCCGGTGAAAATACATCTACAGTGATACTTGAATTTGAGCAGACTGCCAATATGGATTCTGTAACCATTGAGATGAGGGAGAGTCTGGATCAGATCAGCGGTTTTTGGCCGGACGAAATAGGTAATCCGCTGATCATGAAACTAAATCCGGATATGATGCCGGTGTTGATCGCGGCGGTTAACGCAGAGGGAAAGAATGCGGCAGAGGTAAGTAAGATTATCGAAGACGAAGTGATACCGGAAGTAGAAAGTGTGGAGGGTGTGGCTTCTGTTACCGCAACCGGAAGTATTACGGAAACTGTAGAAGTTACGTTAAATGAAGAGAAGATAGAAGCGCTTAGCGACGATGTTAAAGAGGAGATGAAGGCAAAGTTAAATGATGCGAAAGCTGCACTTAATCAGGCGAAAGCCCAAGTTCGATCTGGGAAAAATGCACTGGCAGCCGGTAAGAAAAAGGCGGCTTCCGGGATGGGAAAAGCAGAAGCACAGGTATCTGTAAAAAGTGAGCAGCTAAAGCAGGCACAGCTAGAGATCTCGGAGAAGATGGCAGAACTGAAAGTTTCAGAAACCCAGCTTGATCAGACGGCAGCAGTTGTAGCTGCGGGAAGAGAAACGTTAAAGGCGCAGCTTGAGACTTTGGAAAACAGTAAAAAGCAGTACAGTGAAGCGCAGAAACGTTTGGAGGAATTAAATCAGAAGAAAGAGTCCGGAGAGGAACTGACTCCGGATGAAATAGCGGAGAGTGCTCAACTGGGAGCGATTGTAGAACAGTTAAAGCCGCTGGCGGATGGCTATGACAAATCAAAGAAAGAAATAGAGAAAGCGTATACGGAACTGGAAAAGCAGGAAAAACAATTAAAAGAAGGGCAGAAACAGCTAAAAGCAGGAAAACAGCAGTTAGAAAAGATGAAGACGAAAGTCAATGATGGAGCGCTTACGCTGGCAGAAGCCAGAGGGCAGCTTGCTTCCGCACAGATACAGACGGCGGCAGGATTAGGAGAAGGGGCTGCTAAGCTTGCGGCGGGAGAGTCTGCTCTGGCGATGCAGGAAGCCCAGATGAAAGCGGCGGCAGAAGAGGCAGAGTCAGCGATTGATGTAGAGAGTATTCTGTCTGCAGATACGATTAAGACGCTGCTTGGAGCACAGAATTTCCGTATGCCTGCGGGGTATGTGACGGAAGACGGTATTGATTATCTTGTGCGTGTGGGAGATAAATTCCGGAGCGTGAAAGATATGAAGAATTTGGTTATCCTGGATATGGAGGGCATAGAGCCTATCAAGCTTTCTGATGTGGCAAGTGTTAAGGTTGTTAATAATGCAGATCGTACCTATGCGAAGATTAATGGAAAACCGGGTGTGATGCTGAGTATTCAGAAACAGACCGGCTATTCTACCGGAGATGTCAGTAATCGTGTGCAGGAGCGCCTGGAACAGACGCAAAAAGATCAGCAGGGAATTGACGTAGCGATACTTATGGATCAAGGTATTTACATTGATATGATTGTAAGCTCTGTACTGGATAATCTGATTTATGGAGCGATTCTTTCCATTCTTATACTGCTTGTATTTTTAAGAAGTATAAGACCGACATTTGTGATTGCGTGTTCGATTCCGATTAGTATTATGGCGGCTATTGTGGCGATGTATTTCTCGGGCGTGACACTTAACATTATATCTTTGTCGGGACTTGCGCTTGGTGTAGGTATGCTGGTGGATAATTCTATCGTAGTGATTGAAAATATTTTCCGTATGAGAAATGAAGAAGGGGCCGAGCCGAGAGAAGCGGCGATTCAAGGGGCTCGTCAGGTGAGTGGAGCGATTTTTGCTTCGACACTTACGACAGTCTGCGTATTTCTGCCGATTGTATTTACCAAAGGAGTGACGAGACAGCTTTTTGTCGATATGGGACTTACTATTGCATACTCACTTCTAGCCAGCCTTTTTGTAGCGCTTACGGTAGTTCCAATGATGTCGGCAGGCGTGCTGAAAAAATCACAGCGAAAAGAGACGAAGTTCTTTGGGTACGTGAAAGAGGCGTACGGGAAAATGCTTGGGGCAGCGTTAAAAGCGAAAGTTCTTGTGCTTTTTGCCGCACTGGTGCTTTTTGTTGGCAGTATCCTGCTTGCGGCAAAAAGAGGAACGGAATTTATGCCGTCGATGGAAAGTACACAGGTAAGTATTACACTGGAAACCGAAGAGGGAACCAGCCTTTCGGATACAGCAGAGCAGGCGGATAAGCTGATGGACATTCTGGGGAAAATAGACGATATAGAAGATGTTGGGGCTTTAGTCTCAGCTTCCGACATGATGGGAACGCAGATTGCCGAAAATCGTGTAGCTTTTTATGTGATCACTAAGGAAAATCCAAAGTTATCCAATAAGGAACTGAAAAAAGAGATTGAAACGCAAACGAAAGGCATTGACGGAGAAGTGACGGTAAATATGTCTAATATGGATATGAGTGCACTTGGAAATTCCGGCGTTAATGTACAGATCAAGGGGAAGGATTTGGACAAACTGCGTGAGGTTGCCGCAGATGTGAAGAAGATTGTGGAAGATACGAAGGGGACACAGAACGTATCTGACGGTATGGAAGATAACGGCGAAGAACTGCGAATTGTAGTAAATAAATCGAAAGCAGCCAAATACGGTCTTACAGTGGCACAAGTTTATCAGGAGCTATATAGCAGGCTGGCAGAGCCAAAATCAGCGATGACACTTGGAACGGATACCCATGACTATGATGTGTACATCCGGGATGAGGCAAATGAGAAGCTTACTCGTAACGATATCCGCAAGATGACACTTTCTGTAAAGCAGCAGGATGGAACGGTTAAGAAAGTAAAACTTTCAAAGGTCGCTAAATTTGTAAATACGGAGACATTACAGTCAATAAATCGTACCGGACAGAATCGGTATATGTCGGTGACGGCAGAGATAAAAGATGGAGATAATATCGGTCTGGTTAGCAATCGGATCAAAGACAAACTAGAAAAATATGATGCTCCTGCAGGATATGAAGTGGAGATGACAGGAGAGGATGAAACGATCAACGAGGCAATGACAGAGTTATTTAAAATGCTTGGTCTAGCGCTGGTATTCATGTATCTGATCATGGTAGCGCAGTTCCAGTCTTTGAAGTCTCCGTTCATCATAATGTTTACAGTACCGCTTGCGTTTACCGGCGGACTTCTGGCGCTTTATTTAGCGGGGATGTCTGTCAGTGTTATTGCAATGATTGGATTCGTGATGTTGTCCGGTATTATTGTAAACAACGGTATTGTATATATTGACTATACAAATCAGTTGCTTGCAGCAGGTCATTCATTAAACGAAGCGCTTACACAGGCAGGGAAGACGAGGCTTCGTCCGATCATTATGACAGCGCTTACGACAATCTTAGGACTTTTTACGATGGCTATAGGAGTCGGTATGGGCTCAGACATGGTACAGCCTATGGCGGTAGTTACCATTGGTGGTCTGATATATGGAACAGTATTAACGTTGATTGTAGTTCCTTGTGTCTTCGGTATCTTCCACAGAAAGAAAGGGAAAATAGAGAAAGAAGACACGAGATGTGTGGGGGATTAAAAAATGGATGGTATGGTCAACAGAGCAGTTGAATTTGCGACAAAAGCACATGAGGGGCAGTTTCGGAAAGGAACAAGGAGACCTTATATCGTACACCCTGTAGAGGTGGGAGATATTGTGGCAGGAATGACGAAGGACGAAGAAGTCATAAGTGCGGCGATTCTTCACGATACGATTGAGGATTGTGCGGGAATTACGGAGGCGGTTCTGGCAGAGAAGTTTTCGAAGCGGGTGGCAGATATGGTTGCCCAGGAAAGCGAAGATAAGTCTAAGACATGGCTGGAGAGGAAACAGGCAACAATCGATTATTTGAAGAGTGCGCCAAGAGAAGTGCAAATGATTGGTCTTGCAGACAAGCTTTCTAATATGAGGGACATTGACCGGGATTATCCGGTCTACGGCGAAGACTTGTGGAATCGTTTTCGGATGAAAGATAAGCGCACAATTGGATGGTACTATCAGGGAGTCCGAGATGTGCTTGCAGGACAGTTCCGGGGTGTTGAACCATACGAAGAGTATTGCCGTCTCGTTGAGAAAAACTTTGGATAGGAGATTCATTGTTTAATTTGCCTAATAGGAACTTGAATTTTTGGTAAAAACAGAGAAAATAAAAAGAGTTTGTCAAAGCGTTGACAAACTCTTTTTATTTTGATAAATTTAGACTATAGTCTAAACCACAGTCTAAACTGTGGTCTAAAATGAGAGGTATGAGTATGAGTCTTATAACAAGTATACAGAAATACTCCATCCATGACGGAGATGGGATTCGCACAACTGTATTTTTTAAGGGCTGCCTTTTAAAATGTGTGTGGTGTCACAATCCGGAGACGCAGAATTACAGCAAACAGACATCCTACGATAAAGAACGGTGTGTTGGATGTAGAAGCTGTGAGATGGCATGTCCTCATCAGGCAATCCATGAGGAGAACGGTAAGGTTGTGACAGATTTGTCGCTTTGTGAAGCATGCGGAAAGTGTACGGATTACTGTAATCAGAATTTGAGAGAGATTATAGGAAAAGAATATACCGTCGATGAGCTGGTCAAAGAGCTTAGAAAAGACGAGATGTTCTATGAACAATCCGGCGGCGGAGTGACATTATCTGGCGGTGAGGTTATGACGGCGGATATGGATTATGTAGAAGCTGTCTGTAAGAAACTTCAAAGATTCGGAATAAATATCACCATTGATACTTGCGGTCAGGCGCCGTATGAGAATTACGAAAGACTTTTGCCGTATGTAGATACATTTTTGTATGATATTAAAACGATGGATAATGACTTACATAAAAAATACATGGGCGCAGGAAATGAGTTGATCTTATCGAATCTGGAGAAGCTAAGCGATTCCGGTGCGAGAATTTATATTCGTATTCCTACGATTAAAGAAGTGAATGGCACAGACGAGGCAATACGTGCGATCATCAGCTATTTGCTGGAGAAGAATATTCATGTGGCACAGGTGAATCTCTTGCCGTACCATAATACCGGGTCTGCGAAATATGAGAAGATTGGAAAGAAGTATGAGGGCGTGGATCTTCATGCGCCGGAGCAGGAAGAGATGGAACATTTTACAGAGTTATTCAAGGAAGCTGGATTCCATAATGTAAAAATAGGAGGTTAAAAAATGGAAGAAAGAGGCATGAATGAAAGAGTTAAGAAACTGCGTAAACTGAGTGTGGAGACACAGCCGCACATCGACCTTGAGCGTGCAAAGAGCATGACTAAGACATATGAAAAGTACGAGGGTGTGTTATCTATCCCAGAACTTCGTGGACAGGTGCTCAAAGATTATTTTTCAACAAAGACACTTTATATCGGAGAGGGTGAGCTGATTGTAGGAGAAAAGGGAGATTCTCCGCAGGCCTCCCCTACATTCCCAGAGCTTTGCTGCCATACGGTAGAAGATATGCACGTTATGAATGATCGTGAGCTTATCAACTTTAAAGTAAAAGATGAGGACTACAAAATTCAAGAAGAAGTCATGATTCCTTACTGGGATAAGAGAAGTACAAGAAGCCGTATTTTAAGAATGATGACGCCAGAATGGAAGAAAGCTTATGAGTGCGGTATTTTCACAGAGTTTATGGAGCAGAGAGGACCGGGACATACGGTAGGTTCTTTCAAGATTTACGAAAAAGGATTTTTGGATTATAAGGCAGATATTGAAGAGTCGCTTTCTAAGCTGGATTTCATGAAAGATCCGGAAGCGTTAGATAAAAAAAGCGAGTTAGAAGGTATGAAACTTGCTTGTGACGCACTTATCATCCTTGGTGAGAGATATGCGGCATATGCAAGAGAGCTGGCTGAGAAAGAGACAGACGAGACAAGAAAAGCAGAGCTTTTACAGATTGCGGCAAACTGTGACGTTGTACCGGCTCACAAACCGGAGACATACTGGCAGGCAATCCAGATGTATTGGTTTGTACATCTTGGAGTAACAAGTGAGCTGAACCCTTGGGATGCGTACAGCCCGGGACGTCTTGATCAGCATCTGAATCCATTCTATGAGAGAGATGTAGAAGCAGGAATCTTAGATGATGAGAAAGCATTAGAGTTGTTAGAGTGTCTGTGGGTAAAATTCAACAACCAGCCGGCGCCTCCGAAAGTAGGAATTACATTAAAAGAGAGCAGCACATATACAGACTTTGCAAATTTAAATACCGGAGGTATCACACCGAACGGTGAAAACGGTGTTAATAACGTAAGTTACCTGATTCTTGACTGTATGGATGAGATGAAACTTCTTCAGCCAAGTTCTAACGTACAGATCAGCCGGAAGACTCCGCATAAATTCTTGAAGCGTGCTTGTGAAGTGTCCCGTAAAGGGTGGGGACAGCCGGCATTCTATAATACGGAAGCTATTATTCAGGAGCTTATGAATGCAGGAAAAACATTGGATGACGCAAGAAAAGGCGGAACCAGCGGATGTGTTGAGACGGGAGCATTTGGAAATGAGGCTTATATCTTAACAGGATATTTCAATATTCCGAAAGTGTTTGAACTGACATTGAATAATGGATATGATAAGATGTCCGGTCAGCAGCTTGGTCTGGAACTTGGATATGCGGCAGACTTTGAGACGTATGAGGAACTTTATGACGCATTTAAGAAACAGTTGAAATACTTCATTGACATTAAGATTCAGGGAAGCAATGTTATCGAGAAGATTTTTGCTGAATATATGCCGGTTCCATTCCTTTCCATTATTACAAACGATTGTATTTCCAAAGGAAAAGATTACAATGGCGGTGGAGCAAGATACAATACAAAATATCTCCAGGGTGTAGGAATCGGAACGATTACAGACTGTCTTGCCGCTGTAAAATATAACGTATTTGAGAAGAAGACATTTACAATGGAAGAACTCATGAAGGCTATTGATGATAACTTCGAGGGACATGACAGAATTCTGAACCTTGTAAGAAATAAAACTCCAAAATACGGTAATGACGATGATTACGCAGATGATATTATGAAAGATATCTTCGAGTATTACAGAGGACAGGTAACGGGACGACCGAATATGCTCGGCGGAATGTACCGTATCAATATGCTTCCAACGACTTGTCACGTATACTTTGGTGACGTTATGACAGCAAGTGCGAACGGACGTCTGGCTCATAAGCCGGTATCTGAAGGAATCTCTCCGGAGAAGGGCGCAGATACAAACGGACCGACAGCAGTTGTAAAATCCTGTGCGAAAATGGATCATTTACAGACAGGTGGAACACTTCTCAATCAGAAGTTTACGCCAAGTGTAGTTGCGGGAGACGAAGGACTGGAGCAGATGGCAAACTTAGTTCGTACTTACTTCAACATGGATGGACATCATATTCAGTTTAATGTTATTGATAAAGAGACGTTGATTCAGGCGCAGAAGCAGCCGGAAGATTATAAAGATCTGATCGTGCGTGTGGCTGGATACAGCGATCATTTCAGAAACTTGAGCAAAGCGCTCCAAGATGAGATTATTGAGAGAACAGAGCAGAGCTTTTAGTTGATTGGGGACGCAGGAAAGTGCAGCTTTCCTGCGTCCCCGATTGCGTTTTATCTTTCGTTCAAGTGGTAACTGTTGAGTGTACAATGCATCAATCCCAAACAAAACTGTCCGCCATAGCCTGAGCCGTTTCGCCCACGCTTTCGGAGCCAGTGAAGTTAGTCAGTTGGATTAGGCAATACCGATGGTCGCCAACGATATAATACTGCTTTGTCTCCACATCTGTCTCGCTGATGGTAAAAATGTAGAGGATATAATCTTGCTCCGTATAAGTGCCGTCCCCGGTCAATTCGCCATCAACGCCTTGTAATTGCATGGTAAGTTGTCGGAGGATTGCATCACGAAATTTTTCATGCTCGTCTGCGCTGTAACGGTTTGTTCCAACCTCTATGGAAATATTATCGGGCAACTCGTCATCTTTGTGGTCCTCTTCCACATAAAAGGTTTTATCTTTCGTGGAATATTTCTCCACCTTCACCCAGCCCTCCGGCACTGTATAACTTCCGGGGAAATCCATTTCATTTTCAGGCGGTGTATATTGTTCAGACTGGGTGTTATCGGGTATAGTCTGCTCGTTGGACGTACTAGGAGTATTAGTTTTACCGGATGTATTTTTTACCAGTGTTCCGGCACAGCCTGTCAGTGAAACGGTCAAAAGCAGAAGTGACAGAGTAAGTGCGGTTCTCTTTAGAAGTTTCTGTTTCATCATACATACAATCCTCTCTTTGTCTTTTTTTAAAATCAAAATACACTACATAGCCACATACTAAAATGTTTCTTCAAATGAAAAAAGCAGTGTCCTTGATTGCGTTTTTCCATAGAAATGTGGTAAGATGGGAAAAGAAAAGTACGACAGGGAGAAATGTATGGAGACTGAAAAAAAGAAAAGCGTGAAAAGTAAGATTGTATCGGCTGCATGGCAGTTGTTTTATGAAAAAGGGTACAATGGAACGACAGTAGATGATATTATTGAGTTGTCGGGAACTTCCAAAGGCTCTTTTTATTATTATTTTAGTACAAAAGATGAACTTTTGAATACATTATCTTTGATCTTAGACGAGCTTTATGAAGAGTTGGACTCTTCTATGCCGGATGAGATGAATAGCTTCGATAAGCTGATGTACGTGAATTACGAGGCGCATCAGATGATGGGGGAGAAAATCAGCGAAGAACTTCTGGCCTCGTTGTACTCGACGCAGCTTTTGTCCGCAGGACCGAGACATTTACTGGATCAGAACCGCAGTTATTATAAACTAATTACGAGGATTATAGAAGAAGGTCAGAACAGAGGGGAAATCAAGGACGATATGACGGTACGTGATATTGTTTTATATTATTCCATGTGTGAACGTGCTCTCGTTTATGATTGGTGCCTGAATAAAGGAGAATATTCGCTGGGGGAATACAGTAGAAAATGTATGCCTGTAATGATGGAACATTTTAAGTAATGATTCGGAAATGTAATAAAAATATCGGATTGCGCAAGTTTATTTGCGGCAGTCCGATATTTTTGTTATATGGAGTTTTGTTATACGCTCAATACAAACTGATTCACATAATAAAGCGCCGCACCGGCTGCCGCTGCTTCGGTTTTGTAGTGGCAGGCGCGGATATAACTAGCGTCTTGTTCATAAGGATTAAGCGCTACTGCTTTTTCTCGGAGAATATCGATGTAATCGGTCATGTATGCGCCTACATTTCCGCCTAAAATTACGTCACAGTCATAACACATCCGCAGGTTATTTACTGCAATTGCAAGATAATTCAGATATTCATCGAAGAAATCCTGAAATCCTTTGTTGCCTTCCAGTTCTTCAAAAAAATGTTTTAAATCTCCGTTTGTCATATTTGCCAAAAGTTTGGCAGAACAGTATGCGTTCAGGCATCCATACTGTCCGCAGTAACATTTCCTTCCGTTTGGAACAATGGTCATATGTCCAAATTCGGAAGCCCGGCAGTTATTTCCGATGGAAATGTCCCTGCCGTTGATTGTTGCCCCGCCGACGCTGCTGCTTAGTGAAAGATATACTTCGTTCTTGCTAGACGGAGAAATCCATCCTTCTGCCAGACCGCCGGAATTAGCATCATTAAACAAAAGGAACGGGTAAGGAATATGTTTTTTCATTCTTGGATAAATGCCGCCGGATACTTGGATTACTGTTGCATAAGAGACACTTTTCTGGTCTTCGCCGACAATAACCGGAAGAGAAATTCCGACACCCAGCAGGAGGTCTTTCGGGATAGAGTTTTTTGTGATCATATGTTCTAATTCTTCTGCCGCGAAATGATAATATTCGTCCTTATCTTCAAAAAGAATCCGCATTCTCTTACTGGCAATGATTTTGCTTTCCAGATTGATAATGACGATAGAAAGATGGTTTTTGGTAATATCCATTCCTACAGAAAAACGCGCATTTGGGATATAGCTTAACATATTTGCCTTGCGTCCGCCGGTAGATTTAAATGAACCTGCGTTATATATAAGCCCTTTTGTCTTTAGCTGATTGAGGTTGTTTGTCACTGTTGGGAGACTGAGCCCAAGATGGGAAGCAAGATACTGGCGGGAACAAGGACCTTCGTAATAAATTGTGCGGTATATGTCGCCGAGATTTTTTGCTTTTATACTTTCATCATACATCATGTATTCCTACACTTTCCGAAACTTAAATTATCTAAAAACATTGTATCAAAATGGACAACAAATAACCAGTGTCAACAATTAAATAAGTTAAAAAAGTTTGTTAAATAAAAAAATTTATAAAATGAAATATAATTATTTGATTAAACTCCTATAAATATAACTAATTATATGTGCAATATATATAAAAAATACAAATTATAATTGTTGAATAGTACAGAACTTTTATTAAAATATTGACATAAGTGGAATGCAAGAGGTATACTTTATTCAAATAAAAAATATATGAAAAAGTTATTCAAAAAGAAAGGACGGAGGGTGAAATGAGCGATATTAAAATGCGGATTTCCGGCGTGGAAAAATCCTTCCCCGGTGTAAAGGCTTTGAGCAATATCGATTTTTCGGTGCGAAAAGGTACTGTGCATGCATTGTGTGGTGAGAACGGTGCGGGAAAATCAACATTGATGAAGATCATCATGGGACTTTACAAAGCGGATAAAGGGCAGATCTTTATTGACGAACAGCCGGTGGAAATCAAAAACCCTATCCAGGCGAGGGAGCATGGAATTTCAATGATAGCTCAGGAATTGAACTATGTTCCTGAACTTTCGGTGGAAGAGAATCTATTCTTAGGCAGACTTCCAGTAAACAAATTAGGTAAGGTAGACTGGAAGAAAGTAAGAAAAGAAACCATTCAGTTTTTAAAAGATGAGAATCTGCCGTACGAGCCTGGACAGAAACTAAAAACCTTAACAGTATCGGATATTCAGATGCTTGAGATTATCAAAGCAGTAACTAACAATGCCAAGATTGTTATTATGGATGAACCCACTTCTTCCATTACGGAACGTGAAGTGAAACAGCTCTTTACAAAGATTGAGGAACTGAAAGCTAAGGGTGTGGCGATTGTGTACATATCACATAAGATGGACGAGGTATTCCAGATTGCGGATGACATTACCGTACTGCGTGATGGGACAGTAGTATCTACAGATCGTGCAGAAGACCTTAATCTTGATACGGTTATTTCCAGAATGGTAGGACGAAAGCTTTCTAATGTATATCCGAAAGAGGAGATAGAGATCGGAGAGAAAGCGATTGAGGTTGAAAACTTCAGTCAAGACAATCTCTTTGAGGATGTGAATTTCTACGCAAGAAAAGGAGAAATCGTTGGTTTTGCGGGACTGGTAGGAGCAGGACGTACAGAAGTTATGAGAACGGTATTCGGACTTGATCCGCACAAAACGGGAACGGTCAAGATTGACGGTAAGCCTGTGACGATCAAAAATGCCGGGGATAGCATCGGAAATCGTCTTGTGATGCTTTCTGAGAGTCGTCGTGACGACGGAATCGTTCCGGTCAGAAGTATTCAGGAAAACGCTGCACTAGCGTCTCTTAGAAATTATATCTATGGCGGATTTGCACATAAGGCAAAGGAAAAGGCGGAAGTAAAAGATATGTTTGACAAGATGAATGTAAAAGCTCCATCTATGGAAACAGAGATTTCTAAATTGTCCGGCGGTAATCAGCAGAAGGTACTTCTTGCAAGATGGATGTTGTGCGATCCGGAAATTATGATTCTGGATGAGCCGACCAGAGGAATCGATGTAGGAGCGAAGTATGAAATTTATAAACTAATCACCGATATTGTAAAGGAAGATAAGGCTGTAATTATGGTTTCTTCCGAACTTCCGGAGTTAATTGGCATGTGTGATAGAATCTATATTATGTGCCAGGGAAAGATTTCCGGATGTATTTCAAAAGAAGATTTTTCGCAGGAAACAATCATGAAATTCGCAACCGGTGTTGAGAATAATGCCTAGGAGGGAAAAAGTGATGAAAGGAAAGACATCTCATTATTTACAGAAATTTAGTATTTTTATTGTATTGATTGTATTGTTTATCGGCTGTAGTCTGATCAGCCCGTATTTTTTGCAGAGCAGTAACCTTGTAAATGTTATGCGTCAACTCTGTGTTGGAATTTTAATTGCGTATGGTGAAATGATTTTGATTATCAGCGGATTTCTAGATCTGTCTGTGGGTTCTGTACTGGCGCTTGCGGGAGTGTTCTCGGTATCTGCTTACAAAAGCACAGGCTCTATGATGGCGGCGCTTGCGGTGGCGCTTACAGTGGCTGTTATCTGTAACCTGATCAACGCGCTCTTTGTTGCAAACTTTAATGTGCCTGCGTTTATTGCAACTTTAGGTATGCAGCAGGTAGCAAGAGGTCTGGCGCTTTATTATACAGGCGGTCAGAATATTTTGCAGCTTGGTGATTTTGTGAAAATCGGACAAGGACACGTTGGACCAATCCCGATTCCGGTACTCATTACAGTATTGGTGACAATTGTCATTTGGTATCTGGTAAATAATACAAGATACGGACGAGGGTTATATGCAATCGGAGGAAGCAGAAGCGCCGCAGAGGCGAGTGGTATCAACTCGAAAAAAAGTATTTATGCTTCTTATATTGTGAACGGTCTGTTAATCGGTCTTGCAGGAATGATCTTTATGGCAAGAAATAATGCCGGCCTGCCAAACGGTGCGGTGGGCTATGAGATGACAGGTCTTACGGCGGCTATCGTCGGAGGAACATCCTTTACTGGAGGTATAGGAACAGTCAGTGGAACTATTGCCGGCGCATTTATTATTGGATTCCTTGAGAACGTTATGAATCTGTTAGGAGTGAATTCTTACATTCAGCAGGTGATTGAAGGAGCGATTATCGTTCTTGCAGTTGCATTTGATGTAGTAAGCAAATCTAAAAAATCTCAGAAAGTAATTCTTGTAAAAGAGGATGCGAAAGAAAGGAAATAACGACGTTTGTTTCGAGACGTGCACAATTACAACGTAATGTGTAATTTAAATAAAGTCAAATAAGGAGGAAAGTGATTATGAAAATCAAAAGACTTTTAGCGGTGCTTTTAAGCACTGCACTGGTTGCCGGAATGGCAGTTGGATGTGACGGCAAGGGTGGAGCAGGCGGCTCCGATGACGGAAAGAAGAAGGTATGTTTCGTGGCACGCGCCAGCGCTGACACATTTGCGTCATGGCTCACATCAGAGATGGAGAAAGAAGCGGAAAATTACGACTTCGACCTGACATGTGTAAGCGGTGAGGCGGACGACAATACAGAGAATGGTCTTCTTGAGGACTGTATTACAAAAGGATACGATCTTGTAATCGTTCAGTCCAATAACAACGCAGCTCAGGCTCCGTATGTTCAGAAACTGGTAGACGCAGGAATTCCTGTTATTACAACGAATCCGACAACGCATCAGAGCGATCTTGACGGAAGTAACAACGACGCTGTTATGGAGGGTACAGGAACTGTTGACGCCGATCCGGTGGAGCAGGCGGCAGTAGGGGCAAAACGTGCAGTAAAAGAAGTTCCCCAAAATGCAAATGTAGTTGTTCTTCGTGGACCATCTGGAAACTATCACGCAGAAAAGAGAAGAGAAGCATGGGATACTTATTTCTTCAAAGAGCGCCCGGACGTAAAACTGTTATACGAAGATTATGCTAACTGGAATAGTGACGAGGCTCTTACATTAATGGAGAACTGGGTACAGTCCGGTACACATATTGACGCCATCATTTCTATGAATGACAACATGGCTGCAGGCGCTATCGAAGCAATCCGTAACGACAAAGATTATGTGAAAGACGGAAAAGCGGATTTCCTTGCATACGGTGTAGATGGAACTGCACAGGGATGTCTGCTTATCAAAGAAGGGCTGTTGACCTGTACAGCGCTTCAGTCTGCGGCAGATATTGCGAAACTGAATATGGAATATGCAGATAAGGTATTAAAAGAGGAAATCAAAGTTACTGAGGTAAATGATTATGTAGAAGCGCCGGAAATCAATGCAGACAATGTAGGTGAGTATATCAAGATCTATGTTGAGAACGGTGAGATTTCAGAGGGTGGAGAGCTTGCTGAGTAGCCAGAGGTAACGTTTTAAAGAAGGAGTGTCAGAAATGAAAAAGCAAAAAGCCGCCTTTATGCAGGGCACAGACAAAATGATAATAAAAGAGATTGACGTACCAGAGGTAAAAAGGGATCAGGTATTAGTGCGGCTTGAATACGTGGGAATCTGCGGTTCAGACGTTCACTATTACCATTCCGGACGCTGCGGTTCTTATGAAGTTGATTTGAAGGAAGATTTTATGCTTGGACATGAGTGCGCTGGAACAGTTGTAGAAACCGGGGAGGATGTGACAAGTCTGAAAGTTGGAGACCGCGTAGCGTTAGAGCCTGGAATTACTTGTGGAACATGTGAATTCTGTAAAGCTGGAAAATATAATTTATGTCCGGATGTTGTATTTCTTGCTACACCGCCGGTTCAGGGCTGCTATGAGGAATATATTGCATTTCCGGAAAATATGTGTTTTAAACTTCCGGAAAACGTCTCTACAAAAGAGGGCGCTCTTATTGAGCCGCTGTCTGTTGGATTCCATGCGGCAAACCAGGGAGAAGTACAGGTCGGTGATGCCGTCGTAATCCTTGGCGGAGGCTGTATCGGTCTTGTGACCTTGCTTTCCTGTAAAGCCCATGGCGCAGGACAGATTATTCTGGCAGATATTGTTGATGCAAGGCTTGAGAAAGCCAAAGAGCTCGGAGCAACACATGTCATCAACAGCAAAGAAGTGGATGTGAAAGAAGAGATTGCGAAGTTGACAGGAGGCCGCGGAGTTGATAAAGTATTTGAAACAGCAGGTTCTCCGGTGACGATCGCACAGACTCCGTTTCTTGTCTGCAAAGGCGGAACAATCGTTTTAGTCGGTATTTCTGCACAGGAAGAAATTAATTATAATTTTGCTCAGATTATGGACAAAGAAGCTACGATCAAATCTGTATTCCGTTACAGAAATATTTACCCGAAAGCGATTGCGGCAGTGGCAAGCGGTGCGATTGACGTAAATAATATTGTCACGCATGAGTTTGACCTGGATCATATTCAACAGGCTTTTGAGGAAGCAGTGAATAATAAGACAGATCTGGTAAAAGCGGTAATAAAGATTGAGTAAATCATTAGTTACATTATTTTGTTTGAAATAGTGACAGCCGTACTATTGCCGAATTGTCGGGAATATGCGGCTGTTATATTTTCTGTGTATTCAGATTACAAGGAGGAGTGGACATGTTATACATAGGTGTAGATCTTGGGACGTCGGCAGTAAAATTGCTGCTTATGGATGAGAATGGAGCGATTCGGAAAATTGTATCAAAAGAATATCTGCTGTATTTTCCGCAGCCGGGCTGGTCTGAGCAAAATCCGGAGGATTGGTTTGAAAAGTCGATGGAGGGAATCAAAGAACTGTTGTCGGAGTGCGGCAAATCTCAGGTTGGAGGTATTAGTTTCGGAGGTCAGATGCATGGTCTTGTTGCGCTTGATAGAGAAGATCGCGTAATTCGTCCGGCTATTTTGTGGAATGACGGAAGAACGGGGGAAGAGACGGAGTATCTGAACGAGGTGGTCGGAAAGGATAAATTATCTTCCTATACGGCCAATATAGCGTTTGCTGGATTTACAGCCCCCAAGATTCTTTGGATGAGGAAACATGAACCAGAACATTTTGCAAAAATATGCAAAATTATGCTTCCCAAGGATTACCTTGCGTATCGGTTGTCGGGATCGTTTTGTACTGATGTTTCGGATGCGTCGGGTATGCTTCTTTTGGATGTAAAGAACCGATGTTGGTCTAAAGAAATGTTGGAAATCTGCGGAATCACAGAGGAGCAGCTTCCCAAACTTTATGAAAGTTATGAAGTGACAGGCACGTTAAAGCCGGAGGTTGCAGAAGAACTCGGGTTAAGCGCGTCCGTAAAAGTTATCGCAGGAGCTGGGGACAATGCTGCGGCTGCGGTTGGAACCGGAACGGTAGGCGATGGAATGTGCAATATTTCCCTTGGGACATCCGGGACAATTTTTATTTCCAGTAAGAATTTTGGCGTAGATGAAAACAATGCGCTTCATTCGTTTGCCCATGCCGATGGTAATTATCATTTGATGGGATGTATGTTGAGCGCGGCGTCTTGTAATAAATGGTGGAATGAGGAGATTCTAAATACGAAAGATTTTGGCGCGGAACAGGCAGATATAAAAAATCTGGGCGAGAACAACGTGTTCTACCTGCCGTATTTGATGGGGGAACGTTCCCCGCATAATAACCCGGACGCAAGAGCAATGTTTATCGGTATGTCCATGGATACAACGAGAGAGGAGATGACGCAGGCGGTATTAGAGGGCGTTGCGTTTGGGCTTAGGGATTCTCTGGAAGTTGCTAGAAGCCTTGGTATTAAAATAGAAAGAACGAAAATCTGTGGCGGCGGGGCAAAGAGTCCGCTCTGGAAGAAGATAATCGCTAACATTATGAATATGAAGGTGGACGTTATTGAAAGCGAAGAAGGTCCGGCGCTTGGCGGCGCTATGTTGGCGGCTGTAGGGTGCGGCGAATATCCGGATGTAGAAACAATCGCTTCAAAATTGGTGAAAGTTGTCGATACAGTAGAGCCGGAAGCAGAGCTGGTAGCGAAATATGAGGAAAAATATCAGAAGTTCAGACGGATATATCCGGTTGTGAAAAAATTATTTTAAAAAATTTAAAAGAAAATTCGAAAAAACACTTGCAAAATATATTTTTATATGCTAATATATAACTCGGTCACTTGAGAAAACAATCAAGGGCCGGCAAGTTAAGGCTCCATGGTCAAGCGGTTAAGACATCGCCCTTTCACGGCGGTAACACGGGTTCGATTCCCGTTGGAGTCATT
>CAJTRE010000037.1 GCA_910578495.1 uncultured Dorea sp.
AGGACAGTTAGATAACTGTTATTCCCACATGGAAAAACGTGGTTCCAGATACCTTCGGTATGCCCTCTACAACGCCACAAAATATGTCTGCCATTGGGATGAATCCTTTGCCATATATCTCGCTAAGAAACGGGCAGAGGGAAAACATTACAATGTCGCCTTATCCCATGCCGCCAAGAAGCTTGTGCGACTGATCTATGCAATGGAAAGATCGGGGCAGCCTTACCGTAAAGCTGTTTGATTCTTTCTGTAGATATCTCCTTTTAGAGTGCCTACAATGACACTCTATTTGTCATGCAGTTTTCAAAGTTCAAATAATTCTGAAAAGCATTTCTGCAATTCATTCAAAAAATCTTCATTTTAGACTTGACTTTTAATAGTTAGTCTTTCGTGAATCCTTCACTCTATCGGCAGTACCACTTCTGCAATAAACATACCGTCTTCCTCTGAAAACTCACAGATTCCATGGTACTTTTTCACAACTGCTTTCACACTTTTGATTCCCCATCCATGTTCATATGTATTTTCCTTTGTTGTAAATAAATGCCGGTTATTGCCAAGTACCGTCCGGTCTATGGAGTTCTGAACTGTTATTTTATAATAATCATGCTGTTCCTGTATATGTACATCAATCTTTCGTTCACCATTTTTGCCAACTCCCTCGATAGCATTATCCAGAAGATTACCAAGCATAATACTAAGATCCATACTGGAAATCCCACTCAGATTCGTGGATATAATATAGTGAAACGAGATACCTTGCTTCCAACACTTCTGTCTTTTCACCGTCAACAAATACGATAATTCTTTGTTCCCACAGACAATCGGCTGTTCAATCTGTAACTTCTCATCTTGAATTGTTTTCAAATAGGAAAGGGCCTTTTCCGGTTTCCCATCTTCCAGATAGCCAATAGATATTAACAGCATATTCTTCATATCATGCCGAAGCTTTCTGCTCTCTTCATTAATCCGATATACTTCTTCTGAATTTTTCACCTGTATCTCGTAACGTCTCAGTTCTTCCTCATGTTGGTAAAACTTCCCTACAATATATAGAACCAGCATATTTATACTCAATACCCCTGCGAAAATTCCAATAATATAACGATATTCTGGGTTTGTTTCACTCAAATATACAATCTGTCGTAATCCCCATATAACTATAATAGAAAACAACGAAACTATCAATACTTTTTTATCTTTCCATACAATACTCCATCGTTTTGCCATACATAAAACAATGGTTGCAATTATCCAACTTAATATTTGTGCTGAAACCAAAATAACTACTCTCACAAAACTTTTTTGTTCTATCAAATCTACCGGTTTTATATACAAAAGAAACGAAAATGTATATACCAAAAACTGAGCAACAAAAGCTATTATCATCTCTATCGCTATGAAACTGGAAAACTTATCTAAAAGTGTATTTTTAAAATTCAAAAATACATACAAAAGAATAACCACATAAAAAGCTGCTTTTGAATATCGCCCAAAAATCTCACTAGAATACATATCTGCCAACATATAGATAACTGCTGTCACTAATATTCCTATATTCGTTGTCCGCCTGTCATATTTACTGTCCAACAACCGGCTAAGAAACCAAAAGTATATGATTCCTTGCACAAATGTTGCCGTCGATTCTATTACCTGCCACATCATTTTATCCACACTTTCTTATGTAATCCATGTATAGTTTCCTCGCCGCATCTTTCTTATGCCTGCTAACTGGAAGACTTTCTCCATCCACCAAAATACACTCATTCTTTGTGAATTTCCGGATATACCTTGCATTCACAAGATATCCTTGATGGATTCGGATAAAATAATGTTCTTTCAACTGTTCTTCGATACTGCGCATCGATTCTCTAATTCTTATTATACTGCCTTTTCTATAAATAGACAAGGTGTGACTAATAATTTCAATATAACGAATTTCACATATAGAGATGTCCAATGTCTCTTTCTTCCGAAGATGAACGGTAATCTTCGCATTATTTTCCAACATCTCTTTGTAAAAGCGATTCAACGTACGAAAAAGTTCTTCCTCCCATCTGGATTTTCTCACGAATCCAAACGGCTGATAATTAATACTTTCATGTACCAGATCATCTTTATTGGTAACAAATACAAGTCTCTCCATTCGAATACAAAGTCTCAGATAGTCCGCCAATTCAAATCCAGACATCTCCGGCATTTCTATATCAATAAAAGCCAGATTGATTTCCTCTCCCTTGCATTTAAACAACATCTTTTCACCTGAATCAGCCACATCCATCTGTAGTTCTAATCCTTTTTCCTCAAAATAACTCCGACAGTCTCTCTCCAACTTTTCTAGTACATATTTGTCGTCATCACAAGCCGCCACCGTTATTACCTGTTTATCTTCATTCATTTTTTTCCTCAAATTCTCCTCTAAGTAAAATAGTTCTTTAACTGATTTGGAACAGGAAATGTTCCAAATTGAGACACTTCCTGTTCCACTACTTACCTAGAAAAACACTCTCTGTATGTCATTGTACATAACAAATACCATCAATACCATCAACAGTGCTATTCCAACCATATGCACATACCCTTCTTTCTCAGGCGGGATTCGTTTCCCTCGAATGGCTTCTACGAATAAAAACACAAGTCTGCCGCCATCTAATGCCGGGAACGGCAAAAGATTCATCACGCCTAAATTAGCGGAAATCAAAATCCCGATATATAAAAACTGTGCCAATACCAGAAATCCTCCATATGCTTTTGTCTCCTGATAAGCTTCATCTACCACATCGACAATGCCCACCGGACCAGAGAGCTCTTTCAATCCGATTTTGCCTGTCACAAGCATCTTCAAGATGTCAATCGTCGTACTGATCCAATACTTCACCTCATAGGCTCCATATTTTAGACTATCTAAAACTCCTGCTTTCGTGTTCTCCACACCTCCGATGCCAAATCTATAATACCCCTGCTTCTCATCGAACTTCGGAGCCACCGTCACCGTATGTTCCTTTCCGCCTCTAAGATACGCAATATCTGTCACTTCTCCTTGATGAAACTGATTATAAGAAGATACCTCTCGGAAAATATGAATCTTCTTTCCATTCATACGAAGAATCATATCGCCCTCTTGAAGCCCCGCTTCCATCGCCGGCGATTCTGGTTCTATACTTCCTACAACCGGCTTATCATATCCAATCATCAATACAAGAATCACAGATACCACAAACGCCAAAATAAAATTGAAAATCGGCCCTGCAGCAATCACACTGATCCTTGCCCATACGGACTTATTATTAAAATTCCCCGGAGCGTCCGTAGCCTCCTCGTCCTCTCCCATTACACACATACCGCCGATTGGTAAAA
The DNA here is from genome assembly GCA_910578495.1 of uncultured Dorea sp. Taxonomy (GTDB): domain Bacteria; phylum Bacillota; class Clostridia; order Lachnospirales; family Lachnospiraceae; genus Dorea_D. The sequence continues at coordinate 3,358 of CAJTRE010000037.1, forward strand.
GCTTAATGCTGTACACCGTCCCTTTGTACTCTTTTGCCAAAAGATTCGGCCCCATACCAATGGCAAATTCCTCCACATCTATACCATTTTTCTTCGCCAGAGAAAAATGCCCCAACTCATGAAAAAACACAATAAAACTAAAAATCAGTATTGCAAATATAATTCCCAAACTAAACCTTACCTCCTGCTTTCAATACGCTCATATGTTGCCGCCTCTGTCTCAAGAATCTCTTCTAACGTCGGACTCAAAATATTCTGATGAACGCTCATACAATCTTCTATAATCTCTATAATCTCCAGATACTTAACCTCGCGGTTCAAAAATTTACTCACTGCCAGCTCATTTGCCGCGTTAAATACGGTAGGAAGACTGCCCCCCGCTCTTCCTGCCTGATAGGCAAGCTTTAATCCGTAGAACGTCTCCATATCAGGCTTTTCAAATTCAATCTTTGACAGTTTCCAGAAATCCAGCCGTTCTCCCGGCAAATATCTCCGTTCCGGATAATAGAGCGCATACTGAATCGGCAGCTTCATATCCGGAGTTCCAAGCTGTGCCATGACAGCGCCGTCCATATACTCTACCATGGAATGAATGATACTCTGCGGCTGTACAACCACCTGTATCTGATCCACATCTACGTCAAACAGCCATTTTGCCTCGATTACTTCCAGCCCTTTATTGACCATCGTAGAAGAATCTATGGTAATTTTCTGTCCCATCGCCCAGTTTGGATGTTTCAGTGCATCTTCAACCCGTATATTCAGAAGTTCTTCTTGTTTCTTTCCACGAAACGGTCCGCCGGAAGCAGTGAGAAGAATCTTATGCACCTGCTTTCGATCATTTCCCTGTAAGGACTGCAAAATAGCGCTGTGCTCACTATCCACCGGAAGAATAGACACATTCTTCTCTTTCGCAAGCGGCATAATAAGATGCCCTGCCGTCACAAGCGTCTCCTTATTCGCCAATGCAATGTCTTTCCCTGCCTTGATTGCTTCAATGGTCGGCCGAATCCCAATCATGCCGACAATGGCAGTAACCAGAATCTCCGTCTCTTCCATGACCGACACCGCAATCAGTCCGTCCATGCCGGACAATACCTTTGTATCGGTGTCTGATACCCTCGTTCTTAACTCCTTCGCTTTTTCCTCGGACCAGACTGCCGCCAGACGCGGACGAAACTCTCGAATCTGTTCCTCTAGAAGTTCAATATTACTTCCCGCCGCAAGTCCCGGCACTTCAATATCTTTATTTTCTCTGACCACCTCAAGCGTCTGTGTTCCAATAGAACCTGTAGAACCTAAGATTGCTATTTTCTTCATAACTATCCTTTCTTATCTAGTATATGACAGAATTACTCCCGTCATTTATATAACTTCTCTGTTTCTTCCTTATTATAACTTCCCTGCCAGCATTACGGACAGATAGTAAATGACCGGAGCTGTAAAGATCACACTGTCAAAACGGTCTAAAATACCGCCATGTCCGGGAATTAATTTTCCATAATCTTTAATATCATGGTTTCGCTTAATACCGGATGCCGCCAAATCACCAATCTGAGAAATCACACCACCTACGCCGCAGATCAGCGCATACTGGAGCGCGCTTGCATTTGCACTGCCCCATTTATTAGCTCCCAATGCAAATAATGCACCGAGAAGAGCCGCTCCTACAATACCGCCAATACCGCCTTCTACGGATTTCTTGGGACTTAATTTCGGCGCCATCTTGTGTTTTCCAAAAAGGACGCCGACACAGTATGCACAGGTATCACAGCCCCATGAACTCAAAAAGATGAGCCACACTACGATTCCGCCGTCTTCCAGCAGCCTTGTCTGATAAACGAAAGACAACATCACCGCCACGTAGAAAAATCCAAAAAATGAAGTCACAACCTGCTCCGCCACAAACGTAGGATAGGAAAATACATACACTGCCATAAGAAGCACCAAAAATGCAAGAAACAGCATGGTCATCCATTCCATTTTCTCAAAATAAAGCAAAGCATAGTAACCCATTGCCGCAAGGTATCCTACAAAGCCCAGACCTTTTTTCTGAACGTCCACCACCTTATATAATTCAGACATTCCAATCAAGCTGATAATACCTAAAACTGCAAACAGGATATTTCCTCCGTATCCCACCGTTGCAATCAAAATAATTACCAATATAATACCACTTATAAGCCTTTCCTTAAACATCTTCTTCCTCCTTCACGCCGCCGTAACGTCTGTCTCTCTTATTATACTGCTCGATAGCCTTACTTAATTCTTTTTTCGTAAAATCCGGCCATGGAATATCTGTAAAATAAAACTCCGTATAGGCAAGCTGCCAGAGCAGATAATTGGAAAGACGAAGTTCCCCGCTTGTACGAATCAAAAGATCCGGATCTGGAATGTCATGCGTGTCAAGATAGCTTTCAAATAATCTCTCATCGATTGCTTCTGCTTTCACCTTCCCATCCACACAGTCAGACGAAAGTCTTCGGACTGCACGCAGAATCTCATCTCTGCTTCCGTAATTGAGCGCAATCTGAAAATTCAGTCCTCCATTGTCTTTCGTCGCCTCCTGTAGTTCTAGAATCCGGCTTCTGATGTCCTCGTCAAGACCTGATAGATCACCAATCACACGAACTTTCATATCATTTTTTTTCGCAGTCTTCAGACAGGTCTTCATATAATTTCTTAGAAGTTTCATAAGAGCAGCCACTTCTTCTTTCGGGCGATTCCAGTTTTCTGTAGAAAACGCATACACCGTCAGATACTTTACTCCCATCCGGTATGCGTCCTCGCACATTCGCTCCACATTCTTACTTCCCTGCGCATGCCCGTAATTTCTCGGCATCCCCTTCGCTTTTGCCCAACGTCCGTTTCCGTCCAAAATGATCGCAATATGCTGCGGAATCTTCATAATTGACCTCCTTTTGTCCTAATTTAATCCGGATAAATGCAGAAACGACAGCTCCTTTTGGGGAACTGTCTGTTCATGCCTTTTTATACCGTCATAACCTCTTTTGATTTCACGTCAACAGCTTTATCTACTTCCTTGATAAACTTATCTGTCAACTTCTGAAGATCATCTTCCATATCCTTGATCTCATCCTCAGAAATATCTCCGCCTTTCAGCTTCTTGAACGCATCGTTACCATCGCGGCGGATATTCCGTACAGCTACTTTCGCAGCCTCTCCCTTTTTCTTCACGTCTTTCACAAGCTCTTTTCTCCGCTCCTCCGTAAGCTCCGGGAATACAAGACGAATGACTGAGCCATCGTTTGTCGGATTAATTCCAAGATCAGAAACCTGGATTGCTTTCTCAATCGCTTTTACCATGCTTTTTTCCCAAGGCTGAATCTGAATCATACGCGGTTCCGGAACTGATACGTTTCCAATCTGTTGAATCGGCGTCGGCGTTCCATAATAATCTACCATAATCCTGTTAAGCACGTTTGGATTCGCACGTCCTGCGCGGATAGCGCCAAGCTCACCCTCTAAGTTCGCTATTGTTTTCGTCATCTTCTCTTCATAAACTTTTAATTTGTCATTCATTGTATTGTCCTCCCTATCTTATACAGTCACTTTCGTTCCTGTAAATGTTCCTGTCATTGTCTCCACGATACTGTTCTCTTCATTCAGACCAAACACAAGCATCGGCATTTTATTCTCCAGACACATAATAGACGCTGTAAGATCTACCGCCATCAGTCTTTTATCAATCATCTCCTGAATGGAAATCTCTGTATACTTCTTTGCCTCCGGGTTCGTCTTCGGATCGCTGTCATAGATTCCGTCGATCGCTTTTGCAAGAAGCATAGCGTCTGCCTCAATCTCAATCGCACGAAGCACTGCACCTGTATCTGTTGAGAAATACGGATGTCCGGTTCCGCCTGCGAAGAAGATAACCTTTCCTCCATTTAAAGCTTCTACTGCCGCATCCTTAGAGAATAAAGAAGTAAATGCTCCACATACAAACGGTGTGAACACCTCTGTCTTCATTCCTACATAGCGGAAAATCTCTGAGACATAGATACAGTTCATAACTGTCGCCAGCATACCAATCTGGTCCGCTTTCACACGATCAATCGTCTCACTTGTTCTCCCTCTCCAGAAGTTGCCGCCTCCGGTCACGATTGCCACCTGAATACCGTCGTCCACAAGCTTCTTCACCTGTTTTGCAACGCCTACACAAGTCGCCTCGTCAAATCCTGTCTTTTTATCTCCCGCAAGGGCTTCACCGCTAAGCTTTAACAATACTCTCTTCATATATTCCTGCTCCTTATATCCTGTTCTTTTTCTATCTTTTCATACCTGTAGTAAAGTATACCATAGGAAGAAAAAAAAGGGAATAACCTTTAACGCTGATATTTTATCATTATTTTAAAATACATCCACAAAAGAAGCCCTCCTGCAAGCACCCATGCGGCCGGACTGGCAAGACAGATTCCGACATAGCTTCCAAAATGCGACGCAATAAGTGCCGCGCCGCTTCGTCCGATAAGCTCCGCAATACCGGCAGTCATCGGCAGAATTCCATAGCCCATCCCTTGGATTCCATTTCGATAAATATTCACAAATGCCAAAGGAATGAAAGAAATCCCCACACATTTCAGATAAATATCCACATATCTCATGATTTCTCCTACATTTTCAGAAATAAACAGTACGGTCATCTCTTTTCCCACGAAGAAAATAACAACACCTGTAACAACTGCGTAGACGACTCCCATCCATGAAGCGTTTCGAAATCCCTGACGAATGCGGTCTACCTTCCCTGCGCCCGTATTCTGTGCACAATACGTCGCCATCGTTGTTCCGAGAGCAATATATGCCTGAGTTACCAACATCTCTATCTTGGATGCCGCCGCAAATCCTGCTGCCGCCACAGAACCTAAAATATTAAGCGCAGACTGCACTACGATTGTCCCGATTGCGGTAATGGAAAACTGAAGCGCCATGGGAATCCCTATTCCTATCTGCCATTTAACAAGACTTCCATTCAGTTTCCAGTCTTCTTTTGACAGACGAAGTTCGGGTACTTTCCTTATAATATAGAGCAGACACAAAATCCCTGAAATCCCCTGTGAAATGACAGTTGCATAAGCGGCTCCTGCCACTCCCATGTGAAACACAATGATAAACACAAGATCCAGTATGATATTTAATAACGCCGACAAAATCAGAAAATACAGCGGTCTCTTACTGTCACCCAAAGCTCTCAAAATACTTGCCAAAAGATTGTAAAGTACCTGTGCCGCGATTCCACCGCAAATAACCATTATGTAACTATATGCTTCCTGATACATATCCCCGGGCGTATTCATCCAATGCAAAATATCTTTCATCATCACCATACTTGCCGCCGTCATAAGCACAGAGACTATCGTACTAAGAATCGCCGCCGACGCCACAGACTGACGCATTGCTTTTAAGTTTCCGGCTCCGTAATGCTGAGCTGTTACCACCGTAAATCCAGCCGTAAGCCCCATCAAAAATCCAAGAATCAAAAACATCAGCGTCCCACAGGAGCCAACGGCGGCAAGCGCTGCATTTCCGACAAATTTACCCACGATCACAGTATCTACCATACTATATAACTGCTGAAAGATATTTCCGATAAAAATCGGTATCGTAAAATTTAAAATAATCTTAGAAGGTTTCCCTGTAGTCATATCTCTTTCCATATTGCTGCCTCTCCTTCTTTTTCAACTCAATGTACAAAAACAGAACTCTTTTTTAGCGTTTATTTTCTAAAATAAACATGATACGGCTCCTCATCTACTATTGCAAGCGGAACCATCTCCACCCCATTTGCTTCAAAATGAAGTATTTCTTCCTTCTTATGAATATCATTAAGCGCCAGTGCCTTTAAATACTCCTTTTCTTTTGAACGCGCCGCAAGAATATAAGGTCCATATGCTATGTTCACAAAACTGTCCTGTGAATTACTTCCGAGAATACGAAGCCGCATCGGCATTTTGATGATAATTTCATCTCCCGCCCGACAGATATTGGGGACCTTAAAGTACCCTTTTTCCAATTTTGCTTCTACGGTCTTCCCATTTACGGATACAGCAAATTCTTCCTGTACCCAATTGGGAATATGAATCTGCAGCGCTTTATTCATGTCTCCCTCACAGAAAATTCTAACCGTATCTTCAGACAGATTCTGTATCCTGATATTAATATCCCCCAACAATTCAGACGCAATCAAAAGATTCACATATACATTTTTCTCGTTATATGAATAAATATTTTCCATATAGCGAAAACGGCTTTCCATACCGGTTCCATGACAGCATGTGTTCTCTACGGTAGAATATTCCTTACTTTCACCCGGTCCCAAAGGCATGAAATATGTTGTTCCTCCATCCGGTTTATGACTGCTGGAGGCAAGAATGTGATTACGAAGTACATTATCATAGTAATCCATCATTGCTCCATCCGCTGTATATGCAAATATCTGCCCTGTCAATCGAAGCATATTATAGCTCGCACAACTTTCTGCCGTCTTTTCTGACAGATATTCACAGACACTCTCTGCGCGGTGGAACATCTCCGTCTCTCCAACACCACCCATACAATAGACGTGTCCGCTGGTTACAATCTCCCAGAAATGCTTCCCGATTTTCCAGTATTTTAACTCGCCTGTTGTCCGAAACATCTCCATCGCACCAATAATTTGTGGAATATGTTGATTGGCATGTATATCCTCCAGCGTATCAAGTTTCTGTTCCATAGGGTAAAACAACTTCTCATTGTCAAATAGCCTTGCCGATAAGAGATACTTTTCGCGGCCTGTCATCCTATGAATTTTCACCATGATTCCCAGCATTCCACCATATTCTCCGGCAATATACATTGACCACATTTTGTCCAAAGTTTCTTTTGAAAGCCGCGAAAGTCTATCATATACCCAATCCCCCATCAATTCAAGCACTTCTCTTGCTTTTTCTTCTCCTGCAATTTCATAGCAGTCATAAAGCCCTGACATAATTTTATCCAACGTATAGTACGGCGCCCATATTTCCGGATATTTTACAAACTGTTCCAGAAGATCAAACTGCTCTTCGGAATATGCGCTTAAAAATCCTCGATGGTACTTTCCTGACTTTGCAAATTCCTCCTGACATTTCTTCAATTCATTAACCATATAATGAATCTTCTTCAAGAAACGCTCATCACAAGTTGCGCCCCAGGCAAGCGCAAGTCCTGACAGATAATGTCCTGTTGTATGTCCTTTCAGCTTACAAGCCTCCTCATCCCACCCGGTCATCGGCGGGGCATCTAATGTATCCAAACCACATGCTTTCCGGAAATTATAAAGCATCTGATCATCATTACAATGCAGCAAATATTCAAGCATGAGCTGTTGATGTTCATAATAAAGAGTTCCTTTTTGAAGCCTCACAGAATGAATGGGAAAGAACTTTATCTTTTCCATAGGAACCTCTTCCTCTTGTTTCCAACAACGTATTACCGCCTCTGCTGTCTTATCAGAGCCTGCAATCACACCTTTTACAACTATATTTTCTTGTATATCTTTCAAATCATGCTCTTCCCATTTCACCCGGGCTGTCATTCTCCGGCCATCCTCACAATCCACCACTACTACAGAAGGCAACGTAATTTCATTCCCTGGCTTTACAAATAATTCTACTTGATGTATCTTTACAATAACCATTTCCTTTTCTCGTTGAAGTACAGTGGCAGCGAATTCCCTTTCATCCGTATTCTCTTCATAGACAGCCGTCACCCTCAATATAACCTTACGATTTCCCATGCCATACAGAGGCCTGTTTACTTTTCCATTTTCATCAATAAAACGACTTTCTCCTGTGCTCCATACAAAACGCGAGCCATATTTTCCATTCTCCGGCAGTTTCAAATCATCATCCACTGTATTCAGATTACCAATATAAATCGAATTCAAATCTGCCTGCACAATATCCTGTGCCGTTTGTTTTTTATTCATTTTCTATCACCTTACTATCACACATCCTATCAGTTTTATTTCTTTTTATAATATCATATTTGATCCCAAAAATCTAAAAAATATCTATTGATACATTTTATTACGACAGTTCCTGCTTATCCACACGCTGTTTTAACACCAAAGCTAAAATAGCAGACAAAATTCTTGCAAAAACTGTACTCCACCAAATCATAACCTGACCCCCAAATAATGGCGGTAAAATAAGCATCAACACCAACATGAAGATCGGTTCTATGAACGTCAGAATATAAGAATAAATACTCTTTTCCGTTGCATAAAAGCTTGCTGTGGTGATACGAAGAATTGCAACAAATGGTACGGAAACCAAGAAAATAGGCATGATTTTCGCAATCTCAACATTTACTTCACTTGATGCACCGAATAATGTTCCAAGACTTCCCTTTGTCACATACATAATAATGCAGCCAACAACAGACAGAGCAAATGCAAATCCATAAGCTAACTTTCGTACATATTTCAAATCATCCCCGTTTTTTTCACCATAACATTGGCTGAGCAGCGGCTGGCTTCCATCTCCAACTCCCTGCAAAATCAAATAAATGATACAAATGACATATGCTATACACGCATAAGTTGCAATTGCAGGTTCCCCTCCATAAGAAACAGAAAAACGGTTGATAATGATCAAAGAAATATTCGGTGACATCGCAAGTCCAAACTAATATTTGTCACAAAACCTGCAATCATAGAAACCATTGCATAAAAAGAACCTCCATGATTACGGATAAAGGGAACCAGTCCTGTTCCAATCACCTGCAGCGCCACACCTATTGCAATCACCGCAATATATTCTTCCCCTAAAGAAAGAAGCTGCCCTCTTGCCCCTAACAGCCTTAAAAGGGGACCGTTTAAAAAGAAGATTGCAACTGTCAGGATTATGCTCGAAATAATTAAGAGCCATAACGCACCCGCTGTAAACTCTTTTGCCTCTGCCTCTTTCTTTTCCGCTTTGTTAATCGAATAATAAATCGCACCGCCCATGCCGAGTCCGGTTCCTAACGCCTGAATGACAGCCATAATCGGATATGCGATATTTACGGCTGAAAGCCCCAAGTCACCGATACTGTTTCCGACAAAAAATTCATCTACAATCGTATAAATCCCTGACAATGCAAAGGATAATACAGAAGGTATTACATATTTAAAAAAAGTTTTTACATTACGCATTTGTTTTACTACTCCTCCCCGCCTTATTTTGGTCCGTACATGTACTATATAGTATAGTCTGTATACGTACTAATTGTCAAGAAAATTTTTTCTCTTTTAGTTCATGAAAACCATACAAGCATAGCGAACACTTTCCGGGTTTATCATTCAAAACGTTCACTGAACCGTTTTATCACATGCTTGGCAACAAAAAATACACCGGCACATGGCTTGCGGTGTATTATGTATATTTCATAAAAGAGAGCTTTCATTTCAAATAAAATTATATAACCATAAACAATGTTCCTGCACCAATTAGTATGCAGCCAATCAATGATTTTACCTTAAATTCTTCATGAAGAAAAACAAATGCCAGTAAAAGGGTAATCACAACACTCAGCTTATCAATCGGCACTACCTTAGAAGCCTCCCCATCTGCAATGCCCGGTAATAACAGAGCCATGACGCCCCGGTTGCCAACCCGGAAAGGATTAAGAAAACCCAACTTTTTTTACTAATCTCTGTTATGCCATTCTGTGTATTGGTCAAAAATACCATTCCCCATGACATGACAACAACTACAACCGTCCGTATTGCTGTAGCAAGATTTGAATTAACGCCCTCTATACCAATTTTAGCCAGTATAGATGTTAGCGCCGCAAACAGCGCAGACAGTATTGCAAATAAAAACCACATCTTCATCCGCCTCCAATCTCACATCTCCTTTTCCATTTCTTTTTCAAGCACATGATTAAACAATGTAATATCGTCAATCATCTGCTGCACCCTGTCACTTCCCATAATCTGATACACACGATGTTCCAACTCCTGCAAAGGTGTAATAAGTTCATTGGAATAGGCAGCTCCTTTTTCTGTTAATATAATTCGTTTTTCCCGGCGATCCTGAGGACCAGGAACAAGCTCTATATATCCCTTTTCTTTCAAAGAACGAATCACACTATTGACCGTCTGTTTTGTCAATCCGGTGCAAATACAAATTTTTTTCTGCGTCATTTCCTCTTGTCCTTCCAAAGCATAGAGAACAAATAACAGATAGTAATTGACATTCTTTGAAGCTGCCCAAGAACTGTATAATCCGTTTGCTTGTCCCCATACTCCCCATAATTTCTGTGCATCTGTAGACATAATTATCCCTCCTGGTTCATCTTGTTAATCTTTATTATAGTATTTATACATACTTTCATCAAGACTTTTAGACAAATGTAACCTTGTTAATTCTACATTCATATTATATATACATTCATAATAGTCTTCCACCGAATCAAACAGATAACCTATTGAGTTGTAAAGAGCGTCTGGAAACAATGAAGATACAGTTGGAGCCGAATTGTTATTCTAGTAATTCCATTTCATTATTCATTTTTATAAATCCATATTTTTCATATAACGGTCGCCCCATATCCGTTGCTTCCAATGAAATCGACGAGATACCTTTGCTTTTAATATCTTTAATCAGTATATCTAATGTTTGATAGGCAATTCCCTTTCTTCTGAATTTAGGATTAGTATACATATTCATTATGTACGCCTTGTTTCCGCTCGGATTGTGATAGGTTGGCATCACTTGAAAAAAACTAACACCACCAGTTCCAATACAATGACTCTCATAAAAAACCAAATACGCAATATGAGAGCCATCACAAAGAGCTTTTTGATAATAGTCATACGATTGTCTTTCTACTTCACTCATATCAGTATCAATGCAAAGTTTATTAGCTGCTCTTAATACCTCTATTCTTGTTTTTACCAATATATCTATATCTTCAAGCGTTGCTCTTTTATATGTTAAGTTCATGTTGTATTTCTCCTGCCAATTCGTATTTGTTTATTTCTGTTATTCTAGCAGATTTCGCAATCTTTGACATTACTTTTCTCAAAAATTTAAGGACATACTGTAGTTACACAATATGCCCTCAATCACTCACAGCGTACCCTTTCTATTTTAAACAACAAGCAAATTCCTCGTTAAGAGATTGGGCATTTTTCTTTACCCAATACCCTACCCAATCTGTACCCAAACTAGCATGATATTTTGTGAGGTTTTACAGTAGTTTATAACAATTCTTACTATCGTTCTATTCTAAGTATCCTTTTCAGTTCCCCATACTTCATAATCATACTCAATAGGACTCATTTCCTTTTTTTCAACTAACTTGACCACAGCTTCTTGGAAACAAGAATATCTATAAGGAAGTTTAAATTCACTCTGTTTATAAAGAGAATTCGCCACAGCTCTTGTCTTTTTACTTACAATCTCTCAGTACATTTATTTTTTTATTTACAACTAATCCAGTTACCATTTGCCTAGAATTAATAAGGGACAATCTTGTTTTCTGTGTATTAATCAAAAAACCGGATTTCTTAATAATCTCTATTACTTCATCAAGAAAATTTTCCTGACACTCTGAAATTTTTTTATCATTTGTTGAAAAAATAAGATCATCTGCATATCTAGTAAATCCAATTTATATTTTCGAGCAATTTTTAACAGTCGCATATCTATAATATTGCAAATTAAATTAGTGATTATTGGTGAACTTGGAGCTCCCTGCAGTAAACTTCCTTTATAGCAAGTTAATTGTGCTAATATTGTTGCAACTTCAATTTCTAAAAGGAATGTATCCTTATCAATAAAGAAATGCATCTCACTATTTCTCAACTTATTCAGTAATGATAAAGCAGTTTTTACAAATGTTCCAATATTTTGGGCATAATATTCCGAAAATAAGTCATTTGTGATATCAATCATTTTATTAAATTCTATCGAAAAGAATTTCTTCATAGTCTGTTCATCCAAACCACTAAAATAATCATTTAAATCCTTGGAATTATAGAAATCTCTCGCTGACTATCCATCTGAATTGCATCCATTTTCAGTTGTATTACCCGATAATCCGTATTATTTAACTTTAACTGTTTAACAAATAATTCCACAGCATTATGAAGCGCAGATACAAAGTGTTTACGATATTCTAAAGTTGCCTTTCCCTCTAAAATATAATCACAATATCTAATTGACATTGCCTATGTCTCAAGAGCATTATTCTGTAATATTTGATTTTTTATATAAGCCTTTTATTTACTTTCTCCATTTTATAATAAATATAATCTAACATCCCGTTCCCCATGTTCGTGCCGCTCCAAACGATTCCAATATACAATTTTTCGGATTCGTTCCTCTGTTGCTTTAATTCCAGCGTTTTTTATAACATCTGAAACTCTTTGTTTCATTTTCTGTCCTCTTCCTAAAGCATCCAAAACTATCTTCTTTAAATACTCCGGCTTTCGTTTATCTCCTAAATCTGAAAACAAAGCACTTGCCGCAACCAAAGCAGTCCTCATATATTGTGCATGGTCTTTAAACAAATCACTATCTATATAAAATCCTTTACTCTCTATAAACTGACTGCAAAATGTAATTACTGTGCGCGTGTTGCCTTCCCGATATGGATGTACCTTCCAAAGCTCAGCTAAATATCCTGAAAAACATAATGATGCATATCACAAAGCGCTACAAAATCAAAACGGCTAACGGATTCTCTTGTCACAAGTTCCGCAAGCCGTATACTCGTATATTCTGCTTCCATGCACGATAATATTTCCCTGTCCCGTATATCAGCAAGATTCTTCAGAATATCTGTATGTGGATATAAATATGGATCTTTCATAATATCGTCCTTATTCTTTCATCTTATATTTTTTGTCTAAGACTTTACGCATATCTTCCATGGTCATTTCTCCACGACTTTCTTTTTCAATTAATTCTTTAAATTCTGGGGATGGTTCTAATCCATCTACTTTAATCATACCTAATGCATAATCCCATTTTTTATCTGTACTGACTAGCATAAAATCAACTCCCATATTCTTTTTTATTTATTTTATCATGTTTTATGAACAATATCCATCACAACTTTTTACTTGCCGCATATTAAAACCCCTGCAAACAGCATTATCACGCCATTCACAAGGGTTTCTTCATTCAAAATAACCAGGCAAACTTCGCCTTAAGCATTCATCTGAGCAGCCACTTCTGCCGCAAAGTCCTCATTCTTCTTCTCAAGACCTTCACCTGTCTCGAAACGAACAAATCTCTTAACTGTTACGTTAGCGCCGTTCTCTTTCGCAACTTTCTCTACGTACTTAGCAACTGTAAGGTCACTATCCTGTACGTATACCTGATCTAACAGACAGATTTCTTTCATCTCTTTGTTGAGACGTCCAATAATCATCTTCTCGATAATGTTCTCCGGCTTATCTGGATTCTCCTGTTTTGCCTGTGCAAGAAGAATCTCTTTCTCATGCTCTAAGAAATCCTGATCTACTTCATCACGAGATACATACTTCGGATACATAGCTGCAACCTGCATAGCTACATTCTTAAGACATGTTCTAATCTCATCATTAATCACATCTGTATCAGCTTCAATGAGAACACCAATACGTCCGCCGCCATGAATGTAAGACACTACACAGCCATCTGTTACAACTTTCTCAAATCTGCGGATATTTAACTTTTCGCCAATAACTGAAACTTTCTCTGTAAGAACATCCTGCACAGTTTTAGAAGCATCCTCATTCCAAGCTTCTGCCATAAACGCATCCATATCCGCTGCATCTGTTGCCATTGCCTGATTAACAACTGCTTTAACGAATCCCTGGAACTCAGCATTTTTAGCAACGAAGTCTGTCTCAGAGTTTACTTCTACGATAGCTGCTGTTTTGTCATCTTTCACCTCAGCCATAACAATACCCTCTGCTGCAATACGTCCGGCTTTCTTCTCAGCTTTAGCCTGTCCGTTCTTTCTAAGGTATTCTACTGCCTCGTCCATGTTACCATTTGTCTCGTTAAGAGCTTTTTTACAGTCCATCATTCCTGCGCCTGTCATCTCTCTTAACTCTTTTACCATACTAGCTGTAATTGCCATTTTTTTATCCTCCATTTTCGTTTCTACTGTAGAACCTCATTAAGTGTGCTCTACTCCTCTACTGCTTCCTCAGCTACTTCTTCATAAACCTCGTCAACTGCTGTCTCACCCTGGTTAGCTTCAATAACTGCATCTGCCATCTTAGAAACGATTAATTTTACTGCGCGGATCGCATCGTCATTTCCCGGGATAACGTAATCTAACTCTTCCGGATCGCAGTTTGTATCAGCGATTCCGATAAGCGGAATGCCCAGTGAATGAGCTTCCTGAACACAGATTCTTTCCTTCTTAGGATCTACTACGAAGATAGCGTCCGGAATCTTCTTCATATCTTTGATTCCGCCAAGGTTCTTCTCAAGTTTCTCCCACTCTTTTTTAATCTGGATAACTTCTTTTTTCGGTAATACGTCAAATGTTCCATCTTCAGACATTCTCTCAATATCTTTCAGACGAGCAATTCTACTCTTGATTGTCTTGAAGTTTGTAAGCATACCTCCAAGCCATCTCTCATTTACAAAGTACATTCCACAACGCTCTGCCTCTGTCTTGATAGCATCCTGAGCCTGTTTCTTTGTTCCTACGAACAGGATTGTACCACCATCAGATGCGACATCAGAGATTGCCTGATAAGCCTCGTCTACTTTACCTACAGATTTCTGTAAGTCAATGATATAGATACCATTTCTCTCTGTGTAAATGTATGGAGCCATTTTAGGGTTCCATCTTCTTGTCTGATGTCCAAAGTGAACACCTGCTTCTAAAAGCTGTTTCATTGAAATAACGCTCATGTTTCTTTCCTCCATTTGGTTTTTTTACTTCCGCATATACTTATGTCTTAGAAACCATCCCGTTTGCCGGGTGCGGCACCATCTCAGACGTATATATGCGTGTTTTTTTGCGACCTTTTAAGAATAGCATAAAACCCTTGCAAGCGCAAGGGTTTTCTTTACTTTCCAAACTTCTTTGCTAACCAGTATACAAATACCGCCATTCCCAGCCAACATAACAGAAAACCAATCATCCTAATACTCCTTTCTATTGATAAACCGTACGGATACCAACATGGAAACTCCAAGTACAACCACCCATATGCAAACCATAATGCCTGCAATTGTCACCATTTGAAAATTCATAAATTTCTGAAAAAATACAAGTGGATTCTTTCCGCCGAATATTTCTATCGCTTCCATAATCAGATAATAACCGGAAAAGAAAATCACCATAATTATCACAAGTCCAATTCTTCCTTTCTCCACACCAAGTTTAATCTCTACTGGAATAGACGCTGCCACAAACAATACACAGACACTTGCAATTACCATGGAAAGTCTGACTACCGTCATCCAGCCGAACTCAAAAGGTATAGATAATATCTGTACTTTCACAACACTTGTAATTACTGACAGGACGATAGAAATTAAAAACCCGAATAAACAACCAGTAAGCGCAAATATATATTTTTCTTTTACATAATCTTTCCTGCTAAACGGCAAGGTAAACAGGTATGCATTTCCATTATCAATCTCGTCATACGTAAATGTCGTAACTGAGAACATAGCACACATCATCGTCATATACCCAATCGCAGTATAGGAATTATCCTGCGTAAATAGAAAAACCAGCCCCAACAATATTAGTATCACCAAAAACATCTTTTGATTTCTCATCAGTTTTAAATCTTTTATCAATAATCCCCTCATTACTTCTCACCTCGAATCATCATCATCATTAATTCATCAATGCTTCCTTTTTCAATAACAATATCCGGATAATTCTCCTGATAAAACTGTTTCTCATTCGTCAGGCAACTGTAGCCAAAGCCTTCTTTTTTCTTTCGGAGAATATAGGATTTATCCAGTTTTTCATACTGTTCATCTGTAAGCTTTAACAATCCATACTCGCTGAGCAGCACATCCGTCACCTCATGCATAACAATCTTACCGTCATCAATCATGTAGATGTCATCGCAGAACCCCTCAAGGTCACTGGATATATGAGAGCTGATAAGGATCGCCCGCCCTTCTTTTTCCATATATTCTCTCAGAAGACTTAAAAGTTCATCCCTTGCCAGCACGTCAAGTCCCGCCGTAGGCTCATCTAAGATCAGCAGGTCTGCGTCATGGGATATAGCGGCCAATACTTGAAGCTTTCGTTTCATTCCTGTAGAGAATTCTTTAATCTTTTTCTTCATCGGCAATTGAAATCTTTCACATTTCGCCTCAAAATCTTCTCTGTCAAACTCCGGATAAAAACTTGCAAGCACTGGCAGTAGATCTTTGATCGTAAGATAACCGCTGAATCCAGAATCAGACAGTACCACTCCTATTCTCCGCTTATCTTCTGCCCCTATTTCTTCCACAGGCTTCCCAAGCACTTCTACATATCCACCCTCTGTACGGATCAATCCTAAAATCGCTTTAAACGTGGTGCTCTTTCCCGCGCCATTCGCTCCGATAAGTCCTGTAATACAGCCTGTTTCCACTTTGAGAGAACAATCCAGTTCAAAATCTTTATATTGTTTTCTTACATTTTCTAATCTCAACATCTTCTCTAGTCCTCCAAAACAATCTCGAACAACTGTGTAAGTTCTTCATTACTCATTCCACAACTTCTGCCTTTTCGGATGGCCATTTCCAAATCAGCTTCTACTTCCTTCTTCTTTTCTTCCAACATCATATTTTGATTGGCAAATGCTACAAAGCTTCCCTTCCCATGTATGGTAATGATGAAGCCCTCCAAAGTCAGCGTGTCATAAGCTTTTTTTACCGTCAGTGCACTGACCTTGATTTCTTTTGCTAATGTACGTACAGACGGGAGCGGGGTATTCTCCTGCAATTCTCCCTGCATAATCTTCCCTTTCACCTGCTCTACGATCTGCTCGTAGATTGGCTGCATGGAAGAGTGATTGATTATTAACTTCATCTTTCTCCTCCTTTGTTATTAACAGTATAAAACAGTTTATAACTGTTGTCAACTGTTTTATACTGTTTATTTTCAAATAACGTAACTATTCAGCCCGCGCCATTCGCAAAAAATGGGAAATAAAACAGGAACCTCCGTTAAGAGATTCCTGTTTTTTATACTTATTTATACACTGTTTTCTTATCTTTCGTCGCATGGCAATTCTTACATTCTAACCAAGTTTCGACTACTTCGGCTACAGTGCTTCCACAGCTTGGTTTACCTTGCATAATGAGTTCAAGTCCATGAACACACCATTCTTCATTTGTATCCCAAACATATCCACAATTACAAGCAATCTTATACCCTACAACCTTTTCTTTCTGAACCCAATAATGCTGACACTCAACAGGTTTCGGAGCCGGACTTGGCTTACTCGGTTTTCTGCTATCTTTGACAGTAACCTTACAAGTCAACGTCTTTGCGCCAACCTTTGCCCTTATCACAGCCGTTCCTTTCTTCTTCGCAACGACCTTTCCGCTCTTAGACACCGTTGCTACTTTCTTGTTGCTGGTATACCATGTCACTTTCTTTCCATAGATATTTGCTACTTTAAGCTGGACAGCAGGATTTGTCTTTTTATTCGTGATAGTCAG
>CAJTRE010000038.1 GCA_910578495.1 uncultured Dorea sp.
TAATGTTATGCCCTTACGGGAATGGATTTTCTCTACTATTCTTTTTCAACCTTTGCTCCTACGTCTACGCCGCGGGTAGGTTCATCCAGTATCAAAATTCTCGGATTCGTAGCAAGCCATTTCGCCAAGACAACTTTCTGCTGGTTACCGCCGCTCAGACTCTTGACCGGATCCTGCACATTATTACTTTTAATTTTCAGATCTTCAACAAACTTTTTCGCGAGCCCGGTTTCCTTCTTACGATTTAACATATGACTGCTTTGAATTCTATCCAATGCAGCCAGACTACAATTAAAACTAATTGACTTTCCAAGAACCAGTCCATTTCCTTTTCGATCCTCTGTTACAAAGCCTATTCCTGAATTGATTGCTGATTTTGGTGAGGAGAAATGAACCTGTTTATCCTCTACAATTACCGTTCCCTTTCCCTCAACCCGGTATCCCCCGGTAATAGCCATCATCAGCTCTGTTCTTCCTGAACCAAGTAATCCCGATATTCCTACAATCTCTCCCTCACGAAATGACATATTGACATCACTGACTATATTCTTTCCATGATATTCCGGATGACGCACAGAATAATTTTGAATCTCAAATATCACTTTTCCCGGTTTTGTTTCCATTGGCGGATACATATTCTGCAATTCTCGTCCGATCATATAGGAAACTAACTTATCAGACGTAAGATTCTGTGTTTTCTCGGTAACAATCATTTTACCATCCCGCATAACAGAAACCGTATCCGTCAGTTTAAAGATTTCTTCCAGTCTGTGACTGATATATAATATAGTAATGCCGTCGTTTTTAAGTTCACGCAAAATTCGGAACAATACTTCCGTTTCCCTGTCAGTCAAAGGCGCCGTCGGCTCATCTAAAATCAGAACCTTCCCACCCATTTGAATTGCTTTCGCAATCTCAATCAACTGCTGTTGTCCTACACTTAAATATTTTACCTTCATTCTGACATCAATATCCAGTGCCAGACGTTTCAATGCCTCTTCTGCCTTCTGATAAACCGTTTTCCAGTCGATTCCCGTCTGCTTCACAGGCAAATGTCCTAAAAACACATTCTCCGCCACGCTGATCTCAGGTATCAGCGCCAGTTCCTGATGCACCATTACAATACCGTCTTTATTTGCATCATCAGGGCTGTTACATTTTATTTCTTTTCCTTGTACAAAGACTTCTCCACTATATGTATGATGGGAAAATTTTCCGCTTAATACATTCATCAGCGTTGATTTCCCTGCTCCGTTTTCTCCTATTAATGCATGAATCTCTCCTTCCTGTACTTGAAGGGAGACATCATCTATCGCTTTAATACCGGAAAATGCCTTTGTTATATGTTTCATTTCAACCGCAAGGTTCATATTCATCTCTCCTCGTCGTTTTATCCTATCATTTCTGTTCCGTTATCTTTCTCCATATCAGAATCTTACAGATAGAAAGAGGAGGCGACAGGCCTCCTCTTTCTGCTATCTTTCCTTTCCGCAAAAGTCCGGAGTTTTGCAAACCATTTTTATTTTTTCTTAATATGCAGAATCCGGATCATATACATCTTTTACATTTTTTACTGTATAACAGTTATTTGGCACGTTGAAACGAGCTGGTGTAGTTACTCCGGAGGCTTTCTGTGCTGCCAGATAAACTGCCCATTTTCCCATAATTCTTGGGTCATTGGAAACTGTTGCCACTACGCCTTTATCTCCATCCTGAATCCACTTAAGTACAGACTTTCTTGCATCTATAGATGTCACTAAAATATCTCCTAATTTGCCTGCCGACTTTAATGCAGATACAACTCCCTGTGCACCTCCGTCACATGCGCTGAAGATAATATCCAAATCCGGATTTGCCTGTAATACATCCATTGTCACCGTCATAGCCGGTTCCGGCTGCCAGTTATAATACTGATATGCTACAATATCAAGATTAGACTTACCATATTTCTCAAGCATATAGTCATTATATCCATTAATCTGTCCCCATCTTCTTAAATCAGATTCCTGCTCCTGAGCCGCCGCTGAAAGCACAAGCGCTTTTACGGAGTCTTTCCATCCATACTTCTCATCAAATGCCTTTGCAAGCTCGAAACCGCCTTGGTATCCACTGTTCTCTACATCTGCGGAAACAAATGTAAATGGAGAGCCTTCTTCACTCATGGCGCTGTTTACAACTGTAAGAGGAATTCCTGCAGCGTGAACTTTCTCAATTGCCGGAAGTAAACCGGAAGAATCTTTGGGATTAACAACAATTGCATCCATCTGCATATTTACGGCTGTCTCAATATCGCTCATCTGCTTTGTAATATCATCTTCACCGTCATAAACCGTTAATTCCACACCAATATGCTCTGCTTCTTTTTTGGCAACATTTACAAGCTGCTCATACCACTCAGAACCTGCAATATTTCTCTGAGAAAGAGCAATCTTCATTCCCTCGAATTCATTTTTCTCTCCAATCACTTCTTCTGGAAGTGTCTCCAGCATTTCGGCAGTAGGAGTGAAACTCTCACCGTTTCCGCTTGCCGCCGCGCCCTTATCTGCACCTTTGTCTGCCTGTTCACTTGCCTTCTGACATGCCGTCAGAGAGCCCAACATACATATACATAAAATAACACTTACTATTTTCTTCTTCATATACTGCACCTCGCCTAAGTTATAATGTTTATAGTTTCTCTTCTGTTCTTTCAATAATATCCTGCTGTACGTCTTTTGACAACTGGGTAAAATAGGCACTATATCCAGCAACTCTTACCAGCAGATTCGAATATTCCTCCGGATTCTCCTGAGCCGCTAACAAAGTGTCTCTGCTGACAATGTTGAACTGCATTTGTGCTCCGCCTGATGCAAAATACTCATCAATCAGGCTTACAAAACGTTTCAGGCCATCATTTTTTATTACCTTTTCCATATATATGCACCTCCTCATTATTTTCTCTTGCGGAAAGGTATCTGGCATTGTTATTAATACAAATCTGACGGATTAAATTTCAAGTTATATAACGAACCGCATGACAGCAGTACATTATTAATTCTGGATACGGAACGAATCGCCGCCGTAGGTCCGTTCGTGTCTGTTCCTTTCATCGGTGACTGACCATCCGCAACCGGTGTATATGCTTCTCTGCCATCCGGCGTAGCCCCGCATACTTTTCCAAACGGTGTATTGCTGGATACTGTACTGGTAGAACAGTGAAGTGTTCCGCCGATTGGTCCTCTTCCATATCTTGTATTTTTATAAGAGCAGAGTTCATTTGCCACAAATGCCAGCATTTCTCTTGCCAATTCATCTACTTCATCAATATCGTTACCGTATTTAGGAACATTTTTACAAAGTGCCTGGATCTGCGGTCCGGTCGGTTTTGTCTCCATGTCCTTAAAGTTGGTTTCTAATGCGTGTTTCAACTGTGCGCCACTTAAAATCTTATCGTCAAATACTAATTTCTTTACTGCATAAAGACTGTTGGCAATATTGGCCGTACCAATGGTCTGCTGTCCGGTGTAATCGTATTTTGCTCCGCCCTGTTTGAAAGTCTTTCCTCTTTCCAGCGTAGTTGTCGGGCATCCGAATACTGATGTCATCGGCTCATTCATATGCTCTTCCCATAACTGATCAATGGTATTTTCCAGAATGGCCTCCATCTTTATGTAATATTTCATCTGGTCGCGGTAAGCCTCTTTTGCCTCTTCAAAGCTTTCAAATGTCGCTAAGTCTTTTCCGTTTTCATTTTCATGCAGACAGATACCGGTTCTCGGATCTGTTCCATTATAGAATGACATCTCCAAAGCCTTGGTACAATTTAACCATGCTCCTCCGGTTCTTCCTCCCAAAAGCCCTGCCGGTCCCGGTTCCACACAACCGATAATACAATAATTGTATGCATCATCAAGCTGGTATCCTCGGTTTAACAGCGCCGGAATATATGTCTCATCATTGAAAATAGACGGAAGTCCCGTTCCAAGACGTACAACCTCTGCAACTTTCATCTTAAACTCATACGGCGTGTTCTTATGAAATCTTACAGTCAATGACGGCTGCGGCGTCCTTGTATTGTAAATCGCATCCAGACAAATATAACTGAGTTCATTGCTTGCATCACATTTCTTTACAGCATCCTGACCGCCAATCGTCAGATTCTGGAACATTGGAACACCACGGAAATAATCAGTATCTTCCCAGCTTCTTACTTTGTTGCTAGCATAGATCTGTAAGAAGAAATTCTCTACCATCTCCAATGCAGTTTCTCTGTCAAGCGCACCGCTTTCTACATCCTTCTGATAGAAAGGATACATAAACTGATCGAATCGCCCAAAAGAAATGCCGACACCATTATCCTCGATATGAAGACAAATATGTGTGAGAATAATGAACTGCAATGCTTCTTTGAATGTTCTCGCCGGTTTTGCCGGTACATGCCGGCATATTACAGCCATTTCTTCCAACTCTTTTTTACGGTCACTGTCCGTTTCTTTTGCAGCCATCTCTTCTGCTAACTTGGCGTATCTTTCCGCATAATTAATTACAGATTGTGCGGTTACGATTGCCGCCTCATAAAAATCTTTCTTCTTTACGACTTCCGGATCGTCTTTCCAATCCAGTTTCGAAAGCCCTTCTTTTGCCTGGCGGATAATTTCTTCCAGTCCGTTATTGATCAGCCATTCATGTGCTGTGGCAAAATGTCCGTCTCCTCCCTGAAAATAAGCGCCAATATCTGCCGCTTTGATCTTATAATGTGTCAAAAGCGCTTCTTTGGGCAGCCTGCTTCTCAATCGGTCCACATGTGTCTTGCCCTTCCACCACTCACATATATGTTTGATATCTGCCATGTCTTCATCGCGAAGGATATAGCGGTCTGCTGGACGTTCATATGGAAAATAAGGGTTTCCTTTAATAAACTCTTCTTCCATCCACTCCACTTCAAATTCCGGGAAAATAGGCGCCCATCTTGGATTAGAAGTCTGGTTCCCTGCAAACAGGCTTCCCGGCATAATGTAAATACTCATTTTCTTCAAGACATGCTCTATTGCCTTTGCTCTTTTTAATACATTTGGCAAATCTGGTTCTGTCTCATAGAATTCTGTTAAATATTTTCCTCGTTCAACACAGATACCGCTCCCGAAGGATGTAATATACTGGTAAAGATGATCGATTCGTTTTGTACGAACGGGTTCTGTGCTGATTTGATATGAAATATTTTCCATTTTCTCTCCTTCCTTTCTGCTTTGGTATATCATTTTTTCTGTCTTTATTGTATTTTTTTAGGACTTTTTCATCAACTCATTATCTTTAGGCAAAAGGGCAATTTTTTTGTATTGCCTTGAATTCCATATAGTAATGATTTATACTAACCTCAATTAAAGGGGGAAGGGATATTATGTTGAAAGTTCTGATTATTGACGATGAAGAAAAGGTATGCCGGCTGATACAATGCCTCATTGACTGGGAAGCCTTAGGCCTTACGGTAGTCGGCGCCTGCCATGACGGTCTGCTCGCTTTGGATTTTATAAAAAACACTTCACCCGACATTATTATTACAGATATTCGAATGCCGGGATGTGACGGATTAACATTGATCGCCGAAGCGCAAAAATTAAATCCCCATATTCACTTTATTATCATCAGCGGATATGGGCAGTTCGACTATGCTCAACGTGCGATACAATGCGGTGTTTCCGATTATATTTTAAAACCCATTAAGGAGAAAGAATTAAAGGCCACTCTCCTGTCTATTATAGAAAAACACCGCTCTATGGAAGACTCGCGGCAACAGGTAGAGGCGATCTGCACAAAACTTACTGAGACACAGGAACGTATCAAGTCCAATCTGATTAACGACTTATTCTTAAATCGTAAGCCTCTTGATACATTACCTGATATTCATGAAATCAATCAAAAATATTATACTAAATTTGCCGCTCCTTCTTTTGTTCTTATTTGCATAACTCTGGACATGAGCGCTACTACAGATCATATGATAATTAACAGTTTTCTATCCGGTAAAATTATGACTCTTCTGACAGAGGAAATGAAAAAGTATCGTGATTTCTCTGTTTCCACATTAGACGACTCTATTTACTGCCTCACGAATGATACACATTTGGAGCTGACCAAAATATATACTTCATTAAAAACTATACGTGGAAGTATCCTTTCTTTGAAAGAAATCTTTCCCGAACTGCATGTACTTCTTTTACAAAGCAGTATCAAAGATTCTTTTAAAGAGGTTCCTGAATGCTTTAATGAAATACGCGCCGCCTCCAAAGAAAAAATATTATCTGGAACAGATGCCGTTTATGTATATGACCGTATCCCCTTATGTTCCCTGCATCTGCACGATTTTATCACACCCGCCTTTCGCACACAATACCTCAACTACGTTGAGACGTTTCAATATGAACCGCTTTACCGGCTGCTGGATACATTAGCCCGACACATTGCAGAAACACCGCTTATTACCGGTACATTTGTTTTTCGTATATACCGGGAGGTTATCGCTCTGTTTTTGTTCAATCTAAAGCAGCATAAAATAACCGCTTCGGCAGAAGACCTTTCTACCATGTGGGAAACATCTTTTTCTGCTTTTTCCTCTGTTTCCGAAGCCTTTTCTTTTCTGGCTTCTGAACAATGTGCTTTTCTTCAGGACTGGTACTCTCACCGTGAACGTACACAGTCTAAAACCGTACTTGCCGCCAAAAAATATATCAGTGAACACTACGCAGAGGGGTTGACTTTAGATGTTATCGGCGCTCAGATTGGTTTGAATCCGTCCTATTTTTCCAGTATTTTTAAAGAGGAAACGGGATGCGGATTCATAGACTACCTGACGAATATACGAATTACCAACGCAAAAGACTTATTAACAGAAACAGATTTGGAAATTATAGAGATTGCAGAACGGACCGGATTTAACGATCTAAAATATTTCAGTAAATGTTTTAGAAAAATTACCGGTCTCACCCCTGCCGCTTATCGAAAACTTTTTTCCTAATATCATGCTATATGGAGATTGCCATGAAAAAAAATTATTACCGTCTGGTTTTCATTCTTCCGGCTATAATAACATTAATTTTTGATATAAATGTAATTTTATTTTTTGCCACATACAGAGAAAATATGGTGGTTCTGTTTTCTATTATACTGATTATCCATACTGTTTTTCTGTGCTCATGGTACTGTTACCATCACTCGCAAAAGGTGTTGGAAAATACGATCAAGGACTTTTATGCTTCTCAGAATTTTGAAGAATTCCGTGATACGGCCGAACCGTATCTGTCCCCTCAGATATTGTCTCTGATCTGGCATCTTCGCAACGAGAAGCTTGATTTTTCCGATTCTCAAAAGCAGGCAGAATATCTTGCTTTGCAAAATCAGATTAATCCCCACTTCCTTTATAATACATTGGAAGCGCTGCGTGGAGACACCTTGTATGAAGGACTGACCTCGGTCGCCTCCGTCATAGAGGCTCTTGCCACTTTTTTCCGATATACAATTACAGACACCGGCAACCTTACCACTTTGGAGAATGAATTAGAACACACCGAAAATTACTTCCTGATCCAAAAATACCGTTTTGGAGATAAAATTGATATGTCCATCTGCTACCCCCCTGACAAGGGCGAACTTTTGACCTTCCTGATTCCGAAGCTGACACTTCAGCCCATTATTGAAAATTCGATTTTCCATGGGCTTGAAAGAAAAAGCGGCGAGGGGCAGATCACCATATCACTGGAAACAACGGAACGTTTTTTGTTTGTAAATATTTCGGATACCGGTATCGGAATGCCGCCGGAACGTTTACATCAGATTAACTCATCGCTCCAAAACCTCACGTCGCAACAACCGCACAGCCATGCCGAATCACCTGCACACGACAAAGAGCACAAAAGCATTGCCCTTTACAATGTTGCACGTCGTATCCGCCTGTTGTTCGGAAATGATTATGGAATTCATCTGTACAGCACACCGGATATCGGAACAGATGTACAGATTATTCTGCCAAAAATACAGAAAAGGAATTTAACTCTATGAAAAAAGAACTGTTTCGCATTTTTAATCTGTCTGTCAGTCAGGAACACCATACATTACTTTCTAATCTGTATCTTCAGGTCTTTTCCAGAGAGCATACCGGTATTTTGTTTAACAGTTTCAGTGAAAGAAATGCATTTATAAACTTTCTGGATGGCTGCCTTCCTGCAACGGAAGGGAAAATTTACTTTGAAGAACATGCCGTTCCTTATCCCGAATTTAATCGCCTCTGCTTCAAAAATATTGCAATTATTCTGGAAACAAGCCGATTGATGGACCGATTAAGTGTGTATGAAAATCTGTTTTATGAACAGCTTAGTTTTTCATGGATTACTGCCTCTAAGTACAAGAAAATGGCAAACTCTCTTTTGGAAAAATTCTCTTTGTCCATAGACGTGGACCGAAAAGTCAAGACTTTGACCGATTTCGAGCGGATTGCGGTTGAACTGATAAAAGCCTATTCCCAAAAGAAGAAACTTATATTTTTATCCAATGTTGCTTCTCTTCTGGACCCGAAAGAATTTGAACAATTCCTCAAACTGCTGCATGAACTGGAAACATATGGAATTACTTTTCTTATTGGCGAAACCTTTGATATACGTTTGTTTCAGATGGTAAAATCTCTTTATTTGGTAAAAAATGGTCAGATTATCCGTATTCTCTCTAAAGAACGGATCAATCAGGCAGAAATACAAAAATCACTTGGTTCCTATAGCATTTTGTACCGTAAAAAATCTAAACAGCCAAAAACAGCGCCCTCCGATACCATATTAGAATTTCGCAATGTATCAGACTATTTGTTGCATGATCTTTCCTTTTCCTTAAACCACGGGCAGCTTTTAAAACTTTTATGTTCCAGTAATCAGGAAATCGAGCACCTGCTTTATTTACTCCAAAGAAACAGCTCTCCCGCACAAGGGGAAATTCTGTTTTGCGGAAAAAAACTTTCCTCACTTCCGGCGTCTTCCTATGAAAAAAGCCTTGGATTCATAGGAGCAAATCCAAGGCAAAACATGATTTTTCATAATATGACTGTATTTTATAATCTTTGTATACTATTGGAAAGAAAAACCTTTGGTTTTTGGGCCGGCTCCTGCAATCGTCACGGTGTTGGGTACGCCATAAAGGATCTCATTGATCCGTCCTTTTTTTCTATGAATATAGATTCTGCGCCCTTGGAAATTATTCAAAAGGTTATCTACGGACGCTGGCTTCTCTATGCCCCTGACTTGCTTATATGTATCAATCCGTTTTCCATCATTGATACCGCCCTGAATGTTACTACTCAGGAAATGCTCCGCCGTCTTACAGACAGAGGAATCGCTGTTTTGATTATCTCCAACAACTGGACAATGGATACTGAATTGGAAGGAGAAACTATCTTTTTACCACAATTGCCCGACACATTTTAAAGACTACTTTTGCTCATCAGCATTTGCCGGGACGCCCTGTATAATTTGCGAAACTTCTTTTAGTTTCGTTCCCTCAAAAAAATATTCCAAAATTTCCTCGTATCTTTTCTGTTCTTTCGCCATCTCATTTGCTGTATTCTGGCTCAGTCCTATCCCATGCCCGATTCCCCTTGTTGTAATCCGAAGCTTGCCATTATATTTCTGCAGCGTATAACAACTGGACGGCAAATGATAGGTACTGCGGAATTCCTCTCCATTTATCGTTTCTTTCCCTACCCGTACTGAAGATACATACCCGGCAGTATCGCATTTCGTCACCTCTGCGTCCATCTCCTCTAAGGTCATAGTCTGAATCTGCTTAGGAGACTCAATATCTTTCGGACACTCCACAATTTTCAAATACGGATACCCGTCTCCCACCGCCTCTTTTCCGTCCCTTGTACTACCGTTACTAAGCCGGAAAAAAGGTGTCTTGGCAAGTTTGTCCTCGTAAGTCAGCACTTGTCCTTCCGTAGACTCCCACGCCTCTTTGAATTTCCCATAGTTTTTATAATAGTTTCCCATTCCCCAAGCGTCCTGCATTTTCTTCTGCGTCCAAAACGTCTCTTTGAGCGAAGTATCACTTCCTGCCGCCTGAATTTTGGCGTAGATATCCGTACGTACAAGAACCGCCTGTGCGCGCAGCGCTTCTATCTCATAGTCCGGCGGAATTTCCTTTGCCAGAATTCCGATGCAATATTCCTCAATCGGTATTTGAATCGTTCCCGTTTCCGTCTCAACATTTACATAGGCATCGTCTACATTAGACGATGAAACCGATATAAAGCTTGCCCCATTTATAAACACAGTAATAACATATGGCAGAAGAACCATAATAAGCAGACAGCAGCCCCATTTTTTGAATCTTTGACTATACTTCCTTCTTCTATACATAAATACCCCTCCATACATAACTACTGTATGAAGGGGTGTTTACTTTTATGCAATTTTAACTGCTGATTACTCGGATTGTTACGTGCAAGCACAGGTGGTTTCAGACCTTTTGACACTGTAATCATTATATTCTATCCAGTTTCCAAATATCTTCTACATATTCTTCAATCGTTCTGTCGGATGAGAATTTTCCACAGCATGCGGTCTGCATAAGCGCCATCTTTGCCCATCTGTCTTTATCCTTATATGCCGCTTCAACTTTCTCCTGTGCCTCAGCATAAGAGCGGAAGTCTTTTAAGATAAAGTACATATCTGCCTTGTCATAAGAAGTTGTCTTTAACAGGCTGTTATAAAGATCTCTATATCTTTCTTTATCGCCCTCTGCATAAGTTCCGTCTACGAGCTGCTCAACCACGCGACGGACTTCTGCGTCACTATTGTATACTTCGTATGGATCATATCCGCCGTTCTTCTCAAAGTTCATGACTTCATCCGAACTCAGTCCGAAAATAAATGCGTTCTCTATACCAACTTCTTCAACGATCTCAACGTTTGCGCCGTCCATAGTTCCGATAGTCGGAGCGCCGTTTAACATGAATTTCATGTTACCTGTTCCAGATGCCTCTTTGGAAGCTGTTGAAATCTGCTCGCTCACGTCTGCCGCCGCGAAAATCCACTCTGCGTTAGATACACGATAGTCCTCAATAAATACAACTTTCAGTTTGCCGTTAATACTGCGGTCATTATTTACCACGTCTGCAACAGAATTGATCAATTTGATAATCCCTTTCGCACGAATGTATCCTGCGGACGCTTTCGCACCAAAAATAAATGTTCTTGGGTAGAAACTCATCTCCGGATGTTCTTTAATCTTGTTATACAGATACATTACATGCAGAATATTGAGAAGCTGACGTTTGTATTCGTGCAATCTCTTAACCTGTATGTCAAAAATGGATCTCGGATCGACTTCTACTTTATTGTGCTCTAAAATGTATTTTGCAAGACGCTCTTTGTTTTTGAACTTAATGTCCATGAATTCTTTTCTTGCCTCTTCATCATCCGCATATTTCTTAAGTCCGGACATCAGTGACAAATCTGTCACCCATTTGTCCGTTCCAAGTTTCTCTGTTACCCAGTCGGCAAGCAGCGGATTACCATGCTTTAAGAAACGTCTCTGAGTAATACCGTTGGTCTTATTGTTAAACTTCTCCGGCATCATCTCGTAGAAATCTTTCAGTTCACGTTTTTTCAGAATCTCTGTATGCAGTCTTGCAACACCATTTACAGAGTAACCCGCAACAATTGCAAGATGCGCCATCTTCACCTGCCCGCCTTGCAGAATTGCCATTTTACGAATCTTCTCTCCATTACCCGGATACATAGCCTGTATCTGAAGAATAAATCTGCGGTCAATCTCCTGAATAATCTGATATACTCTCGGAAGAAGTCTTGAAAACAAATCAATCGGCCATTTTTCAAGCGCCTCTGCCATAATGGTATGATTTGTATACGCACATGCTTTTGTTGTAACTTCCCATGCTTCATTCCATTCTAACTGGTAATCATCCAAAAGGATTCTCATAAGCTCCGCTACCGCTACCGTCGGGTGCGTATCGTTCATCTGGAACGTTGCTTTCTCATGCAGCCTGCGAATGTCGTCATGATCTCTCATGTATTTGGAAACGGCCTGCTGTAAGCTTGCAGATACAAAGAAATACTGCTGTTTCAGGCGAAGCTCTTTTCCTGCATAATGGTTATCGTTTGGATAAAGTACCTCAACAATTGTCTTTGCAAGGTTCTGCTGCTCTACAGCTTTATGATAATCTCCACGATCAAAGGACTCCAGTTGGAAATCAATAATCGGCTCTGCATCCCAGATACGGAGTGTGTTTACCTGATCATTTCCGTAACCTACGATTGGATAATCATATGGAACTGCAAGCACAGACTCATAATTTTCTTGTTTAAATAATGTCTTGCCTGTCTTGTCGTCATACTCTACACGAATATTGCCGCCAAAATGAATCTCTTTCGCATACTCCGGTCTGCGAAGTTCAAACGGATTCCCGTATTTTAACCAGTTGTCCGGAGTCTCTATCTGATAGCCGTTCTTGATTTTCTGCTTAAACATACCGTAACGGTAACGAATACCACATCCATATGCCGCATAGCCAAGTGAAGCCAGTGAGTCAAGAAAGCATGCTGCCAGACGTCCAAGACCACCGTTTCCAAGAGCCGGATCGGGTTCTTGATCCTCCACGAAATTCAGATCAATTCCCAACTCGTCTAATACTTCTTTCACGTTATCATAAGCTGACATATTAATTAAGTTGTTTCCAAGTGCACGACCCATTAGAAATTCCATAGACATATAGTACACAATCTTAGGGTCTTCTTCTGTATATTTCTTCTGCGTCTGGATCCAGTGATCAACAATCGCATCTTTTACTGCATAAGAAACTGCCTGATACTGCTCCTGCGGAGTTGCCTCCTCAAGTTCCTTACGGAACAATCTTCTCATATTATCCTGTATACTTTTTTTCAATTCCACTTTATTTAATCTTGAATTCATCTATTGCTTCCTTTCTACGCCAAGTACTACGTTTTCACCATTGATCTTCCACTCTTTCACATATCCTGCCGGAGTAGATTTTGTAACGGAAACTGCCAGTGTCTCTTTGCCGATTTCCTCTGCGTGCGCCGCAAATATATTCTCGGCTTTCTCGGTTCCTTCGTAAGTAATCGCAATGTTGTCCATAACCTCAAAATCTGCTTCTTTTCTCATCGTCTGTACCTTACTGATAATCTCACGCACAAATCCTTCTTCCAGAAGTTCTTCTGTAAGATTTGTATCAAGCACGACAGTAATTCCGTTGTCGTTTTCAGATACATATCCGTCCATCTGCGCCGACTCAATCAGCAAGTCTTCACGAAACAGTGTCACCTCCTGTCCGTTCACATCGAATTTCAAAGCCTCCTTTGCATTTAACTGATCCATGGCTGCATTTCCATCCAGATCAGAGAGTGCTGCTTTGATTCCACCTAACAGTTTACCATATTTTGGTCCTACTGTCTTTAACTGCGGTTTAAAAGAATATGAAGTGAAATCACGAACTTCCTGTGTAAATGTCACTGTTTTGATATTCAATTCATCTCTTACAATCTCCCGATAGAACTCTGGAAGTTCAAATTCTGCCTTGACATACATCTGACTGATTGGCTGACGGTTCTTGATGTTTGCAGTATTTCTGCACGCACGTCCCATGACAACCAGTTTCAGAACTTCATCCATATGCTGTTCCAGCTCTTTGTCAATGCAAGCCTCATCTACAGCCGGGAAGTCGCATAAATGGATACTCTCCGGTGCATTTTCATCGGTACTTCTTACCAGATTCTGGTAAATATCCTCTGTCATAAACGGAATCATCGGAGCGGCGGCTTTACATACTTCTACAAGCGCAGTATAGAGCGTCATGTAAGCGTTGATCTTATCCTGCTCCATGCCCTTTGCCCAGAAACGCTCGCGGCTTCTTCTGACATACCAATTGCTCATATCATCCACAAAATCCTGGAGCGCTCTTGCTGTTTCCGGAATCTTGTAGTTTGTAAGGTTATCGTCCACTTCTTTGATCAATGTATTTAACTTGGACAGAAGCCATTTGTCCATTACCGTTAATTTATCATATTCCAACGTATATTTTGTTGCGTCAAAATTATCAATATTCGCATACAATACAAAAAATGCATAGGTGTTCCAAAGTGTACCCATGAATTTACGCTGACCTTCTACTACCACTTTGCCATGAAAACGATTCGGAAGCCAAGGAGCGCTGTTCACATAGAAATACCAACGGATAGCGTCTGCTCCATATTTCTCCAGTGCGTCAAACGGATCCACTGCATTTCCCTTAGACTTACTCATCTTCTGTCCCTTCTCATCCTGCACATGACCAAGAACGATAACGTTCTTATATGGCGCTTTGTTGAAGATAAGCGTTGAGATGGCAAGTAAAGAGTAAAACCATCCACGCGTCTGGTCTACCGCCTCGGAAATAAAAGCTGCCGGGAACTGTTTCTCGAACAGCTCTTGATTCTCAAACGGATAGTGAAGCTGTGCGAACGGCATTGCCCCGGAATCAAACCAGCAGTCAATAACCTCCGATACACGATGCATTGGCTTTCCGCATTTCGGACAGCGGATTGTCACCTCATCCACATATGGACGGTGAAGCTCAATCTCATCCGGACAGTTATCTGACATCTCCTTTAACTCCTTGATACTGCCCACAGAATGTTGATGTCCACATTCACACTCCCAGATATTTAACGGCGTTCCCCAGTAACGGTTACGGCTGATACCCCAGTCCTGAACATTTTCCAGCCAGTCTCCGAAACGTCCTTTACCGATACTTTCCGGAATCCAGTTAATCGTATTATTATTGGCGATCAAATCCTCTTTTACCGCAGTCATATTGATAAACCAAGACTCACGCGCATAATAGATAAGCGGTTTGTCACATCTCCAACAGTGTGGGTAGCTATGCTCAAAATTCGGAGCGTCAAAGAGAAGTTCTCTTGCCTCTAAATCCTTTAATACTTCCGGATCAGCTTCCTTGACAAATAATCCGGCAAATGGAGTGCTCTCGCTCATCTCACCTTTTTCTGTAACAAGCTGTACGAACGGCATATCGTATTTACGTCCGACTTTCGCATCGTCCTCACCGAATGCTGGCGCGATATGAACCACACCGGTACCGTCTGTCAGTGTTACATATGTGTCGCATGTAATAAAGAATGCTTTCTTATTCTGCTTAGAAGCCACATCCAAAGCACACTGATATAACGGCTCATACTCTTTGTACTCCAAATCCTTACCCTTGTAAGTCTCTAAAACTTCATATGCTTTCTCATCCTCTTTTGCAAGTTTTCCGAGAACCGTATCTAGGAGCGCTGACGCCATATAGTAAATATATCCGTCTCCTGCCTTTACTTTTGCATAGTCCTCTTCCGGATTCACACAAAGACCGATATTAGATGGCAGTGTCCAAGGCGTTGTTGTCCATGCAAGGAAATATGCGTCTTCACCGATTACTTTGAATCTTACGATTGCAGAGCGCTCTTTCACATCCTTGTATCCCTGCGCCACTTCCTGAGCGGAAAGAGGTGTTCCACATCTCGGACAATACGGCACAATCTTAAAACCTTTGTATAACAGCCCTTTATCCCAGATTGTTTTAAGCGCCCACCACTCAGACTCGATATACTCATTATGATATGTTACATACGGGTTATCCATATCTGCCCAGAAACCAACGGTGCCGGAAAAATCTTCCCACATTCCTTTGTATTTCCAAACGCTCTCTTTACACTTGTTGATAAATGGCTCTAAGCCGTATTCCTCAATCTGATCTTTTCCATCTAAGCCGAGAAGTTTCTCCACTTCTAACTCAACCGGCAGTCCATGCGTATCCCATCCTGCCTTTCTTGGTACCTCATACCCTTTCATCGTCCGGTATCTCGGAATCATATCCTTGATAACACGAGTAAGAACGTGACCGATATGCGGTTTACCGTTTGCAGTCGGCGGGCCGTCGTAGAACATATACATCTCGTTGCCCTCACGCTGTTTCATACTCTTCTCAAAAATACTGTTTTCTTCCCAGAACTTCTCAGTCGCTTTTTCTCTGTCCACAAAGTTAAGGTCTGTCGAAACCTTCTTATACATGATTATCCTCCTTTTTTCTAAAATAAAACAGCTCCCGCCTATCTGCATAGGACGAGAGCATTACTCACGCTTATAAACCACCTAAACATACCATCATATGTCTTTCCTGTAACGGGGAAACTCCGGCAGTGCTTACTCAATCATTCATCCTTTCGGCATCTGCAACTCGGAAGTGATCTTCGGATATATCTTACTAATACCGGACTTACACCATCTCCGGCTCGCTGAGATGTTCTGATGTACCTTACTGTCTTCGTCATTGTTTTTCTACTACAGTGCTATTATAAGTAACAACCCCTTGACTCGTCAAGGGGTTGTCTTAAATTAGTTCATTATATGGACTTATTTCGAAATTCATAATCTCTTTAAAGAATGGATCATACAGAATTTAAGCTCGCGAACCCCGGTACAGAAATCAGAAATTCGTTCTGCTGTTCTTCTGTCCATCTTCGAAATAAGTATTAATCTAGGCTTTTCAAAGCCCAGATTCTAATAACCAACATTGGCTAACAAGATTGTATCCCAATTCTATTCGTATATGAATTCTTGATAGTCTTCTATCTCCTTATGTAATTCAAATCCGTCACGAATCCATGCCACCCTTTCTCTTATGATCTTAGCCGGACTTCCTGCAATACAGCAGTTCTTAGGGAACGTTCTTTTGCAGACAAATGAATTCGCACCTATTATTGAACCGTCACCAATCTCGACACCATTCATTAATGTCACTCTCATTCCAATCCATACATGCTCTCCAAGAATCACATCCCGCTTTGTATTGTCATCCAGATTCTCCATCGTGTCCAAATCAATGATATTATGACTGTTTCCTGCGCGTACCAGAACCAAATAAGATACCATACAACCTTTACCCAAAACAATTCGGGCACCAAAGGACGCAAAAAAACCAGTCCGTTGGCCAACTGTACACCCGTCTCCGAGATGCACTTTCCCCCCGGATGAAGCTTTGAATGATGTAGAATCTGATAATTGGCATCCATCTCCTATTATAATACTACCGTTTACACTCGCAACAGATACTTCTTTATCGCCTTTTACCCGTTCTCCTATTTTTACGAAGGACTTCTCTCCCGTTTTTCTTGTTATTCTTTAAATTTTATTTGCTAAAGCAATTTAATTCATACCCTCTGCATAATCAATAATGAGAGAATTCTGTATCATAACAGGCATATTAATTGCCTTACATAGAGTCACCAAGCTGCTCGTATCACCATAATAAGCATCTGCAATAACTATTGCTCTATCCATATCTACAGTATCATCATATATTCCAATATCTTCTTTTTTATAATACTCTACCAAAGCTTTATACTGCTCCCACAGTTGAGGCCGCATAGTTTTAATGGTTTGCTCTATGAGCGGATGCGGTCTCCAAAATAAAACTATATCGTCCTTGCAATCATTGAAAACATGAAACACCTCTTTTATTTTTATGAGTATTTGCTCAGACTCACGTAAAAATGTTGTAATGCTTGTATTATATAAAACCACCTTTTTCTGAGTACCGTTATTTCTATATAGATATCTTTTCCATGCCTCAGGAATAGTAATCTCTTCCCTGCTCATAGATTTGATTTTTTCAATCTTAGGCGAACCAGTACCCTTTATTTTTTTCTCAAATTGCTTCCGTGTGTCTTCTCCAGTCAACATTACGATACTTTCAATATAAAGCCGTCTTATATTCTCTGATTGAACAATCACCTCATCCGCATGAAGCACCGCAGGCACCTGTGCAAAATGACTTCTGTTCTCTAAAAGTTTTCTGTTATTTACATCAAATTCCTCAATAACGAAATACGGAATATAAATAAGCTTATCCGTATACTGTTTCAGATTTCTTGAGTAAAAAAAAGGGTGCACACTGGTTACGGTATTCATGTCATCATAAGGGTTATGAATATAAATTTCATCAGGATGGTTTGCTTTAAAATTATAATCATCAAAATGTATAATCGGTACATAGTCTGGAAACTGTGAACCTTCATAATGCACATTACCCAAAGTGCCATCGCTATTCTTATCGTAATAAGGAATAGGTATGACTATTGCTTCAACTTTAGGATCTTCGGATGCTCTTTTCCATACACTTTCTAAAGAATCCCACATGGATGCCATGTATGGTAAAAATACGATTTCCTTTTTTTCTACAATATCATACTTTATTTTATTTGATATATTTGTATAACTTTTATTCAACAGCTTATATAATTTTCTTGGATTTACATCTTCCCCTTGTAATATTTTTTCATATATCTGATATGCAAGCTCGCAATAATATTCCAGTTCTTTTACTGCAGATGTCCCTTCTCCTTCTATTTCATCAATCTTGGATCCTATTGCTATAGCTGTATTTTGACACTCTTTGAGAACTGTGAGAACAGTGTTCAGATCCTTCTTTTCCAAATTCTCCTGAATATTATCATGAGCCTCAGCCAAAAGGGCAGTGAGTTCCAGTAATTGTTTTTTTAATTGTTTTCTCATTGTGGCGCTTCACCTCTAATTATGAACAATAATATGCTTTCATCATAGATTCTCAAAAATTTTACATTCAGTACCTTTTATTAACGCGAAATTATAATTGCATATTAATTTTTTATGTGCCGCTTCATGTGCTGCAGGAGCTACAACGAGAATCCACGCCTTCTTATTTACTAGCTTTTCTATTTCATCCGGATGAATAATTTTTATATTGTCCTTATATATTCCTGTGGCATATGTATCTATTGCATACAGCATTCTTGCATTCGGATACTGTCTTTGCATCTGTTCATATAAAAGATAGGAATTTGGCATACATACTCCCCAGATACAATAATCAAATCTATCTTCAGTATTCATTGGAAGCTTTTTTGCTGCAATTTCTTCCTCGCCGGCAAAACAGATGTTTTGTGTTTTCTTTGAATAAATATCTTCAATATCTTTTCTAAATTTTGCAAGACCTATCATATTTTTGCAGATTCCCAGCAGTTTTTCCTTTATTTCATGTGGAATATTGCCTTTTACGTTTTCCCAATCGAGATTGTCTAAATCACCAGGAGAGTATAACGGCAAAAATCGATCAATAAACTGATACCTCTCATCAAAAGTATCTCGTACCAGTACAACTGGAATTCCCATTGCAGCACATGGAGATGCCACGTGAAGCCTGCTTGTAATCACAAGTTTTGCCTCATCTCTATATCTGCTAAGCTGGACTTCAGCTATATTATGGTATTCTTCTGTTTCTTCTAAAGTCAGCCTGTAATCATCCGAGTTACTCTTCATTCTAATTACCTGCGATAGATATTCCGCATTACTCTTAATTTCATCAGGAATATGCTCCACTACTTTTTCAGAACAGTCAACTATAAAAACCTTATCATACTCCTTCCCATCATCCCTTTCAGGAAACAGCATCGTAAGGCAGCCCGAAAGGAATGCATCTATTCCTTTTGCTCTTAAATAGTTAACCGTATATTCATCACGGCAGCCTATCGGCTGGTTATTTCGCAAGGATTCTAATTCATATTCGAGGAGTTCACGATGTAGATGTAAACTAATAAATACTGGATGTATTTTTCTGGATAAAGGTAAAAATCTTGATGCATATGCAAAATATTCATAATTTTCTGCACCATTTATCAGTACGATCATATCTTCCCCGTCATAGTCAGCCAGATCATATCTATCTAATGGAATCATATCTTCTTTAGGAATACCCATCTTCTTATATAATTCCAGAACTGCAAATGACTGTATCGGATCTCCAATATTCATTGGTCTTTCATTTTTATTAAC
Source organism: uncultured Dorea sp. (assembly GCA_910578495.1). GTDB lineage: Bacteria > Bacillota > Clostridia > Lachnospirales > Lachnospiraceae > Dorea_D. The sequence goes on from CAJTRE010000038.1 coordinate 19,900, forward strand.
AAGCAAATGCTTTCTATAATTCATATATCCATATTTCATAAAACATATCTCCTACTACAATATATTTATGGTTAATCTCCCTTACAGCCAGTAAGGAATTACC
>CAJTRE010000039.1 GCA_910578495.1 uncultured Dorea sp.
CAAGCAGTTTCAGATAGTTCATAACCATTTCTTCATTCCGCTTTGCGTTTCCATGTACCTTTCCCATATGGCGTTTTGTTACTTCCTTTACTATGGGCGTATGTTCCATGCTTTCCATGTTTACACCTCCATTTCCTTTTTCCATATCCTTTTTGTTTTAGTACGCTTAACTCTAATTAGAGAATAGATAATTATATAGGGGTTCGCCGCCTGTAATTTACAAGGTTTCTCAAACAGGCTTTGAACCCCTACCATCACCCCTAACCCCTTGACGCAATCTGGATTTTATGGTATATATTGAACTGGTAAAGTAGAAGAAATTCAACATAATGTGAAAGAACGGAATTGTATAGACATGGTGAAATTTCGGTTTATAGTGTTCCGGTTTAACGTTTAGTCTATAACGAAAGTTAAAGGAGATACACCATGACTAGAACGATTGAGTTCCCGAACATGGGGATTTTGCTTGAAAATGTGGGAGACCATGTTACTATATTTGGGTTTGATATTGCGTTTTATGGGATGATTATTGGTCTTGGAATTCTGGCAGGCATCTTTATTGCAGCGGCAGAAGCGAAGCGGACGGGACAGAATCCGGAAAATTATTACGACCTTTCCATTTATGCAGTGATTTTTTCCGTTATCGGAGCAAGAATCTATTATGTTGCATTTTCATGGGATATGTATAAGGATGACTGGAAGAGTATTTTTAATATTCGTCAGGGCGGACTTGCAATTTACGGTGGAGTGATTGCTGCGATTATTACAGTGATTATTTTTGCGAAGATTAAGAAACTTTCGGCGCCGCTCCTTTTTGATACCGCTGTTCTCGGACTTGTTGCGGGACAGATGATCGGAAGATGGGGAAACTTTTTTAACAGGGAAGCGTTCGGTGAATATACGGATAATCTTTTTGCTATGCGTCTTCCTGTCGAGGCGGTGCGCACTTCTGACATCACACAGCTTATGCGAAAGAAGATGGAAACGATAGACAATGTGTCTTATATCCAGGTTCACCCTACATTTCTCTATGAGTCACTGTGGTGCATGATGGTGCTGATTCTTTTATTGTTATACCGCAGACATAAGAAATTCAATGGAGAAGTATTTCTTATGTATCTGTTCGGATATGGAGCAGGAAGAGTGTGGATTGAAGGCTTACGAACCGACCAGCTTCTGCTTCCGGGAACGCAGATTCCGGTGTCTCAGATGCTCGCGGGTGCGCTTGTGGTTATATCCTTGGGAATGATTTTATGTTTCCGAAAGAAAGCAAAAACTTCACTAGACTTTTAACGGTATTCGGGCTATAATAATTGTACATGTCAAATTACAAATGATTTGTAATATATTTTAAGGAGGAACAACAAAAATGGCAAGAAAAATGAAGACCATGGATGGTAATCAGGCAGCAGCTCACGCTTCATATGCGTATACAGAAGTTGCAGCCATTTACCCTATCACCCCATCATCTGTTATGCCAGAACACGTAGATGAGTGGGCTACCGAAGGTAGAGAGAATATCTTTGGACAAACTGTACAGGTAACAGAGATGCAGTCAGAGGCAGGTGCGGCAGGTGCTGTTCATGGGTCACTGGCAGCAGGCGCTCTTACAACAACCTTTACAGCATCCCAGGGCTTACTGTTGATGATTCCTAACTTATATAAAGTAGCAGGTGAGCAGCTTCCGGGAGTATTTAACGTATCTGCTCGTGCGCTTGCAAGCCACGCTTTATCTATTTTCGGAGATCATTCAGATGTGTATGCTTGTCGTCAGACAGGTGCTGCAATGCTTTGCGAGTCCAGCGTACAGGAGGTTATGGACTTGACACCGGTTGCACACTGTGCAGCATTAAAAGGAAAACTTCCGTTTATCAACTTCTTTGACGGATTCCGTACATCTCACGAGATCCAGAAGATTGAGACATGGGATTACGAAGATCTGAAAGATATGGTAGACATGGAGGCAATTGATGAGTTCAGAAATCACTCATTAAATCCAAATCATCCATGCCAGAGAGGTTCTGCTCAGAACCCGGATATCTTCTTCCAGGCAAGAGAGGCATGTAATCCTTACTATGATGCTATGCCGGCAATCGTTCAGGAGTACATGGACAAAGTGAACGCTAAGATCGGAACAGATTACAAACTGTTTAACTACTATGGAGCTGCAGACGCTGAGAAAGTTATCGTTGCTATGGGCTCTGTATGTGACACAATTGAAGAGACAATCGACTACATGATGGCTGCAGGCGAGAAGGTTGGTGTTGTTAAAGTTCGTCTTTACAGACCATTCAGCGCAAAAGCATTCGTAGACGCTATCCCGGAGACAGCTAAGGTGATTAACGTTCTTGACAGAACAAAAGAGCCAGGAGCACAGGGAGAGCCATTATACCTTGATGTAGTATCTGCATTGAAGGGAACAAAATTCGAGAACGCTACAGTAAACTGTGGACGTTATGGATTAGGATCTAAAGATACAACACCTGCACAGATCGTTGCAGTATTTAATAACGCAGACAAAGACAGATTCACAATCGGTATCGTTGATGATGTTACAAATCTGTCTCTTGAAGTCGGTGCACCGCTTGTTACAACTCCAGAGGGAACAATCAACTGTAAATTCTGGGGACTTGGAGCAGACGGAACAGTTGGCGCTAACAAGAACTCTATCAAGATTATTGGTGATAACACAGACATGTATGCACAGGCTTACTTTGACTATGACTCTAAGAAGTCCGGCGGTGTAACAATGTCTCACTTACGTTTTGGTAAGAGCCCGATCAAGTCAACATACCTGATTAAACAGGCAAACTTTGTTGCTTGTCACAACCCATCTTATGTAAACAAATATAACATGGTTCAGGAACTTGTTGACGGTGGTACATTCCTTCTGAACTGTCCATGGGATATGGAAGGTCTTGAGAAACACTTACCGGGACAGGTGAAAGCATTTATTGCTGACCACAATATCAAATTCTATACAATTGATGGTATTAAGATTGGTAAAGAAATCGGACTTGGCGGACGTATCAATACAGTTCTTCAGTCTGCATTCTTTAAACTTGCAGCTATTATTCCAGAGGAAGAAGCAATCGACCTTATGAAGAAAGCAGCAAAAGCTACTTACGGAAGAAAAGGTGACAAGATTGTTCAGATGAACTATGATGCTATCGATGCCGGCGCTAAGCAGGTTGTTGAAGTAACAGTTCCAGATTCATGGAAATCCTGTACAGACGAAGGATTGTTCTCACCGGAAGTAAAAGGTGGAAAAGCTGACGTTGTTGATTTCGTTAAGAATATTCAGTCTAAAGTTAATGCGCAGGAAGGTAACTCACTTCCGGTATCTGCATTTAACGAGTACGTTGACGGTTCTACACCATCAGGCTCTTCTGCATACGAGAAACGTGGTATCGCAGTAGATATTCCGGTATGGGTAGAGGAGAACTGTATCCAGTGTAACCGTTGTGCATATGTATGTCCACATGCTGTTATTCGTCCGGTAGCTCTTACAGAGGACGAGCTTGCAAAAGCACCGGAAGGAACAAAAGCTATAGATATGATCGGTATGCCGGGTATGAAATTCACAATGACAGTATCTGGTTATGACTGTACAGGTTGTGGATCTTGTGCTAACGTATGTCCGGGCAAGAAGGGCGAGAAAGCTCTCGTTATGAAGAATATGGAAGAGAACGTAGATGTATCTCAGGGCGTATTTGATTTCGGAAGAGAGATCGAGGTTAAGCCGGAGGTTGTTGCTAAGTTCAAACCAGAGACAGTTAAGGGTAGTCAGTTCAAACAGCCGCTTCTTGAGTTCTCAGGAGCATGTGCAGGTTGTGGAGAGACACCTTACGCTAAATTAATTACACAGTTATTCGGTGACAGAATGTACATCGCTAACGCAACAGGATGTTCTTCTATCTGGGGTAACTCTTCACCGTCTACACCTTACACAGTAAATGCTAAGGGACAGGGACCGGCTTGGTCGAACTCCTTATTCGAGGATAATGCTGAGTTTGGATATGGTATGTTACTTGCTCAGAAAGCAATCAGAAAGAGATTAAAAGAGAACGTTGAGAGTGTTGCGGCAGCAGATGTTTCCGCAGATGTAAAAGCAGCTTGTCAGGAATACCTTGATACATTTAACTGTGGTGTAACAAACGGTGATGCTACAGAAAAATTGGTTGCGGCATTATCTGGATGCGATTGCGATACATGCAAAGAAATCGTTAAGAATAAAGACTTCCTCGCTAAGAAATCCCAGTGGATTTTCGGTGGTGACGGATGGGCTTATGACATCGGATTCGGCGGCGTTGACCATGTATTAGCAAGCGGTGAAGACATCAACGTTATGGTATTTGATACAGAGGTTTACTCTAACACAGGCGGACAGTCTTCGAAAGCTACTAAGACAGGTGCTACAGCACAGTTTGCAGCAGGCGGAAAAGAGACGAAGAAGAAAGACCTTGCAGGTATTGCAATGAGTTATGGTTATGTATACGTAGCACAGATCGCTATGGGTGCAGACTTCAACCAGACTGTAAAAGCAATTGCAGAGGCAGAGGCTTATCCGGGACCATCACTTATCATTGCTTATGCTCCATGTATCAACCATGGTATTAAGAAAGGTATGAGCAAAGCTCAGACTGAGGAAGCATTAGCAGTAGAGTGTGGATACTGGAATAACTTCAGATTCAATCCGGCTGCAGAGGGAGCTAAGTTCACACTTGACAGCAAAGAGCCTAAGCAGGAGGATTACCAGGCATTCCTTGATGGAGAGGTTCGTTACAATGCTCTTAAGAGAGCGAATCCAGAGAAAGCTGAGAAGCTGTTCGCACAGAACGAGGCAGAGGCTATGGAGAGATATGCTTACCTTAAGAAATTGGTTACTCTTTACGGAGAGGAATAAGATATTAAACAGATAAAGGCGCTCATGAGAGCGTCAGATAAGGCGGGACGTAAGTCCTGCCTTATCTTTTAAAAGTAATATATTCGTGAAAAAGAGGGAGTTATTCATGACAAAAGTGGATATTATATCCGGGTTTTTGGGAGCAGGAAAGACGACATTTATCAAACAGTTGATACAGCAGGTATTCGTGGGTGAAAAACTGGTTTTGATTGAAAATGAATTTGGTGAGATTGGTATTGACAGTGGTTTCCTAAGAGATGCCGGAATTGAGATTACAGAGATGAATTCTGGATGTATCTGTTGTACGCTGGTGGGAGATTTTAGTAAAGCGTTAAAGAAAGTTCTGGAAGAATATGAGCCTGACAGGGTACTCATTGAGCCATCGGGTGTAGGAAAGCTTTCTGATGTGGTAAAAGCCATTGAAGATGTGAAAAAACAAACAGATCTTGAGTTAGAAGGAAGAATTACTGTTGTAGATGGTAAGAAGGCGAAGATGTATTTGAAAAATTTTGGTGAGTTTTTTAAGGATCAGGTGGCACATGCGTCTACTATTGTTATCAGCCGCACGCAGATGATGACGGATGATCAGATGGAAGAATGTGTGAAAATGCTCCGGAAAGAGAATCGGAAAGCGGCAATGATTTCTACGCCTTGGGAGAATTTAGGAAAAGAGGCAATCCGCCATGCATTAGATACAGGGGCAGAGATAGAGGGAATCTTCCAGGAAGAACGCTGTCCGGAGTGTGGACATGAACATCATCATGGAGAGTGCTGTGGACACAAACATCATCATGGAGAGTGCTGTGGACATGGACATCATCATGGGCATGAACATTCTCATGGAGAGTGCTGCGGACATGAACACAGTCATCATCACGAGCATGAACACCATCATGCAGATGATATATTTACAAGCTGGGGCAGAGAGACAGCCCGCAAATACTCAGAGGAAGAATTAGACTTCTTCTTAAAAGCATTGTCAGAGACAGAAAGCTATGGAACGATTCTGCGCTCTAAAGGTATTATCGAAATGACGGACGGTACATGGAGGCAGTTTGACCTTGTACCGGCGGAATATGAAGTGAGAGAGTGTGAACCGGATTACACAGGACGTCTGTGTGTCATTGGTACAGAACTGAATGAGGAAGAACTGGAGCAGTTATTCCATCTTTAATCAGGATAGGAAAAGCTGGAAATAGATAGAGATAGTTATGAAAAAAGAGAGGTTAATTACATGAAAACTCCGGTATTTGTATGTACAGGATTTTTGGATAGTGGAAAATCTACCCTGGTAAAAGAAACTCTGATGAATCAGGACTGGATAGAGCCGGGACTTACCCTTTTGATTTTATGTGAGGAAGGGGAGGTAGAATATTCCGAAAAATATCTGAATGAAAATAACATGACATTAGTGAAAGTGGACGAGTTTGAACAGTTGAACAGTGCATTTTTTAAAAACTGCGAGAAAAATTACCGGCCTGCACAGGTTGTTATCGAATATAACGGCATGTGGAAATTGGAAGATTTGCTGATGATACGCTATCCAAGGAACTGGGAACTGCAAGGCGTGTATTCTACCGTAAACGGTACAACTTTGGATATGTATTTGAAAAATATGAGAAATGTACTGATGGAACAGCTTACGGAATCAGAATTAATTGTTGTTAATCGCTGTGACCGGAAGATGAGTCGTGCAGGTTTTCGCAGGGCGCTTAAAGTACAGAATCCGATGGCGCAATTGATTTTTGAGGATACAAATGGTGAGATCATAAAGCCTTCCAAAGAGGATTTGCCATATGATACAAGCGGAGAGCCCATTGTCATTGAAGATGAAGATTTTGGGATTTTCTATGTGGATGCTTATGACCATCCGGAATTATATATAGGGAAAGAAATAGAATTTAAAGCACAGGCATTTCGTCCAAAGGGGATGGGAGAAGATATGTTCGTCCCGGTGCGTAAGTTTATGACCTGCTGTGCGGATGATATGCGTTATTATGGGTATCCATGTAAATTGAAGAAATCGGTAGAATTTCGGAATAAAGAGTGGGTGAAGATTCGGGCGAGGTTTGAATTTGAGGCGGTTGTATATGAGGATAGCAGACAGCCGATATTGTATCTGATTGATATGGAGAGTACAGAGAAACCGGAAGAAGAAATTGTATATCTGGGATAGTGACCGGAATATGAGTTATATACAGAAGAGAATGATGTAAGAGAGGTAAAATGCGATGACAAGAGGAGAAGGAGCCTGTCTGGTATGTGGCAAGCCAATTGTATACTTTGAGAAAGCGAAGAAAATGAAATGCATCATGTGTCAGAAAGAGTTTGAAAGCCATGCAAGTTGTGAGGACGGTCATTTTGTATGTGATGAATGTCATGCGAAAAAGGGTATTGAAGTTATTATGGACGGATGTCGTAAAAGTGTATCTAAAAATCCGGTTATTTTGCTGCAGGAGCTGATGGAAGATCCTTATATCTATATGCATGGTCCAGAGCATCATGTAATGACAGCGGCAGTTTTATTGACGGCATATCGTAATGCCGGAGGTGAGGCGGATTTTGAAAAAGCGTTGTCAGAAATCAAGTCCAGAGGCAGTGAATATCCCGGCGGTTCCTGTGGATTGTGGGGCGCGTGCGGTGCGGCGGTCAGTACGGGAATCTTTATGAGTGTCATTACCGGGGCGACGCCTCTTACCGGACGCTCATGGAAATTGTCTAATATGATGACTGCAAAAGCCCTTACTGCTATCGCAGAAATTGGAGGTCCAAGGTGCTGTAAACGTAATTCATTTACGGCGGTAAAAGCCGCGGTGGAGTTTGTGAAAGAAGAGCTTGGAGTAGAGATGGAACTTCCAGAAAGGATACAGTGTGATTATTCGGCGGAGAATCAGCAATGTTTGAAAAAACATTGCCCGTATTATACAGGCTGTAAAATGTAAAAATGGGATTTTTTGAAGAGATTTTTAAAAGATAAAATATTGCTCTCTTGACAAAGGCTCTGTAATCAGTTAGTCTAGTAGACAGATATAGACAGAAAGGCTTGGAAGAGAACGAGTAATCATTCTTACACCCATACAGAAAGCAGCCGGGAGATGAGAGGCGCATGAAAGAGGGAATGATGAATACATCTCGGAGCTTCACACCGAACGCTGTAAAGGTCAGTAGGCTGTGACGTCAGGCACACGTTATCGTGCACAGACTGTAAAATGCAGTTGTAATAAGGCTGATGATAGCATGCAGGCATATAAAAGTATTGTCAGTGAATTAAGGTGGTACCGCGATAGATTTCGCCCTTATCTTTGTTAAGATAAGGGCGTTTATATTTTACGTGTGTTAATTATTTATTGAAAACGAAAGAAAGCAGGGAGAATATGGCTGAGGAGAAGAAAAGCAGCGCAGCACAACAAAAGATTATTGCAAATTATGAAAAGCAAAGAGACGAGTTTAAAGCTCAGGGGTATACAGAAAAGTCGGAAGTGGTTTCTGTAGTAAAAGCTAATATAATGGTGTTTGTTACTTCATTTCCAATTATGATTCTTGCGGTTGTATTGTGGATACTTGCGGACAGAGGTACGATGATGCTTGATATAAAAAGCTGGTGTCTCATGTTGGCTGTATTCTTTGTTACGGTATTTATCCATGAGATTTTGCATGGGGCAGGCTGGTGTTTAGGAAGTAAATATGGTTGGAAAAGCATACATATTGGTATGATGTGGGAATCTTTGACGCCATATTGTCACTGTAAGGAGCCGCTGTCTCCGGGGAAATATTTATTAGGGTGTCTTATACCGGGACTTATACTTGGAGTTGGTGTTTATGTTACGGCATTTATTACGGGAAGTGCATTTCTTTTGTGGATTAGTCTGTTGAATATAATAAGTGCAGGCGGCGATTTGTTGATTGCATGGTATGGTCGGAAATATAAGACTGGATATATGTTGGATCATCCGACAGAATGTGGGTTTATTATTTTTGAAAATAAAAAGTAGAATGATAAAGCAAAGAAAAGGAGAAGAAAACATGGGAATTTATGAAGAATTACAGGCAAGAGGTTTGATTGCACAGGTAACAGACGAGGAAGAAATCAGAGAATTGGTAAATGCAGGAAAGGCGACATTTTACATTGGATTTGATCCGACAGCGGACAGCCTTCATGTAGGACATTTTATGGCGCTTTGCTTAATGAAGCGTCTACAGGAAGCAGGAAATAAACCTATTGCGTTAATTGGAGGCGGTACAGGATATATCGGCGATCCGTCTGGAAGAAGCGATATGCGTTCTATGATGACGCCGGAGATGATTCAGCATAACTGTGACTGTTTTAAAAAGCAGATGAGTAAGTTTATTGACTTTTCTGATGATAAGGCATTGATGGTAAATAATGCGGATTGGTTATTAGATCTTAATTACGTGGAGCTGTTACGAGAAGTTGGACCACACTTCTCTGTGAACCGTATGCTTACGGCAGAGTGTTACAAGCAGAGAATGGAGAAAGGTCTTAGTTTCCTTGAGTTTAACTACATGATTATGCAGAGCTATGACTTCTATATGTTATTCCAAAAATACGGCTGTAACTTACAATTTGGAGGAGACGACCAGTGGAGCAATATGCTTGGCGGTACAGAGCTTATTCGGCGTAAACTCGGGAAGAATGCAAGCGCCATGACGATTACGCTGCTCCTTAACTCTGAAGGAAAGAAGATGGGCAAAACGCAAAGTGGAGCAGTTTGGCTTGATCCATGTAAGACTTCACCATTTGAGTTCTACCAATATTGGAGAAATGTAGCAGACGCAGACGTTCTGAAATGTATTCGTATGCTTACATTCCTTCCGTTAGAGGAAATCGACAAAATGGATTCATGGGAGGGCGCGCAGCTTAATACTGCAAAAGAAATTCTGGCTTATGAGCTTACGAAATTAGTGCACAGCGAAGAAGAAGCGCAGAAAGCACAGGAGGCCGCAAGAGCGCTATTCAGTCAAGGAGCGGCGGCAAATATGCCGACGACAGAATTGACGGAGGATGATCTGGAAAACGGTGCCATTGATATTTTAACCATGCTTATAAAAGCAGAACTCGTTCCGTCTAAGTCTGAGGCCCGCCGTGCGGTGCAGCAGGGAGGCGTAGCTGTTGACGGAGAGAAAGTGACGGATATTCATGCAGAATTTACAAAAGAGGCTCTTGGCGGGGAAGGTGTCGTAGTGAAGAAAGGAAAGAAGAATTTCCGGAAAGTTGTAATGGAGTAAACAACGCAGGAATAGAAATGTATGGAACGGCGCAGTAGGTGAGAGATTTGAAGAGAATAAAATATATTACCGCAGCGTTAATTTGTATCAGTGGTCTGGTGTCAGGAGGTACGTATTTAGCCGGAAAGAATCAGCCGGAGAAATCAAAAGAAATTGCTGGGCAGGTGAAAAAAGAAGAAACGTCTGAAAAATCGGCAACGTATATATTGGCAGATGTGGTTCACATAGAACCTGGTGAGATTATAGAATCTAAGCATATTGACAGAAAAAATCCACAGCGGTATTTTACAGTTCAAAAAATCAGTGATGAGATTTTTGAAACGATTCGTGGCAAGTCTTATACAGAAAATGAACAGATAGGTCTTGATGATCTGCGTTATTTGAAGGTTCTTCATTATAATTACGAGCATCAGATTCAGGTAGGAGAACTTATTGTAAATAAAACCATTGCCGAGGATTGTAAAAATATTTTTCAAGAGCTTTTTGCAGAAGAATATGAGATTCATTCCATATACCTGATGGATAAATTCTGGGTAGGAAATGGTGTGGATTCCGATACGAAATCTATTGAGAATAATAACACGTCCGCATTTAATTACCGCGTGGTTCCGGGAACTGCACATTTGTCCAATCATGCAAAAGGCAGAGCGATTGACCTGAATCCCCTTCAAAATCCGTATGTGGCTTATCAAAGTGATGGAACTTTTAAGCAGTATTATAAAGATATGGAGAAGTATCTCGACAGAAATTCCGGAGAAGCACATATGGTTACCCATGAAGATACGGCATATAGAATATTTACGAAATATGGATTTACATGGGGCGGTGATTGGGTGAATTCCAAGGACTATCAGCATTTTGAGAAGAAATAAAGGATATAAAGTAAGAGACTGCAATGAAAAGGCGCAGTCTCTTACTTTATAGAAAAGATTAATTCATTTTAATGTAAGAGACACTGTAAGGAGGCAGATTTAATTGCCCCTCTAGTTTTACTTCCTGTCCGGTGATAAGGTCAGCGCCCTCGCCAAGAAGTTCTTGGTGACAGGCGGTATAAGGATAATCCGCGGCATTTACGGCAACGATGATCCGCTCGTTAGCAGAGCAACGCTCGAATACTAACTGATGGTTCTGGATTACAATATTTTTGTAATCGCCGTTGCAGAGTGCGTCACTGTTTTCGCGGATGGAAATTAATTTTTTAATAAAGTCTGTCAGTTCGTTTGGCTCTGGTTCTTCAAAGCATGGGCGCAGTGCATAATCGTTATCCGGCGCCTTTTCGCCCGGCTGGGTCCATTCGCTTCCGTAATACAGACAAGGAACACCCGGCATACCAAAGAGCATTCCATAGGCAAGTGGAATATGTTCTTTATTTGTAAGAATACTTGCGAGACGGGTAACATCATGATTATCAGCAAAGGTCATTAAATGTTTGCCGCGGTAAATGCACCACTGGTCAGCGCCAAACTGTCGGTGAAGAGAGTGTGCAATCTCAAACATATTCATGCAGTTAAAACTTGAAAACAATCCTTTGTAACATTCATAGTTCGTACAACTGTGAAGCATTTCATCGTTGACAATGATATTGTAGTCGCCGAATAATACTTCTCCTATTAATGCGAAATCAGATTTTAATTTCTGGGTGTAGGAGCGCAGGCGTTTCATAAAGTCATGGTCTAAGCTGTACGCAACATCCAGACGAAGCCCGTCTATGTCAAAGGTTTCTATCCAGAATTTTACACATTCTAATAAATAATCTGCGACGGCAGGATTTTGAAGATTTAACTTCACTAATTCAAAATGTCCTTCCCATCCCTCATACCAGAATCCATCGTTGTAGCAGCTATTTCCATCAAAACTAATATGGAACCAGTCTTTGTATGGAGAGTCCCAGCATTTTTCCTGAACATCTTTAAATGCCCAGAATCCACGTCCTACATGATTAAATACACCATCCAGCACGATTTTCACACCATTTTCGTGGAGAGACTTACATACATCTGCAAAATCTTCATTTGTACCAAGCCGGCAGTCGATGGATTTAAAATCTCTCGTATCGTAACCATGATTATCAGATTCAAAGATAGGATTCAGAAGAATAGATGTAACCCCAAGTTCTCCAAGGTATTCTGACCAGTCGATTAATTTGCGGATGCGGGATACACATACACCGTCGTTGTGAAGCGGTGCACCGCAGAAACCAATTGGATATATTTGATAAAATACTCCGTTATAAGCCCACATAATAAAACCTCTCTTTTTTGTTTGTTATAATTTAGTATATTTTGCCCGGATGTCTGAATAAACAAGTATAATTTATTATAGCAAATAAAAAGAAAAAGTTCTAGCGGATTTAACAGATATTGTATTGTAAAATAACTAAAAGTATAGTAATATAAATGTATAGACAATAGAGAAAGGGTGATTTAATAGTGAAAGAATTTGTTAAGGAAGAGGAACGTAATTTAAGTACGTGCGAATCAATCATTATGAAAGCAATCTGGGATAAGGGTGAAGATATCTCAATTTCTGAGTTGATTGAAGTGTTAAAGAAGAAATACAACAAAGATTATAAGAGGACGACGGTTGTGACGTTTATCTTGAATCTCTCAGCAAAAGGGTTTGCCAGACGGTATAGGAGTGGAAGATATGTATATGTTCATGCTTTGAAAAGTGAAGAGGAGTATAAGCAAAAGCTCTTAAATGACTACACAGATTTCTGGTATCAGGGGGAGGCGGAAAAGGTAATGGCGGCGCTTATTAATTCCAGAGAGATGTCTCCGGAGATGGTACAAAAGATGAGGGGAATGATAGATGAATTGGACGGATTGGATAGGTTGGACGAATTGGACGGTTAGAATTGTTTGTTGTTTGTTTTTGACTTCTTTGACAGGAAGTGTGTTGTTTGTTTTTTGGTACATGATAGGACGTTTGTTGGAGAAAGCAGGATTTGTAAATATTCTGTATGCTTTTATGAAACTGATAATGCTCTTTTATGCAGTACCGATATTGTATATTGCAATGAGCCGGCTGGACTTTGAATACGGAATATATAGAGGAGATTTATTTTGGTATACGGAGACAATTATTATCGTATGTGATGTTCTGCTTCTGTTATGGGCTGTCGGAGCATGTTGTATCTTGTATCAGCAATTGCGTTTGATGTATCGGAGCAGACAAGTGTATAAAGAAAGTTTTGTCTGTGATCAGAATAAAGGAGAGCTGTTTCAGAAGATAAAATGGATATGGGGATACGGGAGAACAACGTTGTGTTAGCACAGTCTTATTGTATGCCGACGCCGGTATTATGGGGAATTCGGCGGCCTACGGTAATATTGCCTGTACAGGAATATTCTGATGAAGAATTGAAAGTGATTTTTGTTCATGAACTGACTCACTATAAGAACAATGATATTTTATGGAGAAGAATTGTGGCTGTACTGATAGGAATACATTTCTTTAATCCTCTTGTTTGGAAGTTACATAAATTGCTCAGGAAATGGAGTGAGTACACATGTGATTTTGAAGCATATGAGGCGGCAGGCGGGATGAAACACTATTTTGGCACGATTCTCCAGATGCAGATAAAAATGAGTGGATTATCTTCGTATTTTACGGCAACATTGAATGAGAATGAAGATGAATTAGTAGAAAGGATAGAAAAGATGAAGATACAAAAGATGATAAAAAAGCGTTCTGCATGGAAGGCAGTTGTAATATGTATGGGCATGATGGCAGGAAGTTCTATGACGGTGTTTGCTGCATCAGAGGGTTTGGCAGAGGTGTATCATATGGCATATGAGGCAACAGATGTCGAAATAGAGCTCGAGCCGTCTCCGGAACTGCCTATATATAGAGAGGAAGGAAAAACAGAAGGAATTATAGAGGAGGTTGGAGAAGTCGATGCGGTATCCCGCAGCAGAAGTAATTTTAAATGGACAGTTGGAAATGGTGTCAGGAAAACTACGGATGGTTTTAGCGCCAAGTCGGGAGGGAGCATTATAGTAGTAGTGGAAGAGGCAATACCGGCGGATAGGGCAATCCGTGTTGGGATTATTGAACCGGGTGGAGCGAGGCAGTATGTATCAGTGAAAGGAGGGGTATACAAGAAATTTTCGTTGGCCAAGTCGGGGACCTATAAGGTATATGTGGAGAACAATAGCGGAGTGAAAGTTACTGTAGATGGAAGTTATAATGTGCAATAAAGTTATGGGGACGCAAGTCCCCATATAAAAGAATTAAAACGACTAAAAATATAGATAAATAGTCTATGGAGGTACAGAAGAGATGAAAAAAGAAGAGTATAAAGTGGGAACATCATTAAAGGCTTGGAGAGAAAATAATACGCAGTCTTTAACATTTATCGTAACAGCAGATTGCTTTTAAAGCAAAAGTGTCTTTCTGTTACATTAGAACAGATTAAGCAAATTAATTGATAAAAGCCATGAAACAATTTGTTTTTTACATAAAAGTAACCAGTTAATATTGAAAGAATTATTGTAAAGAAGGAGGATGTTATGGAGCGATATAATAGTAAAATAAATGTAGGGGCAGATTCATCTGTTGTAGTACCATACGGATGTAATACTAATTGCAAGCTTTGGTGCAATTCCTGTTTGGATACATGTAAAGGTAGTTGCAAAGGTGATTGTAGTAAGACTTGTTCAGTATATTGTTCTTTCAGTGTAAATAAGTTGTAAAAAGTAATTTAACCAGGATGTCAAAAGTAGTTGCTGCCTAAAAAATGCTTTTGACATCCGCTAATTATAAGGAGGAAGAGAGTTATGACAAATTGGAAATTCATTTTCAGAAATCTGAAAAACAATATGCAGAGCCATGTACTTTTGTCGGTTGGTCTTATTCTCAATCTTGCATTTGTGTATTGCTTTTTATTTCTGGGGTTGGCGGCCGACAGCTATGCTCCTTTTCGGATTGCATTTCATTATGGCAGTATGTCCGGTACAGCCGGCACTTGCGCCAAGATCAGCATGATTTCAGGTCTCTTCCTGATGATATCTATTGCATTTCCCTATATAAAGGGGCGTATCAGGGAATACAGCCTGCTGATGATTTTAGGGATTCAAAAAAAGAGAATGTCGGTTCTTTTGGGAGCAGAATATGCGATTATATGGGGGATTACGTTGTTTGCAGGTCTTCTTTTGGGGACAGCGCTGTCTGTGCCGGCATATGCTGTCCTGAAAGCTTCAGGATATCCGGTAGGTACGGTGAACTGGCTCGCTATAGGGTGCAGTGTGTGGAGTAAGGTTCTATTATTGAGTGTCGGTTATCTGGCGTGTACGCTTGCATATCTGGCTGTTCGGACAGATAGCCGAAATCTGTCTGAGCTTGCGGCGGAGTCTGTAAAACCTGAAAAGATGAAGAAGCTGCATCAAGGGATCAAGTTTGGGATTATAGGCATTTTTCTGGTTGTATTTAGTATGCTCCTTAAGTTTCAGTCCCGTTTTTTGTCTGCGATTGTGATCTTTAAAGATGAAGAAATCAGGAATGCGGCAGCTTTTGTATTTTTGATTGTAGGAATGTACCTGTTGGTTGCGTCCGGAATGTCTGTAGTGCTGGCGTGTATGAAACGAAGTAAGCGAGGCTACTTTAAAAATGCATTGTCCATCCGCAGTGTGATGTTCCGGGTATCTACTTATAAAAATACGATTTTTGCAGTTTTGCTTATTAATTTTGCAGTGCTTTTTTCTCTGGGGGACAGTATTGTTATATTTGCTGATGAGGAAAGAGACTATAGTTGGAGATACCCCCATGACTTTGTAGGAAGTATGACAGAAGAGGCCGGTAAATGGGAGAAGATCTGCAGGGAGAACGGAGATGAAAAAGGGCTTATAAGTGTGCCTTATGTAGATTTGGAAAGTATGCAAGGAGGAAGGTTCCTTGGAATATCGGAATCCTCGTATGAGAAATTGACTTCTAAAAATGTACAGCTAAAAAAAGGTCAAATGTTAATGTGTATACAATGGGCTAAATCTGATGCAGATAAAATATTGACTGGGTACGCAGACTGGAAAGACGTGCCGTTAGAATTTGGTAAAGAGGTAAAAGATTATGCGATTCAGAAAAAGGAAGTGGATGTTCTCACAGTCGGAGGGATTTATGTTAATGTTGCTGTTTTTGAAAACGGGGATTATCAGGAGATTGTCGGAAAACTGAATCCGTCAGAACTTTTAGTGGTGCAGGATTTTGAGAAGGGAAGAAAGTCTTCTATGAATCAGAAAGCGCAGGATTTTAAGCGGAACAATCCGGAGATTCCCTGTATTACAAGGTCAGAAGCGCTTAATATAGAGGAACTGGTAGACAGCATTATCAATGCCATTAATATCTTCTGTATGTTCTGTATTACCATAGCTGGTCTTTCGCTGCTTGGGATTAAGTTGTTTTCTGAGATACCTGTATTGGGAGGAAAGTACCGGTTCCTGTCAGATGTGGGGATGGAACGGACACAGATTAAAAAAGAGGTGGGAAAAGAAATAAGACCGCTGATTTTTATTCCAGTGTTTTTTGGTATCTTCATGGCTGCTATTTATAAGGCAAATATTCTGGCAATTTATATCCGGGCGAATTCAGAGTATCATTTCTATTCTGAGGGCGGACTTACGGCATTTGTTTGGGGAATGAGTAAGGATTGGTTATTTGTACTTGCTGTATTTTGCCTGATTCAATTGTTATATGGGAAGTATATGATAATGTTTATAAAGAGAAGAGTTATTCGGGAGGCATTTGGATTGGTTTAGTGTAAAAGGAGGAGAAACATGGAACTAATTAAGACAGAGAATCTTATAAGGAATTATGGAAACATAGAAGTTTTAAGAGGAATCAGCCTGACTGTTATGGAGGGGGAATTCTTAGGAATCATGGGGAAATCCGGCAGCGGTAAAACGACTCTCTTAAAAATTCTGGGAATGATAGACCGACCTACAGGCGGTAAAATGATTTATCGGGGAAGACCGGAGAGTGAACTTAGGTCTTGGGAATCAGCGAAGATACGGAGAGAAGAAGTGGGCTTTGTGTTTCAGGAATTTTTCCTGATGGACAGCCTGGATATATTGGAAAATGTTATGCTTCCGATGTTTGTAAGTAAAAGTGCAGACAGTGAAGGGAAAGAGAAAGCCAGAGCATTGATGAAAAGGTTCGGTATTGCAGAACTGGAAAAGAAGATGCCTTATGAACTGTCGGGCGGAGAGCGTCAGCGAACCGCTATATGCAGAGCGTTGGTCAATGATCCACAGATTGTATTTGCGGATGAGCCCACCGGGAATCTGGACTCAAAGTCTGGAAAGATTGTGATAGATTCATTGAAAAGGATTAATCAGGAATTTGGTAAGACAGTTATTATGGTAACTCATGATCCTCAGATGGCGAGTCATTGTGACAGAATTGCACTTCTAAAGGATGGTGTTAAACTGGATGAAATTAAGAAGGATGGAGAGAATGAGGAGTTTTATCAAGAGATTCTCAGGCGGATGGCAGATTTATAGTAACAGTTCAGCCATAGCCACAGGCTAAACTGTTACGATTTATAGAAAAATTTTGCGTTATTTTTATTGCCAGATGTCGAAAAATTCAGTATAATAAAACTTAACGTATTATTTATTAAAATATGAGGAGGAAAAGGTAATGAAGAGAGTAGTTAGTATGATTGCTGTGTGCGTTATGGCATTAGGGCTTATGGCATGTGGCGGCAAGGAAGTGAAGAACGCGGCGGTATGCAAGATTGAGCAGAACGGAGTTAAAATTGAAATGGCTCTTGACGCTAAGGGTGATAAAATCACTAAAATCAATCAGACTTCCAAGATAAGTATAGAAGGAGTTTCGGAAGAAGATGTGAAAACGCTTCAGGATACGATTGACCAGGCGGCGGCTGTTTATAAAGATATTGACGGTGTTTCTTATGAAATCGAGCAGAAAGATACTGAGATTACCGAAAAGATTAGTATGAATGTCGAGGATAAAGATACTTTGAAAGCAGTTATTGATGCAGGACTTCTTCCGGTAACAGGAGATAATATAACAAAGTTATCATTGAAAGCAACGAAGGAATCCCTTGAGTCATCCGGATGGACAATAGAATAGTTAAGATTTTAGTTAGAAGCAAAAAGATATGCGTGAGGTTAAACCTTGCGCATATCTTTTTTTAGAATGATTATGAACCATATCAATAAAAGGATACCTTTGAAAATACTGGATATGGTAATGCTCCACCAGATTCCATTTAATTCCAATGGAGTTTGAATCAGCATAAGCGCCAGTGGAATCCGTATAGCGGTAAATACAATACTGATGATGGAAGGCGGAATGGTTTTTCCGTATCCTGCAAATGCTCCGGCAGTGGTGATTTCAATACTCATTGGGAGTTGTGACACACCGAGGATGACCAGATAGTCAATACCCATAGGAAGTATCGCTGTTTCTGTAATAAAGATACGGAAGATGGGAGCCGGGCATAGCATTAAAAGCAGAGTACATATAATTCCCCACAGTAAAACAATTTCCATGGCACAGGTGTATCCCTTTTTGATACGCGCTTTGTTACCGGCTCCACGATTCTGTGCAATGAAAGAATTGACGGCGGCTGCAAACCCATCAGAAGTCATCCAGGAAATGGATTCAATCTGTGAGCCTACTTTCTGGACAGCAACAGCGGCATCTCCGTAGGAAGCGACCAGCCTTGCGATAATCATGGAGATTCCGGTAAATAACATATTCTGGATACAAGTCGGAAGCCCGAGGCGAAGAATGGATAAAATATAAGTGGTATTCGGTTTTTTCAGAAGTGTTACATACTGAAAGATAAACTGGTCTTTTGAAGCAAAATATATAAAAATCAGCGTAACAATAGCCTGAGCTAAAACTGTGGCAATAGCGGCGCCCATCACATCCAGACATGGGAATGGGCCAATTCCGAAAATAAGGGCAGGATCGAGGAATATATTGATAACGAGTCCTATAGTGGTTGCAAAAAAGGCGGCCTTACTGTTTCCAATCGCGGTAAAAATTCCTGTAAATGTCTGGTTCAGAAAAGAAAAGGCAACAAAACCACAAGTAATCTGTAAGTAAATATGGGCGTCTGCGATGACGTTCGGGCTGTTAAGGTTAAAAAATCCAATCAGCGGCGTTGCAAATACGACACAGATGGAGCCATATAAAAGTCCCAATAACAGCGTAAGTTGAAATGCATTGGAAACATATTTGGCAGCTTCTTCGCGGCGTCCGCTTCCAAGAGAGTAACCGGCATTTACCTGCCCGCCCATTTTAGCTAAAGAAGCAAGACCATTTGAAAGCCACATATACATACCGGCAGCGCCCACAGCGGCAACTGCATTGCTTCCAATCCTTCCAATCCATATCATGTCGGTTAAATTATAAGCCATCTGGATCAGCGACGTTGCCATGATAGGTAATGCGAGCCGGCTTAAAGAAGACAGCACAGGACCATTTAATAAATCGACATTCTTTTGCATGTATTTTTCCTCCGGTAAAATCAATAAATAAGCTGGAAGTATTATAACACAGCATGTGAGGAAAAAACAGTAAAATGGTTGAAAATCAATGAAAATTTAAAGAAAATGTACATTAGTCAATGATGTGACACCAGTTTTTTTAAAATAAAAGAACTGGT
>CAJTRE010000040.1 GCA_910578495.1 uncultured Dorea sp.
GTTTTTCACAACGTTTTGTGCCTTGAGCGGAGCGAAAGGAATGGATATAAAAATGGAAAAAATAGCAATTGTAACCGACAGTAACAGTGGTATTACGCAGGCAGAGGCGAAAGAACGAGGAATCTATGTTGTGCCTATGCCGTTCTATATTAACGGAGAATTATTTTATGAGGATATTACGCTTACACAAGAAGAATTTTATCAAAGACTGGCAGAGGATGCAGAGATTTCTACATCTATGCCATCTCCTGGGGATGTAGTGGATCTGTGGGAAGAATTATTAAAAGAATATGATGAAATTTTACATTTTCCTATGTCCAGCGCTCTTAGCAGTTCTTGTGAGACTGCGATTATGCTGGCAGAGGATTTTGATGGAAAAGTACATGTGATTGATAACCAAAGAATTTCAATTATACAGAAACGAGCAATTGATGACGCTCTTGCTATGGTGAAAAAGGGGATGAGTGCTTCCGAGATTGAGGAGATACTTATGAGGGAGAAATTAGAGGCAAGCATTTATATTACGGTAGATACGCTGAAATACTTGAAAAAGGGAGGACGCGTCACCCCGGCAGCGGCAACGATTGGTACGGTGCTGAATTTGAAGCCTGTACTTCAA
Source organism: uncultured Dorea sp. (assembly GCA_910578495.1). Classification (GTDB taxonomy): domain Bacteria; phylum Bacillota; class Clostridia; order Lachnospirales; family Lachnospiraceae; genus Dorea_D. The sequence continues at coordinate 620 of CAJTRE010000040.1, forward strand.
ATCCAGGGTGGAAAGCTGGATGCATTTTCCAAATCCCGCGGATGGAAATCTGCAAAAAAGACCATGTTAGACGCTATAGAGAAGGATATGAACGAGCGTTTTGCAGGAAAGAAAATGAAAATTGACGTTGCCTATACTTGTTCAGAAGAAGAAAAGGATAAGTGGGTGGAAGAAGTAAAAGCAAGATTCCCGGGACATGAGATGTATGTGGACAAGCTTTCTTTGAGTGTATCCTGCCATATCGGGCCTGGAGCAATGGCAATTGCCTGTACGAAAGCCGCGGATATATAGACAAGAAAATTACCGAGATAAATGGTTGAGTTTAAATGGAGGAGCAGTTTATGAATTATGCCGAAGAATCTTTAAAATTGCATGAAAAATGGAGGGGTAAGATTGAGGTTGTGGAGACCGTTCCTGTAAAATCAAAAGAGGATCTGGCGCTTGCGTACACACCGGGAGTTGCTGCTCCCTGTCTGGAAATCCAGAAAGATACAGAGAAAAGCTATGATTTGACGCGCCGCCATAATATGTGTTTGGTGGTGACGGATGGTTCTGCGGTACTGGGGCTTGGCGATATTGGACCGGAAGCAGGAATGCCTGTGATGGAAGGAAAATGTGTGTTATTTAAAGCCTTTGGAGGTGTAGACGCATTTCCCATGTGTATTCAAAGTCATGATGTAGAGACAATTGTGGAAACAATCTATCAGATCTCGGGAAGTTTCGGTGGTGTGAACTTAGAAGACATCTCTGCACCGAGATGTTTTGAGATTGAAAAATGCTTGAAAGAGCGGTGTGATATTCCAATTTTCCACGATGATCAGCATGGAACTGCCATTATTACGCTGGCAGGTCTTATGAATGCGCTGAAAGTGACTGGAAAGAAACTGGAGGAAGTAAAGATTGTGATAAACGGCGCGGGTGCGGCGGCAATCGCAATTTGTAAACTTCTTCTTACAAGCGGAGCGAAGAATCTTACGCTTTGTGATAGAAAAGGGGCGATTTACGAAGGCAGAGCCGAGAGAATGAACGAAATCAAAGAAGAGATTGCCAAAGTCACAAACCTTTCCAAACAGTCCGGAAATTTGGCAGAAGCGATAAAGTGTGCAGACGTATTTATTGGAGTCAGCGCACCGGGAGCAGTTACTGTTGATATGGTGAAGACGATGAACGAAGACGCTATTGTATTTGCCTGTGCGAACCCAACACCGGAGATTTTTCCGGAGGAGGCAAGAGCAGGCGGTGCGAAAGTAGTAGCTACGGGACGCAGTGACTTCCCGAATCAGGTGAATAATGTTTTGGCATTTCCGGGAATTTTCCGCGGAGCATTGGATGTAAGAGCAAAGGATATTAATGACGAGATGAAGATTGCGGCGGCGAAAGCGATTGCAGGATTAATCGACGATGAAGAACTATGCGCAGATTATATTATTCCTGCAGCTTTCGATGAGAGAGTTGGAGGCGCAGTAGCCGAGGCAGTAGCAAAGGCGGCGAGAGACAGTGGTGTTGCGCGTCTATAAGACAATAAAATAAATCAAACAGGTTCGGCGTAAGCGTCGAACCTGTTTGATTATTTGCGTTGTTTGATTAAAAAGTTTGCAGAATACCGAATGTCATTGTTTTTAGTGATAAATACTGCATCTACATTGTCCAGACGGTTGATTAGATCAAGCGCGTCCTTGTACCCCATGAGACAGCAGATAGTGCTTAGTGCGTCTGCTGTCAGAGAAGAATCTGTGATGATGGAGACGCTGTACAGATTAGTTTTGCATGGCCTTCCTGTCTTTGGATCCAGAACGTGATGATATATTTTGCTTCCTTTTTTGAAATACCGCTGATAGATACCGGTTGTGACAATGGATTTGTCCGTCAATTTTACAGAGGTGATGGGTTCTCCGGTCTCATTAAAAGGTTTTTGGATACCGATGTTATATTCAGAACCATCCGGCTTTGTTCCTATTGTCAATACATTTCCGCCCAGATTGATTACCGCATGTTTGATTCCTTCATCCAGAAGATAATCCTTAATACGGTCGGCGATATAGCCCTTTGCAATAGCTCCTACGTCTAACTGCGTCTTTTTGTTTGACAACATGACAGTATCATCGCTTAAAATAATGTTCTTATAATTCACTGTTCTTCTTGCGGCATTGATTTTCTTGGAAGAAGGAACTTTCTTCGCTTCTTTAAAATCCCACAAATTCGATACGGCGCCGATGGTTATATCGAAAATACCGTTGGACAGATTGCTGTAGTACAATGCTTTTTTGATCAGTGTAATAGTATCGTCCGATACTTTTACCGCTTTTCCTTTTGCGTGGTTGATCTTGTAAATCTCGCCGTCTTTATTATTTTTGGAAAACTTCGTATCATATTCTTTACATAGTTTTTCGACTCCTTTGATAACCTCTTCGTCAGCGGGATCAAGGATCTGTACACTGATTACGGTGTCAAACAGCGTGTCGGTGTATGTAAGGCCTCGTTTCCCGGAAAAATTAGAACAGCCGGAGAGTAACAATACAAAACATAAAACAACTGCGATTAATCTCTTATATCTCATAAAACACCTCATATATTCGTGAAATCTAGTTATGATCGCATTTCTGCTCTCACCACATTTATAGTATACCATGAAAAATAAGATATGCAATCGAACATGTGATTGCAGTAACAGATTTCTTGTGATAGAATAAAACGCAGAGAGGTAAAAATATATGAAAAGGAAGAAATTAGATTTGAAGAAAAAAGACTGGCTCTTGATTGTGATTATCGTATGTGTAACGGGGCTTGCATTTTTAATGCATGAATTTATCGGAGGAAAAGGCGCAGGAAGTGTAACAATAAAAGTGAATGGAAAGATTGAAGGTGTCTATCCTCTTTCTGAGGATAAAGAGATTAAGATCAACGGTGGAACCAATATTCTTGTGATCAAAAATCAGCAGGCGGACATTGTGGAAGCGGACTGCCCGGATAAATTATGTGTGAACCAAAAGCCGATTTCCAAGAATAAGGAAAGTCTGATCTGCCTTCCGAATAAAGTGGTCGTTGAAGTGGACAGTAGTGAGAACAGCGAGTTTGATGCAGTTACGAATTAAGGGAGGAAAGGACATAAGGTGAAGAGCAGAGTTGCGTATTTTGGCGTATTTACGGCACTGGCGCTTATTTTCAGCTATGTGGAGTCGCTGATTCCGTTTCAATTTGGAATTCCCGGAGTGAAGCTTGGGCTTGCCAATCTAATCATTGTAATCGCACTTTACCGCATGAAACTTTCGGAGGCGTATCTGTTGTCTGTTGTGCGAGTGTTGTTGTCCGGATTTATTTTTGGGAATTATTTTAGTATTATTTACAGTCTTGCAGGAGGGCTTTTCAGTCTGACAGTGATGGCAGGGTTAAAAAAGAATGGTGGTTTCAGCGTCTGCGGTGCCAGTATTGCCGGAGGCGTCTGTCACAATATCGGGCAGCTTGTTGTGGCTATGCTTGTTGTGGAGACATTCAGTGTGGCGTACTATGTTCCGGTGCTTTTGCTTGCCGGACTGATAACGGGATTTCTGATCGGCATTACGGCAGACGCTATGTTAAAAAGGCTGGTGAATTTGGAGTTTTAAGGAGGAATTATGATTCATTATATAAAGGGGGAGCTTGTGGCTCTGGAAGAAGATAAGGCAATTGTAGACGTAGGGGGCGTGGGATACGGCATCTTCATGTCGGTGCAGTCTATGAGTATGCTTCCGCCTGTGGGAGACGAAGTACGTATCTATACCTATCTGAATGTAAAAGAAGATGCCATGCAGTTATTTGGTTTTCTGACGAGAGATGATCTTCAGGTGTTTAAACTGCTCATAGGAGTAAATGGCATAGGTCCCAAGGGCGGACAGGCGATTTTGTCGGTGCTAAGTCCCGACGATCTCCGGTTTGCAGTGCTGGCAGGAGATGCTAAAGCAATTGCTGCGGCTCCCGGTATCGGGAAAAAGACGGCGGAAAAGATTATTCTGGAACTTCGAGATAAGCTTCGGATTGAGGATGCGTTGGAGCACACTGTTTCCAGTGGAGATGTATCTGCCGGGGGCAGACATGCAGGCAGCGAGATACAAAGTGAGGCTGTTCAGGCGTTGGTAGCTCTCGGTTATGGAAGTACAGAGGCGTTAAAGGCAGTAAAGAAAGTAGAGATATCAGAGAATGCGGATGTAGAAGACGTGCTGAAACAGGCGCTAAAACATATGATGTTCTAAAGGTGGAGTAGAATGAGCAGGCGAATTATTACAACAGAGAATCTGGAAGAAGATGTTAAGATAGAGAATAATCTAAGGCCGCAGCTTCTTGAGGACTATATCGGTCAGGAGAAAGCAAAAGAGATGCTCAAGGTCTATATCGAGGCGGCAAAAGAGCGTGGAGACGCACTGGACCATGTATTGTTTTATGGCCCGCCCGGACTTGGAAAGACAACTCTTGCAGGAATTATCGCCAATGAGATGGGGGTAAATGTAAAGATCACATCGGGACCGGCGATTGAAAAACCAGGGGAGATGGCGGCTATTTTAAATAATCTGCAGGAAAAGGATGTTCTTTTTGTAGATGAGATTCATCGGCTGAACCGTCAGGTGGAAGAGGTATTGTATCCGGCAATGGAAGACTACGCCATTGATATTATGATTGGAAAAGGAGCTACGGCAAGATCGATCCGTCTGGATCTTCCGAAATTCACACTTGTGGGAGCGACCACGAGAGCCGGAATGTTGACGGCTCCTCTCAGAGACCGTTTTGGCGTAGTGCACCGGATGGAGTATTATACGCTCTGGGAACTAAAGACGATTATCCTGAGATCAGCCAAAGTGTTAGGCGTTGGGATTGACGAGCAGGGAGCGGACGCTCTGGCAAGGCGTTCCAGAGGAACACCAAGACTTGCTAACCGTCTGTTAAAGCGTGTCCGCGATTTCGCTCAGGTGAAGTATGAAGGCTATATTACGGAAGAGGTGGCAAACTTTGCGTTAGATCTTCTGGATGTAGATAAGGAAGGACTGGATCAGACAGACCGGGATCTTTTGCTCACAGTGATTCAGAAATTCGGCGGAGGTCCGGTGGGACTTGATACATTAGCCGCTTCCATCGGAGAGGACGCTGGAACCATTGAGGATGTATACGAACCCTATCTTTTGAAGAACGGTTTCATTCAAAGAACTCCAAGAGGACGCGTGGTTACGGAAAGGGCATATGCTCATTTGGGAATTTCCTGTGAAAATGATGAAAAATAGTTGGATTTTTAGTTCTGATTAGTTTATAATAGGGTACAGAAATAACGAAAGTTGAGGAGGCTTTTATGGCATCATCAAAAAATTTTACGGAAGTATTAATAGGTGGTAAGGTATTTACACTGAGTGGTTTTGAGAGCGAGGATTATCTACAGAAGGTGTCCACGTATTTGAATCATAAGATTGATGAGTGTTCCAGCAGCGAAGGATACCGCAAGCAGAGTGCAGAGACAAGAAGCGTCCTCTTAGCGCTTAACATTGCTGATGATTATTTTAAGGCGAAGAAGCAGGGAAGTTCTCTGGAGACGGATATTGAAGAAAAAGATAAAGATATGTATGAGTTGAAGCATGAACTGATTTCAGTGCAGATTAAACTTGAAAATGCGGAGAAAGCGATGGACAAGCTGAAAGAGGAGAACAAAGAGCTTCAGATGAAGATTGTTCAATTAGAAACAGAGAAGAAGAATAAGCAGAAATAGGGCTGTCGGCGGACAGCCTTTTTCACTGATATGAGGATGATGGTATGACAAACAGACAGGTGGAGATTCTGGCTCCGGCAGGTTCTATGGAGAGTCTGCGGGCGGCGGTGAGTGCAGGAGCAGACGCAGTGTATATGGGAGGGAGCCGCTTTGGAGCAAGAGCCTATGCCGACAACCCGGGCGAAGAACAGCTTCTACAGGCAATCGACTATGTACATCTGCATGGAAGAAAACTATATATGACGGTCAATACGCTTCTGAAAGACGAGGAGATGGCAGAACTTTACGACTATCTTCTTCCTTACTACGAGAGAGGGCTAGATGCCATAATCGTACAGGATACGGGGGTTTTTGATTTTGTGAGGAAATACTTCCCTGAAATTCCCATTCATGTAAGTACGCAGATGACGGTGACGAATGCACTTGGAGCAGAGTTTTTTAAGGCTCAAGGTGCAGAACGCATTGTTCCCGCAAGAGAACTAAGTCTTTCAGAGATCCGGCAGATGAAAGAACGAACAGGTATGGAGATTGAATGTTTTGTTCATGGGGCGCTTTGTTATTGTTATTCGGGACAATGCCTGATGAGCAGCATGATCGGTGGACGAAGCGGCAATCGTGGACAGTGCGCCCAGCCTTGCAGGCTTCCGTATGAGACAGGCGGCAAGAAACCACAAGATATAATGAGCCTTAAAGACCTTTGTACCATTGAAATGCTGCCGGAGCTTTTAGAAGCAGGCATTGATTCGTTTAAGATTGAGGGCAGGATGAAACAGCCGGACTATGTGTATACAGTAGTACGTATGTATCGGAAATATGCAGATCTTTATCTTAAGTATGGTAAGGGAGCATACAAAGTATCGCAGGAGGATATTCAGACACTTCAGAGTGTATACCGCAGGCGTGGTTACAGTAAAGGCTACTATACCCAGCATAACGGAAAGGAAATGATTTCGTTAAAACGCCCGTCCATGGAGACCGAAAATGTCGAAACAACGGGAAATGACTATAAAATTAAAGAAAAAATTAATGGAGAATTAATACTTTTTGCGGAAAGTAGTGCTAAAATGTATCTGGAATATAAGGGACTGTATGTGGAATGTACTGGAGAAATGGTGCAAAAAGCAATGAAGCAGCCGTTGTCTAAAGAGCGTGTTCGTAAGCAGATGGAAAAAATGGGAGAGACAGAATTTGAATTTGACCATCTGGACATCCGGATGAACGAAAATATTTTTCTTCCTATGCAGGCGCTCAACGAACTTCGTAGAGAAAGTGCCCGGCTGCTTAAAGAAAAGCTGCTGGAATCCTACCGTCGGAACGTGGACAGAGAGAACACAGAGCTTCCAGAAGAGAAAACCGCAGGAAAACATTCTGCGAGCCAAGCTCGTCGAATACAGAACGAAACGACACAGGTGGCAGTATCTGTATCAAACCCGGAACAGTTGCAAGCAGCATTGGAGACATCGGGGGTATCGGCAGTATATGTAGATGGAACAATTGGTCTGGATTCTTCTGTTATACAGATGATCCATAGGCATAGAAGAAGTGGCAGTGTAAAAGAATTTTATGTTTCGATGCCATATATTTTCCGGGAGCAGTCGATCCGGGAAATGGAAAAAGAATACACCGGACTAGAAAATCTGTATGACGGTGTATTGATTAGAAACTGGGAATCCTATTGCTGGCTTGTGAAAAAAGGATATTCGAAGAAGATTGTGTCCGATTATAATTTGTATGTGTTTAATCGGAGAAGTCGGGAATTTCTTATGTCTCAGAAAATTACAGGCTATACAGCGCCGGTAGAGCTTAATAGCAGAGAGCTTGCAACACTTGATGTAAGCGGCGCTTTTCTTATCGTATATGGCTTCCAGCCGGTGATGATTAGCGCCAATTGCATTCAGAAGAATGCCGGGGGCTGTACTAAGAAAGACGGAACACAGTATCTGACAGACCGTTATAAGAAGAAATTTATGGTTAAAAATTATTGCAAATACTGTTATAATATAACCTATAATCCGGATCCGCTCATGCTCCTCCATCAGAAAGAGGAGATTATAAGACTTGCCCCGGCTGTGCTTCGGCTTGATTTTGTGATAGAATCTGCGCGGCAAGTGCGAAAAATAATAGAATGGTATACGAAGACATTTCTGGACAGAGAAACGATAACTATTCCGGATATGGAGTATACAAAAGGACATTTTAAACGAGGAGTGAAGTAGGTGAAATTTTGGTTAATATAATTGTTGAGTTGTCAAAATATACGATCATACTTTTGATTACTATGTACACATTTCTGTGTTTCAGTATTTTCGGGTATTTAGATCCTTACAGGAAACAACAGTCACTAAAACAACAGAATATTTTAATGTTTTCCATTCATATGGTGGCGTTTTTAGTGATGTATCTACAGAAAGGAGATATAAAACTTCTCATATTTTATGTGATGCAGGCGGCATTATTTACTGCCATCATTTTGTTATATACACTGATCTATCCAAGAGTATCCCGGCTGGTCGTCAACAATATGTGTATGCTTCTTTGTATCGGTTTTATCATGCTGACGAGACTGAATTATGACAGCGCCGTAAAACAGTTTATGATAGCAGTCGCAGCAGTGGGACTGAGTCTTGTCGTCCCGGTTATTATCCGGAAGTTCAAGCTGTTTTCCGAGTGGCGTATTCTTTATGCGGTAGTTGGAATTGTGTCTCTTGCAACTGTCATTTTGTTTGGAAAAGAGAAAAACGGGGCGTTACTTGGAATTCCCATTACGGATGGTTTTAATCTTCAGCCGTCGGAGCTTGTGAAGATTGTATTTGTATTTTTTGTGGCGTCAAGTTTCCATCTGTCTATGGAGTTTAAAAATATTGTGATCACGACAGCGCTTGCGGCATTTCATGTATTGATCCTGGTAGTGTCAAAAGACCTTGGAGCTGCACTTATTATCTTTGTTGTTTATCTGGTCATGCTCTATGTGGCGACAAGACAGCCACTGTATATCTTGGCGGGACTTGGAGCAGGAAGTGTGGCGTCGGTAATCGCTTATAAGCTGTTTAACCATGTAAGAGTTCGTGTACTCGCATGGAAAGATCCGTTCGCAGCTTATGACAGGGGCGGATACCAGGTGGCGCAGTCTTTATTTGCCATTGGAACAGGAAGCTGGTTCGGGATGGGCCTTTTTGAAGGAAGTCCAATGTCTATTCCGGTGCGTGAGACTGATTTTATATTTGCGGCCATTGCAGAGGAATTAGGACTTATATTTGCGCTCTGTATGATACTAATCTGTGTGAGTTGTTATGTAATGTTTTTAAATATTGCCATGCAGCTTCACAATATGTTTTATAAATTAGTTGCGCTGGGACTTGGTACCTGTTATATATTCCAGGTATTTATCGCGATTGGAGGAGTGACAAAATTCATTCCATCCACAGGAGTGACAACTCCTCTTGTAAGTTACGGAGGAAGTTCGCTTCTTAGTTCGATTATTATGTTCGCAATTATTCAAGGACTTTATATATTAAGAGAAGACGAGGAAGAAGATATTGAGAGAAAGAAGAGAGAGCGGCTACGAGCAAAGAGAAGCAGACAGACGGCTCCGCCGTCAGAAAGAGCTCTGCGAAGCGCGCCGGGGCCTGTCGCGCAAAGAGCTCCGAAAAGTCCGCAAAGAAGACAGGCGTCAGGCGCGGAAAAAGCGCGCCGTAAACAAAGAGTTCGCTAGAGTGACTTATATTTTTGTGGGATTATTCCTTATTATGATGGGATATATTGCACACTTTAATGTTGTAAAAAGCCAAGATGTCATCAGAGATCCACACAACGCCAGGCTGGATTCTCTTGCAGACCGGGTAGTAAGAGGCAAGATTTTAGATCGGAATGGTAAAGTTCTGGCACAGACAGAGGTATCTGAGGACGGAACAGAGACAAGAGATTATCCGTATGACAGTATGTTTGCTCATGTAGTAGGATATACGGATCAGGGAAAATCTGGTTTGGAATCCGAAATGAATTTTGAACTTCTGACGTCCAATGCGTTTTTCCTTGAGAAATTCTATCAAGAATTCAAGGATCAGAAGAATATTGGAGACAATGTGGTGACGACGCTGGATGTGAAACTTCAAGAGGCGGCGTACAATGCGCTTGGAAGCTCCAAGGGAGCAGTTGTTGTCATTGAGCCGGATACGGGTAAGATTCTCGCTATGGTATCAAAACCGGATTTTAACCCGGGAAATGTCAAAAAGAATTGGGAAAGTTTAAATGCAAATGAGGAAGCGGTTCTTTTGAACCGCGCTACCCAAGGACATTACGTGCCAGGCTCAACGTTCAAATTGGTGACGGCTCTGGAGTATATGAGAGAGCAGGGCAGTCTTTCTGCCTATTCATATGATTGTACCGGAAAGATTGAAGCCGGTTCAAATTCGATTCATTGTTTTGGGGGAAAAGTACATGGGAAAGTAGACTTCAGAGATAGTCTGGCGTATTCCTGTAATACATCGTTTTGTAATATTGGAGCGGATTTGGACGTAGGAAAATTCCAGAAGACGGCAAAGGAATTATTGTTTAATTCTAAGCTGCCGGGAAAATTCCCATACAAGAAGAGTTCCTTTAGTCTGAAGAAGAATGCGGGGACAGCGGAGAAGATGATGACTTCCATGGGACAGGGCCAGACGCAGATGAGTCCTTATCATATGGTACTTATTACATCAGCCATCGCTAACGGAGGGATTTTGATGGAGCCTTACCTTGTAGATTCAGTGACGAATTATAAGGGTGTGGTCATTGATGAGAATAAACCAGAGCGATATAAAAAACTGATGACTGCGCAAGAAGCGTCAGAATTAAAAAACTATATGACAAGTGTGACGGATTATGGTACGGCTTCTGTATTAAGAGGAAAAAAATACACGTCGGCAGGAAAGACAGGAACTGCTGAATACAGTTCTGACAAAGAAAAGGATCATTCGTGGTTCACCGGCTTTTCCAATGTGGATAATCCGGATCTTGCCATCAGTGTGATCATTGAGTCCTCTGATGGTACGGCAAAGGCAGTCAATGTGGCGAAAGAAGTGTTTGATGCTTATTACTAAATCTCCTGTGTTATGGAGTCTGTAAAATCAGTGAGAGAAGGTTTCACTATGAGATACTATAAATATCTGTATCTGTCGGATACATTAAAACGAAAAAAAGACAAGCTCATAAAGAAGATAGAGAAGGAGAAAATCATTCCCGATCTCTATCTGATCAGGCTTGCGGCAAACGAAAAAGACCAGCTTGAAATCTCTTCTTACAGGCATCTTCTGCACCTGCCTTGTCCGAAGCAGGATCTTCTGGTAGTAGGAATGACAAAAGGTTATGAGGACGCTGTATATTTGGTGGAAGAAATCGTGCAAGAAGTGTATAATAAGACTAAGGGTGCGGATATTCGTTCATATATATTAAGAAAAGAGCAGGAAGGTTAAGATGCTGCATATATTGTTGTTGATCTTGAAGTTCATAGGAATCATAATTGCAGCAATACTGGGAATACTTGTATTGTTGGTTTGTATTGTTCTTTTTGTGCCCGTCAGATACGAAATACGAGGGAAATCCGGCGGAGATCTTAATAGCCTGAAAGGGAAAATAAAAGTAACGTGGTTTTTGCATCTGTTCCGGGCAGATGTATATTATAAAGAAAAACGTCTGCGGTGGCGGATCAGGCTGGCGTTTTTCAAGCGGAATTCCGACAGAAGCAAAGAGACTGCCGGAATGCACAATAAACACGAAATGAAAGAAGATGGAAAACAGAAAAAGGGAGGAACTCCAAATGAAGAAAAACATGATGAAAATGTCGAAGCAGTGGAAGAAGTTAAAAACAATGAGAGCATTTCAAAAGAAGACGAAAAAACTGAAGAAGCTGTGGAAGAAACTGCGGAAGAAGAATGTGAAGCTGACGAAAAAACTGAAGCTAAAGAGAAATTTAAAGAAGACACCGAAAATCCTGAAAGCAAAGGGAATCGCTTCTTACAAAAGATTAAAGCCTTATGTAAAAAGATAAAATGTACTTTTTTGAACATTTGTGATAAAATAAATACATTAAGAGAAAAAAAAGACAAGCTTATAGAGTTTGTGGAGGACGAGGTTCACCGGAACGCATTTGCCAGAGTGAAGAAAGAATTATTTTGGTATTTGAGGAAGTTAAAACCGAAGAAACTGGAGTCTCAAATTAGATTCGGGTTTGAAGATCCCTCATACACCGGGAAAACGCTTGCATACTTGAGCGTTTTGTATCCGTTTTTCGGGGAGTATATGGAGATTATTCCTGATTTTGAGCAAAAGATTTTAAAAGGCAGCTTGTATGTGAAAGGACGGATACGGGCAAGCCACCTTGTTCATCTTGCATGGAAATTATTCTGGGACAAGAATATCCGTAAGTCGTATAAACATATCAAAGAGTTTAGTCAATTATAATTGCAGGGAGGAAATGTAATGGCAGATATGAATTTTAAAGAAACCGTAGAGGCGCTTTTTCAGGGAATGAACGGAGTTGTTTCGTCTAAGACTGTCGTTGGAGAGGCAATCCATATTAGTGATACGATCATTCTTCCATTAGTCGATGTATCTTTCGGAATGGGAGCCGGAGCATTTAGAGGAGACACGAAAGAAAAAGGCGGCGGTGGTCTTGGAGGAAAGATGAGTCCATGTGCGGTTCTTGTCATACAGGACGGAAAAACGCGCCTTGTGAATATCAAAAATCAGGATACTATGACGAAGATTTTAGATATGATCCCGGATGCGGTGGACAAATTTACTTCTAAAAAAGACGACAAAATGACAGAAAAAGATGTGATGGATATTCTGGAAGAAGAAGTATAACAGTCGCAGCTTGAGTTGTTATGGCTGAATAGTTACAATTTTTCTGATGTTAGACATATTTGAAAGAACAGCGGCATAGAATAAAGAAAATGCACAGCAGGGAGCACAGTATGAAGCGTGTCATAGGTTTTGCCCTGTTCTGGGTGGCTGTAGGTCTGATTCTTTCATTAATACTTCCTAACACATTTGTAGAGGTTTTGAGTATTATTCTGTGTGTGTTGGCGGGGTATGTATTATTTTGTTGTTGTTAAGACTCATAGAAAGTAACAGTTCAGCCTGCGCCATTCGCAAAACCGCACTAACGTGCTATTCGTTGCTGTGCAACTATTTTTGCTCATAATCTGGCGTTCCGCTCATAGTCGGTAAAAGACACTCATTCATGCAAGCATGATTCGTTTATTTTACCGACTATGGCTGAACTGTTACTCATAATTAAATTCTATTCTACAATAAATTGCTTTATAAAGCAATTTATTGTAGAATATTATAACAACATTCCTTGTTGTTTATAGTTAAGAAGAAAGGCAATGATAGTATGAGTATTTTAACAGTAGAACACCTCTCCCATGGTTTCGGAGACCGCGCCATCTTTCAGGATGTATCTTTTCGTATGTTAAAAGGCGAACATATCGGTCTTGTTGGCGCCAACGGAGAAGGAAAATCCACATTTTTCAATATTATAACAGGCGCCCAGCTCCCGGATTCCGGTAAGGTTGAATGGGCAAAAAACATTAAGATTGGATATCTCGACCAACATACGGTTCTGGAAAAAGGTTCCACCATTCGAGATGTACTAAAGTCTGCTTTTGCGGATCTCTTCAAACTGGAGACTCGCATGAATACCATCTGCGAACAGTTGGGCGAAGCGGATGAAGATACAATGAATGAGCTGATGGAGGAACTGGGGGTAATTCAGGACACCTTGACCTTGCGTGATTTCTATGTAATTGATGCAAAAGTAGAAGAAATTGCACGTGCTTTCGGACTTCTGGACATCGGACTCGATAAAGACGTCACAGATTTAAGCGGCGGACAGAGAACCCGGATTCTCCTTGCCAAACTGCTTCTTCAAAAACCGGATATCCTGCTTCTTGACGAGCCGACCAACTATCTGGATGAAGAACATATCACCTGGCTGAAACGCTACCTTACAGAATATGAGAATGCGTTTGTACTTATTTCCCACGATATTCCATTCTTAAATGAAGTGGTAAATATCATTTATCATGTAGAAAACCAAGAACTCACCCGTTATGTCGGCGACTATGAAGAATTTCAGAAAGTATACGAAGTGAAAAAAGCCCAGCTTGAAGCGGCTTATAAACGCCAGCAACAAGAAATCCATCAGCTCAAAGATTTTGTCGCCCGTAACAAAGCCCGGGTATCCACCCGTAATATGGCAATGTCCCGCCAGAAAAAATTGGACAAAATGGAGGTCATTGAACTTGCGGCCGAACGCCCGAAGCCGGAATTTCATTTTCGTCAGGGACGTACACCGGGCAAATATATCTTTGAAGTAAAAAATCTGGTCATCGGCTATGACGAGCCTCTATCCAGCCCCTTAACCTTTGCCATTGAACGTGGTTCTAAGATTGCATTTACCGGAGCAAACGGCATTGGCAAAACAACGCTTATCAAAAGCCTTCTTGGAATCATTCCGCCACTGTCCGGAAAATGTGAAACAGGAGAAAATATATTACCGGGTTATTTTGAACAGGAGGGCGACTACCAGAATAAAACTACCTGTATTGAGGAAATCTGGCAGGAGTTTCCGTCTTTCAACCAGTATGAAGTACGCTCTGCCCTCGCCAAATGTGGACTTACAACCAAACATATTGAAAGTCAGGTACGGGTATTAAGCGGAGGAGAACAGGCAAAAGTGCGCCTGTGCAAAATCATCAACCGGGATACCAACGTACTCCTCCTGGACGAGCCTACCAATCATCTGGATGTGGACGCTAAAGACGCACTCAAGGAAGCGTTAAAAGAATACCGCGGCACCATCCTTCTCATCTGCCATGAGCCAGAATTTTATCAAGATGTGGTAAATGAGGTGTGGGACTGCTCGAAATGGACAACAAAAATCGTGTAAGGAGAATGCGCAATGAGTAACAATACACTTACGAAAAACCAGATTACCGAGGGAATTATCTGGAAACAATTACTTATTTTCTTTTTTCCGATTATGATTGGAACATTATTTCAACAACTATATAATACTGTAGACGCCATAATTGTAGGTCGATATGTCGGTAAGCAGGCTCTTGCCAGTGTAGGAGGCTCTGCCGCTGTACTGTCTAACTTCGTCATCGGTTTTTTTACCGGACTTTCCGCAGGAGCTACCGTAATCATCTCTCAGTTTTACGGCGCTAAAAACCAAAAACAGTTAAGCAAAGGTCTGCATACCGCTTACGCATTTTCCATTACGGTAAGCATTTTGATCTCCATTGCAGGCTGGTTTGCCACACCCATGTTATTACGCCTTTTGAAAACTCCGACAGATATTATACCAGATTCCATCCTATATCTGCGGATTTATTTCATTGGTATATTATTTACGCTGACCTATAACATGGGTTCTTCCATTATGCGTTCCATCGGCGATTCCAGACGCCCGCTCATCTATTTGATCATCTGCTGTGCCCTTAATATCGTCCTTGATATTTTGTTTGTCATTGGACTTAATATGGGAATCAAAGGTGCAGCCATCGCCACCGTCATAGCGCAGGCAATCAGCGCCTTTTTAGTAACTCGGTCTTTAATGAAATCTTATGGAATATTAAAACTTGAACTTCGCTCCATACGTTTTCACAAAGATCTTCTAAAGGCGGAACTTCGAATCGGACTTCCCGGCGGAATCCAGTCCTTTGGTTACAGTATTTCCAATATTATCATCCAGGCAGTAATCAACAACTTTGGAACAGACACTGCGGCTGCATGGGCGGCGTATGGCAAACTTGACGCCATCTTTTGGACGGTATGTGGTTCTTTTGGCATTGCCATCACTACATTTTCCGGACAGAACTACGGCGCAAGGAGATATGACCGCGTAAAAAAGAGTGTACGTATATGCCTTGCCATGGCCCTTGGTGTATGCGGCAGTCTGATTATCTTTCTTATGGTATTCTGCCGTCCGCTGTACGGAATCTTTACTACAGATGAATCGGTTGTTGATATCGGCGTTTATATGTTGCGGCTAATCACGCCAAGTTACATTATTTTCATCTTTGTAGAAATATTTTCCGGCGCACTGCGTGGTATCGGAGACGTTCTAATCCCATCTATTATCACTCTTGGCGGCGTACTCCTTGTAAGACTTACATGGATTCTCGTGGTTACACCAATGACCGGAGAGTTGTCCACGCTGCTCTATAGTTACCCATTGGCGTGGGGTGCAACGGCGCTGTTCCTTATTCCATACTATTTCCACAGAAAGAAAAAAGTGTTGACAACCTAAAAAATTCTCCTCTTGTACAACAAAACAAGAGGAGAATTTTTTTACTTTTTCTTCTTTTTAGGTTTCGGCATCGGTAATTCATCATACATTGCATGAAACAAACCTGTCAGAAACTCTTTATTATCAACTTCATCTACCAACAACATTTCTTTTGCTCCTTCATATGGAAGCTCATACGAAACCGTCGGCATATAAGAAACCGCTGATTTTACCGGTTTTACGAGCAATCTATCATCATATATACCACCTGCAATCTTACCACGATAATAAATGATATATTCTCCCATCATTGCTCTATAAGTAATTTCTTCTAACTCGGACAATTGTCCTAAAATAAATTGTAAATATTCCTTGCTTGATGACATAATTTCACCTCCATTAGAGTTCCAAATCTGAACTTTTCTTCCTACAAATTCATTTTATTTCTTTACTTATAAGTATACATCAAAAAACATTTAAAAGGCAACCCATTTTCAAATCTTGAAGCGGCCTGTTATTTATATACTTCTGCACCCTCACCATCATAAACCATTAACTTAATCTCTGTATTTTCTTCAACTTTTGCATGACATCCAACTGTATATACAAGTTCTTTTTCAATTTGATTTAATACTACCACACCGCCAGCAGAAATTTCGACAGTTTGTTCATCTTCTCCGTCAGAGAGCAGATGAACAACTATATCAAAATTATTGCGATTTTGGAATGAGAGTACACCG
Source organism: uncultured Dorea sp. (assembly GCA_910578495.1). Classification (GTDB taxonomy): domain Bacteria; phylum Bacillota; class Clostridia; order Lachnospirales; family Lachnospiraceae; genus Dorea_D. The sequence continues at coordinate 17,361 of CAJTRE010000040.1, forward strand.
CTTTTTGAAATAATTTCCACATCACTGTATGTAATTACATATGTATCAACAGATTCTTCCGCACAAGTAACGGAACAGTCCCATTTGTCTGCTCCTTCTGTTGAAGTATTCATAGAACATGCAGACAGTAGTACAAAACAAATACTTAACATAATGCTCAAGGCTTTTCTCATATATTATCATCTCCATTTCCAAATTTGCGAATTAATCTCACGATCTGTTTTCTCTTCCGGTTCACTATAATAAATGTGCGACGTCATTTTTACTAATTGCATCATAGTTTTCCTCCATAGCTTCTAATTTCCCAGTATAATAAACTGGAAGTTGCAAGTTAAATTACATTCTCACCAAGAATTATTTTAGGCATTGTGGTTAAGCAACGATTCCAACGCTTGTAAAATTTCTCTACACCAAGCTTAGATACTCTTGCATGAGCTTCTTCATTTTCTAGTACCCAATATAATACATACGTTACCTTGCCTACATTTCTTGTAAGACGGATAGGTAACTCCCCCTCTTTAACCGCATTAAAATCTTTTTGCCTATGAGTACGTTTTATGTAATGTACATCAATGACACCGTCTTGCTTCAAATAAAATTCAGCTACTTCTTTCATTAACTCTTCAATTTCATCTAACTTAGTTAATTTTGCTTCATATATACATGAGTGAAACCAGATAAGGAGAAAACTAAAAATTGTGTTTAAGACAACAGACACCATAATGTGGAGTGAATATCTTATTTGGAGGAAATAGAAAATGGCAAAATCATTATTTGAGGAACTGGGCGGCAGATACGAAAGGCAAGGCGATTATTTAATACCGTGTTTGTCTGTACCCGCCGAAGAAGAACAGCCCATAGGCATATGGGGACAGCGGCATATGAACTATCTGAAGCAGTACCATAAGGTTACATACACTAATCTTTTTACAAACGGCAGGCTCAACGCCTATCTTGTTGATGTAGACAGGCAGGCGCAGGAACGCTTTGAAAGGCTCATAGAGGGCATGAAGCAAACACAAGACATAACAGAACAGCTAAAGGCTGAAAATGCCTTAGAATGGACAGGAAAAATGAATAACATAAGAGCTTGTGCGAGGAAGATTGTATATGATGAAATCATTTACGCATAGACAGCAAGGCGACAGGGAAAAGCTCTGTCGCTTTTCTTTTCGGGAAGCATCTGATTTAATAGTGATTTTTTTCTGAATATATTGACATGGCAGTAATGAGTTACTATGCTATTCGGCAGGAACTTGTTACTACTAAGTACAAAGGAAAAATAGATGAAAATGGATGAACTCTTTGAAGAATACAACTGTGATACCGAACACAGAGTACAAGCGATATTTTCAAGTATCTTTATACTACAAAATCGTATGCAGACAGCGGGTGAAAAACTTCAAACGGAAATATCCCTAAAGCAATGGTTATTACTTGCAATGACAGCTTGCTGTCCAGAGCCACGAACATTAACAAATATCGGAAACCTTATGGGCTGTTCCAGACAGAATATAAAAAAATTAGCTTTAACTCTTGAAAAGAAAGGATTTGTCCGTTTGCTATTAGAGGGAAATAATTCTGTCCGTATTGAGCTAACCGATAAAGCAGGTCAATATGCCGAAGAAATAGGAGAACGCCATTCACAGTTTTTGAAGTTGCTATTTACAGATTTCAACGAGGAC
>CAJTRE010000041.1 GCA_910578495.1 uncultured Dorea sp.
AACTTTTTCAAAAAATATTCAGTTTTCTATTGACTTTTTATTTGCAGGCTATTTAATAGAGCAGCGTCCTACTATATCTGAAAATGCACTTTATGTTTCTCTCTCCAGTACGGAAACCGATATTGGAGAAGATTTGACTGCCAATGCAGAATATGGCATAGCCAAAAACAAAAATAAAATTACTGACTTTGCATTAGATTATCCACAAACATTTTCAGACATCAAAGATTATAAAATAAATACGACCAAAGAAACCAAAGATAACACAATTGAGTATTCCATTACCTATCAATTAGGAAAAAAATGTTCGAAAACTATTTTCAGACCATTTTTGAAAATCAAATATAACGATGGGCAATCAGGCTGGCTAATTCCATCTGTCCCCGTATATTTCAAGTAAGACAATATCTACACCAAAACAGAGACATAGCAAAACCGCCGCATGGACGTTCTACTTCCATGCGGCGGTTTTGCTAGTTAATATCTCTTGTATAATTTCTTCTTTTTCAGGCATTACTTTCAATGCCCCTCTTCTGGTCGTGATCAGAGCTGCTCCTGCATTTGCGAATGTCAACATATCTTTCAAATCCTCGTCTGTCAAATCATCAAGTCCTTTTTCCAGAATAAAATTCAACATACATCCTGTAAATGTATCTCCTGCCCCTGTAGTTTCAATGGTTTTTTCCTGAAGAAATGGTTCTGCACATACTCTCTTATCTTTATAATATGCACGACTTCCTTCGCTTCCTAAAGTAACACAAATCAGAGGAATTTTGTATTCTTCCTGAATCATGGCTGCCGCTTTATCAAAATCCTTCTCTCCTGTAAAAAACTGCAATTCATTATCTGAAATTTTCAAAATATCACAATTTTCAAAACCGAATGCCATTGCCTTTTTCGCATCTTCCAGACTCTTCCACAACGGATCTCTCAAATTCGGATCAAACGAAATACGTGCACCTGAATCTTTTGCACATTTCACCGCAAATTCCGAGGCCTCTTTTACTCCTTCGTGTGTAAAAGACAACGTTCCAAAGTGAAATATTTTTGTATTCTTAATAACAGACGGTTCGATCTCTGTTTTTTTAAGCATCATATCCGCTCCCGGATTTCTATAAAAAGAAAAATCACGGTCTCCATCAGGATAAGTATGTACAAATGCAAGTGTTGTATTTACTTCTTCATCTATAACCAGATTTCCAGAATCAATCCCCACCGACTCTATCGTTTCTTTTAATAATCTTCCAAACTGGTCGTTGCCAACTTTTCCTACAAACGCTGTATTTTTTCCGAGCTTTTCCAACATTGCAAGCACATTACATGGGGCGCCTCCGGGATTAGCTTCTAAAAGAGCATTTCCCTGAGCACTTTTCCCATTTTCTGTAAAGTCAATAAGTAATTCTCCCAGCGCAGTCACATCATATTGTTTCTGCATATTTTCTCTCCCTTACCGATAACATTCCATTAGTTCATATGCTTCCATATCTTTAAGAACTGCTTTTCCACCACAAGCATATATGCAAGTCTGGTTCTGTCCATATCCGGCATAAATATTCATAGAATGATTATTGCTATACTGATCAGAAAAAATCTCGAGCAAGCTCTGATCAGATAATATATGTATATCTAATTCCTTCTTATTTTGGAGATACAAAATACTTTCAGATACTCCTTTACTCCAACCATCTGAGTCATTGCGATCCACAAACATTTTGCTTTCAACAAAGTCCAGAATACATACTGCCTGCTTTCCTTCTCCGCTTCGCAGTACAATTTTCAACTGTTTTGCATCGGTCTTTTCCAGATCAATTTTAAATTTCCATTCAAAACTAATTCCATTCCCGGCTTCAACAATCTGCTTTTCGTCACTCACAAGCAACTGTTCCTGCTGCCATCCCGATTTTCGAATAGTTTCAATTTCTTTGATTGGTACAAACTGCAACGTGCTATCTTCCATTAATCTTACTTCTCGCGGAATATTATAGAAACCACACCAACCTTCACGATAGGTTGGCCCCCAATCTTTCCAGAATGGCATCCAATCCCATGCATTTGCCCAGCCTACAATAATTCTACGGCCATCCGGAGCCTCAAAGGACTGTGGAGCATAATAGTCAAAGCCCCAATCAATCTCTCCCGTCACATGGTAGTCAAATTTACCAGTCTGATAATCAAAATCTCCAACCAAATATACAACGGTTCTCTCTCCTGCTCCCATTGGCGAAAACATCAATACATACTTATCACCAAGTGGATAAAAGTCCGGACACTCCCACATATATCCCCACTCACCGCGGCTTTCTGCAAGAACATTGAAGAACTCCCAGTGAAGCATATCTTTAGAGCGGTACAAAAGAGCCTGTGCTTTATGATTTTTGCTTGCACCACATACCATATAATAGGTATCCTCATGCTTCCACACTTTCGGATCTCTGAAGAAATCTGTCGGAACCCCTTCCGGGGCCGTCAGTACAGGATTTCCCTCATACTTTTCAAAATGAATTCCATCTTCACTGTACGCAACACATTGTGTCTGTTCAAATCCTTCACCATTATTGGTTGTACCCGTAAACATCAGGAATAATTTTCCGTCATGTTCGATCGCACTTCCAGAGAAACAACCACCACGCAGATGATTATCATAAGTTTCAGAAGGTGCAAGCGCCAAAGGTAGATATTCCCAGTGAAGCATATCGTCACTCACTGCATGTCCCCAGTGCATATAATCCCAGAAACCATAATATGGATTATACTGAAAGAAGAAATGATATTTTCCTTTATAATAGATCAGTCCGTTCGGATCATTGATCCACCCGGTCTGCGCCATAAAATGATAATGCTGGCGCATCTTTCCATTTTTTACAATATCTTTTTTTGCGTCAATTTCTGCCTGTGCTTTTAAGATATTTTGCTGCATTAATTCTCTAGACATATAGATCCTCCAGATTATTTATATTCGTCGCGAAGTTTTTTTGCAAACTCTGTATTTAACTTTGACTCGCGGCGCGCTTTTTCTTCTTTAATTCTGAACTGCTCCTGTCTTTCTGGACTGTACTCTTCCCAACGCTTTTCCCAGGATGCTCTCGCTGCTTTCATTTCTTCTGTCAATTCCGGGAGTCTAAGTTCTCTTTCCGGCAGTTTCGGAACATTTGGCAATCTTTCTTCTACCGGGAGAATTGTAATTTCTTTGCATGTTGGAAGTGTTTGATACCAGTATGCTGTTGAACTCCAATCGTCAGACAAATGATTTGCATGTCCATGCTCAATCGTAACTCTCAGGCTCTTTTCAAAGCGAACCGGATCTGTGATATGGAAGCGATAAGATACCTGAAAACCATCTGTATCTCCTTCATGCACAATTGTTCCAAAGAATGGATATGCGTTTCTCTGCATTCCCCAGGCATGATTAAAATAATCTTCGGTACCAGTTCCATTAAGACTTGGATATTCTTCTCCATCAATGAAGAACATATCATTACCTTCACCCCACCAGCTTCCCTGATAGTGCTTAACCGTCAAATTACATCCTACGTAATGTCCCGTTCCCTCTACATCAAGAACTGTATAGTTCCCTTCTCCCTTGAAATTTGTCACATTATTTACTTCCGGAGAGTTTGTCTGAACATCAGGTCCCCATCCATCACAAGGATTCTCGCGTCTCCAACAGGAATGGAAGTAAGCTGTATCTTCATCCAGAGGTTCTTTATACATTTCATAATCAATATTGAAATATAAAATAAATGGCAGTTCATTCTCATTTACAATTTCAATCTTTGCCTTCTTGTTAAATGGCATTGGAAAATAGCAGGATACAGAACAAGGCGCACCGTAACGTCCTGCTTCTTCCGGTTTCAATGACACGTTAAATGGAAGGGAAGAGAAGTTTCCCGGATAACAGTTTCCAATACAAAAGAAATCACCCAACGGCGCCAGTACACTCGGAGTGTCCTGATCATCCCATGTGATCTTAATTAAAGCCTTCCGATAATAAAACGGATCATAGTCATCCCAAATCACACCAAGCGCAGGATGAATCTCCATAACAGGTGCTGCGGAAGCGTTGAGAACTGGATCTAAAATACTTGGTGCTTTCACCTTACGACAAGAAGATGTCATCCAGATATGTGTAATACATCCCGGTCCTTCCACTTCTCCAAGCACGATGCTTTCTTTGGCCGGAATTTCCCAGTAATCTTGGTTCTTTCCCCGCTGATCCCAGCTTGCAAGTCTTCCGTTTCTAGCTTTTTTGATTGTTGTCAAATCTTGAAATAATCCTGATACTTTACTCATATTTTTTCTCCTTTTTTTTAACCTTTTACTGCTCCTGCGGTCATTCCTTCTACAATATTTTTTTGGAAAAATCCATAGAATATTAATTCGGGAATAATAATCATTACACTTGATGCTACAATTCCGCCATAGTCAACCGTATAGGTTCCTTTAAAGAACGAAGCTCCCATAGCCAATGTATAATCAGAAGCTTCTCTTAACATAACGGATGCAAACGGGAATTCATTCCACATATATAAAACATTAAATATAACGATTGTCGCAATCACAGGCTTTGTCATTGGTAAAATAATCTTTGTCATCAAGTCCCATAAATTACATCCATCTATAATTGCCGCCTCATCAATTTCTGAGGGTAACGCTTTTAAGTATCCGACTAAAAGCAATGTATTGAATGAAATAGATGTAGATACATATGGAAGAATTAAAGCCCATTTTCCTCTCAATCCAAAAAACACATTAATCTTGTATACCGGAAACAGAAGAATAAATGGAGATATGGACAATCCCATGATTAAGAATCCATATATTAATTTTCTAAGTTTTTCATTTTTAAATTCCATCCTTGAGATCACAAAGGAACTTAAGAAAGTAATTACCAGCTCTATAAACAGAGAAATCACACATACTAAAATTGTATTTCCATATAACTGCGGAAAGTCCAAAACTTCCAACGCATGCTTGTAATTATCAAAATTTATTGCTTTCGGCAAAGACAATGGGTTTGATAATATTTCTGAATTTGATTTAAACGAAAGAATAAGCATCCAGATAAAAGGAAATACAACCAACGCGGTAATGAGCGCCATCAAAACATACATACCTGTTTTTTTCTTTTTATTTATCATACTTTATTCCTTCCTTTCTCTTGTTGCTGTTGTGTAAATAGCAGTAATAATAAGAGAAATAACGAATGTTACCGTTGCCAGTGACATTCCGTATCCATAATCACTGCTGGAAAATGTTTGTGCATAGCTGTATGTCACCAATGTTTCCGATAAATGATTAGGACCTCCCCCAGTTGTCTGCTGTACAATTTCAAAAATCTTGAACACACCAGTAATAATCAATACTGCAACTGTAGAAATTGTTGTTCTCATCATTGGAATTGTCACATAACGTATTTCCTGCCACGCATTTGCACCGTCAATTTTGACAGCCTCCAACACATCTCCCGGAATCATCTTAAGACCGGCAATAAAAATTGTCACTAAATATCCAAGCTGCTGCCAGAAATAAATAATCGCTATACTGTAAGGAGATAGTTTTTCTCCGCCTATCCATGTCTGCTTTAATGAATCCGCTCCAATAGCATCAAGCACATTATTGATAACACCAATGTTAGGATCCAAAATATATACCCAGATAATACCGACAATAATCGGTGCTATAATTGCAGGCGAAAAAATCATTGCTTTCGAAAAATCCACTGCTTTCAGTTTGTGATTTAATAAAAGTGCAATCAAAAAGGATAAGGTAAGTAATAATACAAACGCAAGAATAAACATTACCATCGTATTCTTGAAAGAACTCCAGAATAATTCATCTTGAAATAACCTTACATAGTTTTTCAACCCTGTGAATCTTGGTTTTCCAATTCCTGAGTACTTTGTAAAGCTATAATAAATTGCTATGACAATCGGCAATACAATGTAAACACTATATACAAGCAGAGTAGGAACTAACAGTCCTATCTTGTATCTTTTTTTACTTAACCAATGCATACTCTCACTCCATTCTTTGCTGTGATCCTGCCGGAATCTTTATATCTTCCAGCAGGATTTTCATTATTATTGGCTGTTAGCAACTGCCGCATCCATTTTATCCAGTGCTTCACTTGGCTCATATGTTCCCTGAAGTACTCCAAAGATTCCATCGTATAAAACTTCCTGCACTGCAGATGGTACAGTCAGATCTGGAGCTGCTGCCGGGCTTGCCCATCCACTTTCCAGTGATTTCAACATTTCATTCATTGCATACTGAGATTCAGCTGCTGATACACCTTCATAACTGGTTGCCGGGAAGATGGAGCCTTCATAAGATAATTTTGCAGCCTCTTCTCCATAATAGAATTTCAAGAATTCATAAACACCTTTTTTCAAATCTTCGTTATCTGCCACCGTTGCGCTGACTCCGATTGGTGCAGATGGTACTTTCATTGCTACATTCTGTTCTGCTTTTGTATCTGTGAATTTCGGGCCCCACCAGAAACCAATTTTATCTCCAATATTTTCGTCAAACTCTGCACAATCCCACTGTCCGGTTCCAAACATTGCTGCACTGCCTTCGTCAAAAAGCTGTTTTGCCTCAAAGTATTCGATGGTTGCCATATTCTCCGGAAATGCCTTTGCGTCTTTCATACCCTGGAATTTTTCAAAACAAGCAGCTAATTCTTTATTGTTGAAATTATCTTTTCCGGAAAGAATGTTCTCAATATTATCTTCCCATCCATATCTTGCAAGAAATTCGTTAAACTCCCACATTGCATAAGCACTGTTTTTACTTCCAATAGCCAATGGAGTCACACCGCTTTCTTTTAACTTTTTAACCATATTGATAAATTCTTCATAGGTTGTATCATCTGTAGGATATTTTACACCGGCTTTGTCAAAAAGTTCTTTGTTATAAAAAATTCCCTGTACGTTACACTGATATGGCAGACCATACTGTCCATTATCATATTTAAATGCTTTTTCCATTCCACCTAATGCTTTTTTTACATCTGCATTTTCATCCAGAAATTCTGTCAGATCCATTAATACTCCAGCCTCACCGTACTCTGTTGCCTCAGAACCCTCTATCCAGAAAATCTGTGGCAGTGTTCCATCTTCTGCTTTCAACTTCATATTCTTTGAATGCGTTTCCGTATCAGCCGCTTCAAACTCTACCTTGTACTTTCCTTCATTAGCCTTATTGAACGCTTCAACAATCTTGTATGTCACCGGCTCCTGATCTTTAGGATTTGCCACATGAATACCAAATTTAATAATAATCGCACCACTTTCATCCTTTTTCGCCTCTTCACCACTGCCGCCACAGCCGGCCAAAAGACTCAATGATAATACACTTACTAACATACTACCAAAAATTCTTTTTAGTTTTTTTGCTTTCATAATCTTCCTCCTTCTTTTGTGGAACCCGTTCCATAATTGATAAAAAAATAAATCTTTTGTTTTATAATCTATATGGAACCCGTTCCACACAGATTATAAAACAATGTGCACTATTCGATTTCTTTAATCATATTATACTCTTTCCCCGCAAAGTGTCAATGGTTTTTATCATAACCATTAACACTTTGTATAAATATACTAAAATCAATCTTTCTTTTTTGTGCACTTCATCTATACCACTGTCGTTTTTCTTTTCTCTAACCTTACACTCAATACTACATTCTTATCTTTATACACTTTCCCGTTCACTAATTTACCAATCAAACGTGCAGATTCTCTGGCTAAGCCTTCTATCGGTTGAACGACTGCTGTCATTTCCGGCTCTACCATCTCTGTAACGTACGTTCCATCATATGCCACAAACTTAACATCTCCTGGTACCTTTTTATGTCTCCGTATCACTTCATTCATACATTCAATTGCCAATCTGTCAACGCCGAAAACACCGTCAAAATCTGTCGTTTTTGACAGAACCTCTTTCACCGCCTCCTTATAATATTGTGCATCGAGCCGATTCCATTTCAATTCGTATCGAATGGTCTCTACCCCTTGCTCCTTCATAATTCTCTCAAATTCGTAGTGTCTTTCATGATATGGCGATTCAACTTTTACATCACCAATGAAGTGTAAAACTCTTTTACACCCATTTGCAATTAACGTTTCTGCCGCCAGCCTTCCTCCTTCTTTATGATCTACTGCAACAACCGGTATATCTTCTCCCAAATAACGATCCAATGCAACAATTGGTTTATGTATCTTTTTATACTCTTCCACGTCTAACGAATGAACTCCTGTAATAATCCCATCTACAATATGACGGTTCAGCATATCCAGATATTCCAACTCTGCATTACTTTCTTTCTCCGTATTGCAAAGCATCATTTTGAAACCTGCATCGTACAAGCCTTGCTCTACATAATCCACAAACTCTGCAAAAAATGGATTTGACACATTTGGAACAAGCACTGCAACAATTCCTGATTTTTTATGGTAAAGATTTCTAGCCAGCTCATTTGGAGTGTAGTCTAACTTTTTCATTGCTTCTTCAAGCTTCATCCTTGTATCTTCTGACACATAACCACTGTTATTTAAAAATCTTGATACGGTACCTACCCCTACCCCTGCTTCTCTTGCAACATCCCTGATTCTTGCCATCTTACCTCTCCTCCCATGTATTTCCACATTTTACCCTTTTATGATTCTATTCCATCTCTTCCAGTTCCTTGGGATCAATCTGCTTCTGCTTCAGTTTCAAATACACAATCTCCCGGAACAGCGCGTAAACCACAGACACAATCGGGATAAAAATAAGCATTCCCATAATTCCCATCAGACTAGCGCCGATACTGACTGCTGCCAGTACCCAGATAGACGGCAGTCCCACTGAGTTTCCTACCACATGCGGATAAATAAAATTCCCCTCTATCTGCTGAAGTGCCAGAAATAAAACAATAAATATCAGCGCTTTCATAGGATCAACCATGAAAATAAGAAACGCTCCCAATGCACATCCGATAAATGCCCCGAATATCGGGATGAGTGCAGTAAATGCGATCACAATTCCCACCAGCAGCGCATACGGAAGCTTCAAAATCGACATGGATACCACAAACATGCTTCCAAGGATAATCGCCTCCACACATTGCCCGGTCAAGAAACTGGAAAACGTATTATAAGTCAGAGACAATACCTCCACCGCTGCCTCTGCCCTTCCCCTGCGTACAAATGCAAACAACACTTTTTTCGCCTGTATGCCAAGCTTCTCTTTCTGAAGCAGAATATAGATGGAAAACACAAACGCAATAAAAAATGTCGTCAGTCCGCTCACAATACTTTTCGCCGCTGTAATCGTGGAATCCACCACATTCCCCGCGCCATTTTTGAAGAAACGAAAACTTACGTCCATGATCTTATTCCAATCAAACTGGAGATTATTAATCCATGTCATAATCTCCTTATTGTCATGAAACAGCTTATCGGCGCTTTCCTGCACCTGCGGGATAAATGCCTGTATACTATTTCCCAGATTCGCAAATGTATTGCCAAGCTGCGGAATCAAAATAAACATAACAATTACCACAACTCCAATCATACTAACCAATACAAGAATCATGCTGACAGGTCTTGCCAGTTTCTTTAATGTCTTGCTTTTTTCTACTTTATCCTCCGGAAACAAATGCCGCTGAATGAAGTTCATCGGTACATTCAGCACAAAAGCAATTCCGCCGCCGATGATAAACGGCCAAAGTACGTGCATGATAAACACAAGAATCTCCAGCACTACGTCATATTTCCACAGGCAGATAACCAGTATCGCCGTAAAGAGAATAATTTCCTTAATTTTTTTAATATTTTTATCGTTTAATTCCATCTTATTTATAACTCCTGTTCCTAATCCATTTCATCAATTGTATCACCGGAAGGTTAAGAAACGCAAGTCCATATACCATAAATAATTGCGTCATATTAAGAGTAACTACCTTAAACACACCCTGAAGCATTGGAATTACCATTACCCCTGTGATTAAAACAAATCCGATAAGATACGCTCCGACAAGATACATATTGTTAAAAAATTTGTCTGTAAATATAACCGATCTTGCCGCCTTACAGTTAAATCCATGCACCAGTCTTCCCAGACACAGCGTTCCAAACGCCATCGTACTTCCAAGCAGACCACCTCCTTGATAATATCCAAGCAAAAATGCTGCCATTGTCGTAATACCGATGACAAGTCCTTCTGTTCCAATACTTATTAAAAATGATCTGGTGAGAATCGATTCATTCATGGGACGGGGTTTCTCATTCATCACATCCTTAGAGTGTGGCTCTAATCCAAGAGCAATGGCAGGAAGACTGTCTGTCAACAGATTAATAAACAACAGATGTACTGGGGCAAACGGCACCGGAAGCCCTGCCATGGAAGCATATAATACTGCCAAAATCGCTCCAAAATTACCGGATAACAAAAACTGGATAGAGTTCTTAATATTCTGGTAAATGTTTCTGCCATTTTCTACCGCCTTGATAATTGTCGCAAAATTATCATCTGTCAGAACCATCGCCGCCGCATCCTTAGACACTTCACTTCCGGTAATTCCCATAGCGACTCCGATATCTGCCTGTTTAAGCGCAGGCGCATCATTTACGCCATCTCCCGTCATAGACACAATATTTCCTTTATCCTGCCATGCACGCACAATTCGAATCTTATGCTCCGGAGACACTCTCGCATACACCGAAATTCCCTCTACAAAATTTCGTAGTTCCTCTTCCGACATCGTCTCAATAACAGCGCCCTCGCAAGCCTCTGATTCTTCCTTTAAAATACCGATTCTTTTTGCGATTGCCGCCGCTGTAATCTTATGATCCCCGGTAATCATAATCGGCTTAATGCCTGCCCGGATACATTCCTCCACCGCCGTCTTAGACTCCTCACGCGGCGGGTCCATCATCGCAACGAGCCCCAGAAAGGTAAGATGCTCTTCATCTTGAAGTCCAAGGCACCTTTCTGCTTCATACTCTTTATACGCAAATGCCAGCACCCGAAGTCCATCTCTGGAAAACTTCATGTTCTGATGCTCAATTCTCTCTTTATCCTCTGCTGTAATTGCTTTTACCGCGCCATTTTCCTTAATCTTATCTACGCGGTTCAAAAGTACGTCTACCGCACCTTTTACAATCATCACATAGCGGCCGTCAATTGGATGTAAAGTAGACATTAATTTACGATCACTGTCAAATGGGATCTCGGATAATCTCGGATAAGCGTTACGAATTTCCACCGCATCCATATGAAATCTGCCACCGAGATTAATAAGCGCCGCCTCCGTCGGATCACCAATCTCCTGTCCACCCGTATTTGTAGAGTCGTTACACAGTATACTGCATAAAAGAAGCTGTTTTACCAAAGACTTTTCGCCGTCCGGCTCCATTTCCTCCACCGCAACTCGTTTCCCATCTACATAATAATGCTCCACTGTCATCTTATTCTGCGTTAGAGTACCTGTCTTATCAGAACAGATAATAGATACACTGCCAAGTCCTTCTACAGCCTGCAGCTTTCGAATGATTGCGTGTTCTTTTGCCATCTTCTGCGTTCCGAACGAAAGCACGATTGTCACAATGGAACTTAATGCCTCCGGAATGGCTGCCACCGCAAGAGCTACCGCAAACAGAAATGCATCTACCACCAAACCGCCGCGAAATACATTGATTCCAAACAGGATTCCACAAAATACCAGAATAATAATCGAGAGTTTCCGGCCAAAATCATCCAAATTAATCTGAAGCGGCGTCCGTTTCTCTGATGTAGTCTTCAAAAGTGCCGCAATTTTTCCAACCTCGGTACTCATCCCAATATCCGTCACTTCAAATGTTGCTCTTCCATATGTCGCAAAGCTTCCGGAAAATACCCGGTTGGTCTGATCTCCAAGCGCCGCTCCCGCCGGTACATCCTCCAAAGATTTTTCCACCGGGAGGCTCTCGCCGGTCAACGCACTCTCATCCACTTTAAGGCTTGCCACTGTAAGTAATCTTCCATCCGCCGGAATACAGTCTCCCGCTTCAACCACAACCTCATCGGCAACGGTTACTTCCCTTGCAGGAATCTGCACCACCACACCGTCTCGAATGACTTTCGCCTCCGGAGCTGATAACTGTTTCAAACTATTGAGAGACTGTTCTGCCTTTAACGTCTGTACCGTACCTAAGACAGCGTTAATTGTAATTACAACAAAGATTACGATAGCGCTTTCCCCATCTCCTAAAAATCCTGATATAATCGCCGCAAAGATCAGAATAATTACGAGAAAATCCTTAAACTGCTCCAGAAAAATCTGCAGCATACTTTTCTTCTTACCTTCAACCAGTTCATTAAATCCATACTTCTCCTGATTCACTCTTGCCTGCTCACTTGTCAACATACAATGCCCTCACTTTCTGCGATGCTATTTTTATTGTTTCCACATCTCACAAAAATCAAGCAGACTTCTACCTGATTTTCTGTAACAGTTCAGCCATGGTCGGTAAAATAAACGAATCATGCTTGCATGAATGAGTGTTTTTTATCGACTATGAGCAGAGCGCCAGATTATGAGCAAAAATAGTTGCACAGCAACGAATAGCACATTAGTGCGGTTTTGCGAATGGCGCGGGCTGAACTGTTACGATTTTCTTTTGTGCGTCTGTGCCATACAATTACATTCTCCCAAAATAAAAAGAGACTCCTATTGCATAACAAATACGCAATAAAAGTCTCATCATTTCATTACGATACGGATGAATGTTCTCATCGTACTGACGACACCGTAAACACCGTTTTATAATCCGGCGCTGATTACTCCCTTTTATTATAGTCTATAATATACCGAAGATTCCTCTTTTGTCAATTTATTTGTGAATACATTTTATATCTTCTTTCTTCATGAACTGTTCCAGCGACTTCATGTAATGATCATAGATTGCTTTACAGATGACGTCCTCATCGTTCGTTCGACAGGCGTCTATTAATATCCGGTGAATTTTATACTGTCTCTTTATCGCAGCTTTCTCTTCAAATCCAACAAGATAACTGCTTACAATATTAAAATAGTCAAGATCTGACCACACCTTCTCTATTCTCTGAAACCCGGCTTTCTTCACAAGAATCTGGTGAAACTTTTGATCACACTCTATCACTTTCTGGTAATCCTCAATATCTTTCATCTGTTCCAGGATATGTTCCATCTTTTGAATATCATCCTCAGTATAGCAGCCGTTACAAAGTCTCACCGACAACGTCTCATAAGTAGAACGTAGAAGGTAAATCTCGTACAAATCGCGTGTGGATACTTCCTTGATGGAACACCCTGCATTTCGTTTATACTCAACAAACCCCTCCTGTTCCAGTTGTCTTAACGCCTCCCGGATAGGGCCCCGGCTCACTTCCAGCTCATCAGACAAATTCTGTTCAATAATCCTCATTCCCGGTTTTAATTCACGATTTAATATTTTTCCTTTAATCTCGTCTGCAACATTTTCACGTAATGTCCGATAGCGCATTTTACTCATCTGCCGTTCCCCACTTTTCTTCTCCACATTCTCATGAAAGCGGTTTTATGAAAGAGATATCCTTCCGCCCTCCATACAGATATGGCTATTATAAAATACTTCCATCGCCTTCACCAGATACGCCGTATCTTTCATACCCGCGGTCTCGTAAGCAGAATGCATAGCAAGCTGCGGAAGTCCTATATCTACTGCATTCAAAGACACCTTGGTAGATGAAATATTTCCCAAAGTGCTTCCTCCTGCCTCGTCAGAGCGATTTGCAAAAAACTGAAGCGGAACTTCCGCTCTTTCACAAATTTCTCTAAATACTGCGACACTTACGGCGTCACTGGTATATTTTTGTCCTGCATGGGACTTGACAACAATTCCCTCGTTCATATATACACAATTCGACGCATCCGTTTTCTCCGGATGATTTGGATGCACCGCATGGGCATTATCTGCACTTACCATGAAACTCATTGATACCGCGCGGTAATAATCTTCTTCCGTCTTACCAAGCGCACTGTTAATACGGCGAAGCACGTCATATAGAAATGTCGATCCTGCGCCCTGTTTTGTTGCAGAACCTACTTCCTCATTATCAAAACAAGCATACACGTTGACCGAGTTCTCATGATATCCTGCCAAAAATCCCTTAAGCGTACCAAATGCACACTGCAGATCGTCCAAATGCTGGGAGGACACAAACTCTTCCTCGGCTCCCCAGACGGTTCCCTCGGCGCGATTATACAGATACAGGTCTTTTCCGTAAATATCGCACTCCTTTACACCTAACTCCTGTGCAATGAGCTTGTCAAAATCGCCTTTCGAAGCTTCTCCACAACTGAATAACGGAAGTGTATCTACCTGCTTATTGTACGCATAACCATCATTTACCTGACGGTTCATATGGATTGCCATACTCGGAATCATAACCAGATCACGATCAACATTCAATAACCTTGTCTCAAAATGACCGTCTTTTTTCACCAATACCCTTCCTGCAATAGAAAGCGGACGGTCAAACCATGTAGAGCAGAGCATACCGCCGTACCCTTCTGTATTTAACTGGATATATTTTTTCTTTACTTCCAGCTCGGCTTTTTCTTTCACCTTAAAGGTAGGAACATCACTGTGGGACGCCGCAATATTAAATCCGTAATTATCCAAATCCTTTCCCAGATGAAATGCGATAATACTGGAATCATTTCTTGTTACATAATATTTTCCTTCCGGCGAAATGCTCCATATGCTTCCCTCGCCAATCTCTTGATAACCGTCTTTTTCCAATTCCTCCGCAATACTTTTTACTGCATGGAATGTACTTGGACTCTTCTTCAAAAATGAAAGTAACTCTTGGGACAGTTTTTTATACATATCAAAATCCTCCTTTTTTTATTTTATACAAAAGAGGCAGGACAGCCATATCCCCACCTCTTATTATACACATTTTTATAAATTTGCAGCTTTCTTTTCTCTTTCTCTTCTGGCAAGATATGGCATAACCATACCTAAAGCAGTAAGAACGATTGGTGTAACAATATTCAGAACCATTGTAAATAAGTCGTCTGAATACATACCAAGAAGGCAACATGCGGCAGTCAAAATGAAGCACCATCCACCAAAAATCTTCGCCACCGCCTGATTCTTTGTGAAACGATATTCTGCCGGAATTCTATCGTATGCTCTGCGAAGCGCTAAGTATGCTACGAATACCCACAGGTAACGAAGAGGCATACATACAGAGTTCAGTTTAGTGAGCTGCTGAAGCACTGCCGCAGCTCCCGGTACTACAGACTGAATCAGTATAATACTTCCTGATAAAACAACAACCAGTTTGATACCGTTTATGTATGCGCCGTTTTTGTTCTGTTTCAGAAGTGCGCTTGGGACGAATTCTTGGGACTGCTCATTACCTAACAGCATACGAAGCGGAGCATCAATACTTACTACAAGTGTTGAGAACTGTCCGATCATATTACATAAAGCATACAGAACAAGAAGCGCATCCCCAACTCCATAGTAGTTACCGAGCTTCTGGAACGCCCAGTAAGCGCCATTTGCTACATATGCATTAAATGTATCCGAATCTGCATTAATCACTTCAGGATCGAACATCATACCCATTGCAAAAGTACCAAGGATTGCACATACAACTACCATGACAGCCATAATGACCATACTTCTTGGAAATCCTTTCGAAGGATTTTCTACCTTATTAACATAAGGAGAAATCTTCTCTACACCACCTACTGCAAACACCAAGATTGATAAGGATGTAAAGTAAGTAACATTAAACTGCGGAACCAGATTCTTCATGCTAAAATCTAATGATACATAGCCTCCGTCCGGATTGATTGCCGGAGCTGCAATCATCATAACGATGAAAAGGATGGACATAATAAACATGCTTGTTCCAGCAATAGCCGCAAGCTTCTTCAGAGGATTCATACCCTTACTTGCTACCCAGCAGAAGAATAAAAATACAACCAATGTTGCAATCTGTACCCAAAGCGTCGGGAACGTATCATATGTCTCTGCATTACGGAATACCGCCCAGCTTAACGCTTTAAGACCACCGCTTCCCTTGCTGGCAATGTACGTAATGTGGCATGCCCAATAAGTCTAGCCTGCGTAGTAAGCAATCTTCGGTCCCATTGTGTTGTTGATCCAGGAACTTACTCCACCGCCCGATGTCTTAAATGCTGAACCTAACTCTCCGACCATTAACGCATATGGTACAAAGTAGAGTGCAAACATAAGAACCCAGCTAAAAATTACCTGTGTTCCGTTGAAGTACATGAACCCATTCGCAACATTTCCAAATCCCCATACAGCGGAAAATGCGATAAACGTTAGGGTTTTCCAAGTCATTTTCTTTGAATCTTCCATTTCTCTCCTCCCAAATGATACTTGTTAATTGTAGATTGTTAACAATCTATTTGTCGAAAATAGAATAACATATATACTAAACAAAATCAATAATATTTTATAAGAAACTAATTATTTTTTATTTATTTCGTACAATAATCTTTTTATCTTTCCATTTTCCACTTCTGACTCTAAGGAAAGAAAACGCAGAACCAACTGCCCAGCCAATCGGAATAGACCACCAGATAGCGCTCTCTCCAATCAGATATGCCAGCATATAAGCCACGATTACGCGGACAAACAGATTGGACATGGAGCTAAGCATAAACGCCTTCATATCTCCTGCTCCCCTCAGAAGTCCATTTCCCACGAATAAGAGTCCCATAAGAATATAAAATACAGAAACAGTCTTCATATAGCTGAGCCCGTATCCCATAGCACTTCCGGCTTCGCCTGTATTTAAGAATAACCCCAGCAGATTCGGACCAAATAAGAAGATAATTCCGGTAATGGTAAGACCGAAGATTACTACCATTAAAAGACATGCCTTATAGCCTTCAATGACACGCTCCGGCTTCTTGGCGCCAATATTCTGCGCTGTATAACTGGACATTGCATTAGAAAAATTCATATTAGGCATCATTGCCAGCGTATCAATCTTTGTCGCCGCCGTATAACCTGCGACAAAAACTTTTCCGTAAGAATTTACAAGCCCCTGCATAAACATCATACTAAGTGACACAATAGACTGCTGAATCATAGACGGAATACCTACACGTGCAATCTGGCGTACTGCGTCTATTTCAAACAATCCTGGCTTATCTTCCAGACGGTCTTCTTCATTATCCATTTTGTACAACCGTCTCATTAAAACATAGAAAGAAATAAACGCACACATTCCCTGTGCAATCAAAGTTGCCCAGGCTACTCCCGCTACTCCCATCTCGAATCGTATGACAAACAATAAATCCAATACAATATTGGTGAGGGCCGATACCATCAAAAACCGTAAGGGTGTTGAACTGTCTCCCAGTGCATTATAAATTCCATTCATCGTATTATATATAAACAGAAAAACTGCTCCGCCAAAATAAATTCTTAAATATGTAAGAGAATCCGCCATAATATCGGTGTCCGTACCAAGAAGCTGAAGAAGAGGCGCTGAAACGACTTCTCCCACCGCCATAATCGCAAGACCAATTACGCCAATTGTAATTAGCGCAGTGTAGATTGTCGTCTTCATGGAAACAATCTGATTCGCTCCAAATAACTGTGAAATTACAACATTACACCCCATAGAGAGCCCCGCTGCAACCGCAACTGCCAAAAAAACGACCGGAAATGAAGAGCCTACCGCAGCTAACGCATCTTCTCCGACAAATTTTCCAACAACCATAGAATCTACCATATTGTAAAGTTGTTGAAACAAATTACCCAATACCATAGGCATTGCAAAGAAAAACAACAATTTTAATGGTTTTCCTTCTGTAAGATTTTTTACCATGTTACCGCTTCCTCCTTATAAATACCATTATATACACAAATAGAAACAGTGCAAATACATAAAACTGTATTTACACTGCTCTCATTCCAATGAGCGTGCGGGGATTCGAACCCCGGACAACTTGATTAAAAGTCAAGTGCTCTACCGACTGAGCTACACGCCCATATTCAATTGCTTGTCTTATAAAACAAATGCCCAGAGCCGGAATCGAACCAGCGACACGAGGATTTTCAGTCCTCTGCTCTACCGACTGAGCTATCTGGGCGTTTTAAGATTAGGAAGCATCAAACGGCTTAGAAATTAAGATTAAACCGTTGAAAGTTTACTTTCATAAGGTTTAAAATTGATTTCTTAGCCGATTCATATTTATGAATCGACGTACATCGAGGGAATCTTGTATTCCCGAGATGGGCTGTTTGAATAATCTCTCACCAATCCAAGTTGCGGGGGCAGGATTTGAACCTACGACCTTCGGGTTATGAGCCCGACGAGCTTCCAGACTGCTCCACCCCGCGATATTAAATTATATTGTCTCGTTTGAGACAAAGCCGATGATCGGACTCGAACCGATAACCTGCTGATTACAAATCAGCTGCTCTGCCAATTGAGCCACATCGGCACAAGTTTTGATAAAAAACGGATGGAGAAGGATTCGAACCGTTTTGGTTTTAGCAAACAGTTGACTCTTTCTTCAACCTAATGGATGGAGAAGGATTCGAACCTTCGAAGGCGTTGCCAACAGATTTACAGTCTGCCCCCTTTGGCCACTCGGGAATCCATCCAAATTATTTAAATGGGACCAATAGGGCTCGAACCTATGACCCTCTGCTTGTAAGGCAGATGCTCT
>CAJTRE010000042.1 GCA_910578495.1 uncultured Dorea sp.
CAGTTCTTTTATTTTAAAAAAACTGGTGTCACATCATTGACTAATGTACAGCATATTATAATACATGTCCGGTATGTGGGTGTAATCTAGATCCGGGTGAACATTGTGATTGCATGGAGGAACAGCTTACAAATTGTAAGCAGTTGAAAAGGCTGTCTTCTGAAATATTGCAAAAGCAGATTTCGGAAGACTATAAAGGGCAAATGTTTTTTTGTGGAGGCGATGGCATGATACGTGGGTATGATGAATGGAAAACAACGCCGCCCGACGATCCAGTACCCGTTACATATTGCAATCAGTGCGGAGCGCCTCTTTATGAAGGTGAAGCACTATATTGTGTGGATGGTGGGATTTGTGAGAGTTGTTTAGAAGATGGATATAGGAGGATATTGTAATGGCTTTAAAATCTTATGATGAGATGAGAAAAGTTAATGTAAAACCTTTTTGTGAAAAAAGAGATGGACTTGATTATTTGAATTGGGCTATGTGTATAGATCTTTTGCATAAGAATGGCGCTCAAAAAGTATACTGGGATCCGATTCCGAATGAAAGAACAGGGAATAGTTTGAGGATGACCGAGGATGTGTTCATAGATAAAAATGGAAATAAAAACAGATGTTATGAGACGCGGATTCGCGTAATAATTGATGATGATGTTTATGAAATGCAGACGCCTGTTATGAATGGAGCAAACCCTGTAAAAGATAATTCTATGCACCAGTTAAGAGTCTGGAACAGTATGTGTAGAGCGTTTGTAAAGTGTGTGGCTATTCATACGGGACTTGGATTTGATCTGTGGTTAAAAGAAGAATACAACAAGATGGAAGGTGGGATTCCAGAAACTGGAGAAAAAAGTGCCTCAGGCGCGAAAATTAAGACGATCAAGACGTTGTGTATAAGTCATGGGATTGATGGTGACGCGTGGGTAACTGGAAATGGAAAAACATGGGAAACACTTACAGAAACGGAAGCAGCACATATGTTAAAAGCATTGAAAGACAGATATGGAGATGAATAATGAAGTTTACCGGAAAATTAAAAGAACCTATCGTTGATTACATAACGGGTAAATTATGCATATTGTTCGAACCATATGAGGATTTCCGGCAGGCCTACGAAGAGTTGAAAGATTGTGACAAATTAAGCCTTGAGATTAAACATTACCGGAGAAAGAGAAGTCTAGATGCAAATGCCTATTACTGGGTGTTATGCACAAAGCTTGCTAAAGCATTAAAAATATCCAATCAAGAGATTCATAACCAAATGCTTCGACTATACGGACAGCTGGAAATATTTGAAGGAAAGGCGGCCTATATTACCATACCAGATACAGAACAGGCAGGAAAGAAAGTGGATAATGCAATGGATTATCATCTTCAGCCCACATCACAGGTACGGGAAGGATGTGATGGCGTTATGTATCGGACATATAGGCTTTTGCGTGGTTCGCATACTTATAGCACAGAAGAAATGGCCAGATTGATTGATGGATTAGTTGGTGAGTGTAAGGATTACGGGATACCAGATTCAGAGATAGCGTCTCCAGATGAAAAGAGGATATTAGAGGAAAGGTATGGTATTCATTTTGGCTAGGCGTTTGTGTAGTATCTTTACAACAGATATGGATTATTGCATGTATACGGGTAGATATGGTGTGGAACGGCATCACATATTCAGCCACACACCGAGAGAACGTAAGCTGTGTGAGAAGTATGGATTTATAGCACCGTTGCGGCCGGAATTACATCCAAATGGTGTTCATGCGGGAAAAGAAGCTGCGCATATAGATAAGGATTTGCGCAGGAAATGCAAGGAATATTATATAGCACATTATGGAACTGAGGAGAAGTTCCGAGAAGAGTTTTTCTACGTTAGTTAAACCGGAAGGTTGACTATAAGAAACAGGTCGTATTGCACGTATTGTATCACAGCAACTTGCAGAGAACATTCCAGTTCTGGTAAGTGCCGGAACTGGGGAAAGGAGCAGAGAACATTGTAAATGAGCAATTACATCAAAATCAGCCGGAAACTTTTAGAGTGGGGCTGGTATAAAGATGAACATACAAAAAGTCTTTTTCTGCACTGTTTGCTTAGAGCAAATTGGAAAGACGGAGAGTTTAAGAGAGTTGTAATAAAAAGAGGGCAGTTTGCCACATCTATTCCCAAACTTCAAGTTGAATTGGAATTAACTTCGAATGAAGTAAGGACAGCTATTAAGCATTTGAAGAGCACAGGTGAAATCACAGTCAGAACATACAACAAATTCTCAGTATTTACAGTGGTTAAGTACAATGATTATCAATGCGAACCACAGGCAGAATCACAGACAGATAACAGTCAAGCCACAGACAAATCACAGTCTATTAACAGTCTATTAACACCAATAGAAGAAGGAAAGAAGAAAAAGAAGGAAAAAAAGGAAGATAAGAGTAATAGCGGTCGGTTCACGCCGCCGTCTGTTGGAGATGTGGAAAGCTATTGCCTTGAACGTGGCAACGGAATAGATCCCGCTGTGTTTGTAGATTTTTATTCTTCCAAAGGCTGGATGATCGGGAAAAACAAGATGAAAGACTGGAAAGCCGCTATGCGTACTTGGGAGCGAAAAGGTCAGACAAGGCAGGAAGTGACCGCCAAACATGACCGGATAAGCGAGGTGGATAACTGGTGACAAGGGACGAATTTAAGAATATTGTCAAGGCGATGCGAGGGGCATATACAAGATGTCCGATCACTACGCAGCAGGTTTTTGATGAGTGGTATATGCTGCTTGCGGACATGGATTATCGAACTGTGTCAGAAAACTTGGTGAGGCATATAAAGACAAACATATACGCGCCAACGGTCGCCGAGCTTCGGAGGGAACGTCCTTTAGGGTTTAACAATTTTACGAGCAGAAATTATGACATGAATAAATTGGAGCTTGCCCTTTTGGGAATTCATAAAGTGCAAGGGATTTGTGAAATAAAGGAGGAGTGAACATGGCAGTCATACGGAGTATCAGAGGAGGTTCTGCCGGTCTTAATGAAGAGGACAGGCTTATGTTAGCAGGCCTGCTTGTTAAAGCAGGGTATCAGAGCGTTCCGGGAAATGCAAAGGGAAAGAAAGAGTATACAGTTGAGTATGAGGAATATGGAGATGACAGGTCTTGAGGATAGAGAAGGTGAACCCGGAGGGTTGGTATGACATTCCGGGATATGGTGGGAAATATCAGATTAATTTTTATGGACGCATTCGCCGGGTGTTCAAGAATGGAAAGTATAAAGAACTTCACCCGTTTATCAAAAAGAGTAATGGGCGGAGATGTATCAAGTTAAACTGCAAAGAGCAGGTTGTTATGAAGCTTATGCAGAGGACATTTTTTGGAGAACTGAAAGACGGATATGTTGTATATCACAAAAATGGATGTCTTACAGATGATGCGCTAAACAATATAGGAATCACTACAAGAGCTGAACTTGGAAAACTTACCGGAAGGAAGAATCATTGTGAATGCAAGATTGTGAAATTGGACAATACTGGTGAAATCATAGACTTTTATCGTTCTGCAAGGGAAGCAGGGCGGAAGAATCACATGTCATACCAAACCATTCTGGATAGGATCAACGGAAGGGTGAAAGGTTTGTATGCGCCAGACGGCTATGTGTATGTCAAAGACAAGGACGGCGCAATTCAAAAGGCAATCCGCAGGATTGAATTAGAAAACAGAAGAGAGACCGGTGTGACATTTACAGCCGCACCAGATGTCGTATTTGATTTTTAGAAAAAAGCATTTTGTTGACCTCAACAGAAGGCAAGAAAGGAGTCGGAACTCTGGCCAGAGTAAAGACATGTCGGTTCCTTTCGAAACAATGGATTATTTAGAGTTTTTAAAAAGCAAAATAGAGATAGCACCGGAAAGCGGGTTTGAATGTGCACCGGAGAAAATAAATAAGGCATTAAAACCACATCAAAGAGATGCAGTGGTATGGGCGCTGCGCGGTGGCAGACGTGCATTATTTGAGTCATTTGGACTGGGTAAGACCGTACAGGAATTGGAATTTTGCAAACAGGCAATAGACCATGAGGGAGGGAAAGCCCTTATCGTGCTGCCATTAGGAGTAAAGCAGGAATTTACCAAAGACGCAGTAGAGACATTAGGATATGAGAAGCCGGAATATTGCCGGACTATGGCTGAGGCAGAAAGCGCAAAGGGGAATATCATCCTCACCAACTACGAGCGGGTAAGAGATGGAGATATCCGGCCGGATTATTTTACTGCAACATCCTTGGATGAAGCGTCTGTGCTCCGGTCATTCGGAAGCAAGACTTATCAGACGTTCCTGAACAAGTTTAAGAATGTCCCGTACAAGTTAGTAGCAACAGCTACTCCATCGCCGAACAGGTATAAGGAATTGATTCACTATGCAGGATACTTGGAAGTGATGGATACAGGGCAGGCGCTTACAAGGTTCTTTCAGCGTGACAGTACCAAAGCGAATAATCTCACTTTGTATCCGAACATGGAAGATGAATTTTGGTTATGGGTATCGAGCTGGGCGCTGTTTATCACGAAGCCTTCAGATTTGAATGGCTCATACTCGGATAAGGACTATATTTTGCCGCCGCTTCAAGTCAACTGGCATGAGATAGCGGTAAATTACGGAGAGTCGGTGGAGAAAGACGGGCAGATGTCTCTTTTTACGGACGCGGCAGCAGGACTCAAAGAAGCGGCGGAAGTGAAAAGGAATAGTATTGATGTGCGCGTACAGAAGATGAAAGAGATTGTGGAGAAGTCACCGGCAGAGCATTTTGTTCTGTGGCATGATCAGGAAGCAGAACGACACGCTGTCAAAAAAGCATTGCCGGAAACAGTAGATATTTACGGTTCACAGGATTATGACACCAGAGAAAAGAGAGTTATAGATTTTTCGGAAGGAAGAACAAGATTATTTGCTACAAAGAAATCCCTTTCCGGATCTGGATGTAACTTTCAAAGACATTGCCACCGGGAGATATTCCTCGGTATTGATTACGAATTTAACGACTTCATACAGGCAGTGCACCGGTGCTACCGGTTTTTACAGACGGAATCGGTAACCATAGACATCATTTACATGGAGTCTGAAAAGCGTATCAAGGAAGTGTTACTGGAAAAGTGGAATAATCATAATCACATGGTTCAAAAGATGATAGAGATTGTGAAAAAATACGGGCTGTCGGCAGCAGGAAAGGAAGAGCGGTTAAAAAGGAAGATGGGAGTGGAAATGGTGAAGGTAGAAGGAAAGTGTTATACAGCGGTACACGATGACTGTGTAGAAGAAACACGAAGAATGGGAAGTGGCAGTGTAGGATTGATACACACGTCTATTCCATTTGGAAATCACTACGAATACAGTGCAAATTACAATGATTTTGGGCATAACAAAGATACGGACCGCTTCTTTGAACAGATGGACTTCTTAACACCGGAACTTCTCCGCGTGTTAAAGCCCGGAAGGGTGGCAGCAGTCCATGTCAAAGACAGGGTGTTATTTGGCAATGCTACAGGTACTGGAATGCCGACCATTGAGCCCTTTCACTCAGAGTGTATACGGCATTATATGAAGCATGGATTTCAATATTTTGGCATGATTACCGTAGTAACGGATGTGGTAAGGGAAAATAATCAGACGTACCGTCTGGGGTGGTCTGAACAATGCAAGGATGGATCTAAGATGGGAGTAGGATGTCCGGAATATGTTTTGTTGTTCCGGAAGCTGCCAAGTGACTGCTCGAACGCTTATGCAGACGAGCCGGTAATAAAAACAAAAGACGAATACACAAGGGCGCAATGGCAGATAGATGCTCACGGATACTGGAGGAGTTCGGGGGACAGGCTGATCAGCAAGGAAGAACTGCAAGAAATATCTATTGAAAATCTGCAAGCTGCATATCGGAAATATAGCAGAAGTTCGGTATACGATTATCAAGAACATCTGAAACTTGCGGAAGAGTTAGATAAAAATGGAAGGCTTCCGGCTACTTTTATGGTAGTAGCGCCGGGAAGCTGGAACAATTTAGAAGTCTGGGATGATATTAATCGTATGCGGACATTAAATACGACTCAGAGCAGAAGAAGGGCGCAAATGCACGTATGCCCGTTGCAACTGGACATTGTAGAAAGAATTATCAACAGATATTCGAACGAGGGAGATGTGGTATATGATCCGTTCGGAGGATTAATGTCCGTACCTATGACTGCGGTTAAGATGAAACGTTATGGATATGGGTGCGAACTGAATCCAGATTATTTTAGAGATGGAATTGGCTATTTACAGGAGGCGGAAGCCGAAAATGAGGCGCCGACATTGTTTGACTTTATAAAATAGAAAGGGAAAGGCTGTGTATGGATTTTAAGCGGATATACAGATGATATTAAATATTGTCCGAAGTGCGGAGAAGAGATCAGAGAGTGGCATGGAGATGGAACGGCGGTATGCGGATGCGGGTATCATTTCGGGGTGGTAGAGTGTGAGTGTTAAGCTGAATCAGAAGGAATAGAGAACAAGTCCCTATTCCTCCGCCTCACTATCCGTATCCTGTTGTTTTACAGGCGGAATCAATGAATCTTTGTAAACGGCAGATTCACGGTTGCCTTCATAGGCATCTTTCGACTGTGTATAGTCAACGATATTTTTGTCAGCAGATAATTTTTCTTTCATAGTGCATACTCCTTTCAGTAACAGGGTGTGCAATGAAACGGGAAAATATACGGTTTTAATAAGCGTTAGATGATAAGGAGAGTGCGAAAAATGAAAACAGTGATAATACACCATGATGATAAGGATGAGATTTTTGAGAATACAACAAAGGTGAAAGGTTGTTTCGGTGGAGACATATTCAGCTCCTATCTTGTCATTTTTCAGGGGAACAAGAAAACAAAGGTGAAGATGTATAATGTGGATGGGTTTGAAGTAGTGGACTAAATGAAAGGTTAGTGAGATGTGAACATGAAAGTAGAAGTTCAAAATGAAATAGACGGATTGCAACAAGCGATTATTATATTACAGAACATATTATTTTAAAGATTAGTTAAGAGGCAAGTGAGAAATGGACAAGGAAGGAAAGGCAATTGACCGAATAAGAATGGCTTCTGAAATGAGCTTACAACATTATGGTAAGCCGTTGATATGCACCTATTCCGGGGGTAAGGATTCAGATGTAATGTTGGAACTGTTTAAACGGTCTGGGATTTCTTTTGAAGTACATAATAGCCATACAACGGCAGATGCGCCACAGACAGTAAGACACATAAGGAATGTGTTCCAGAAGCTGGAACTGGAAGGAATCAAATGTGAGATTGAAAAGCCAATATATAAAGGGCAGCCTACGAGTATGTGGAAACTGATACCTCAGAAATTAATACCGCCGACCAGATTAGCAAGATACTGCTGTTCGGTTTTAAAAGAAACCGGGTGTAAAAACAGATATATTTCTACTGGGGTTCGTTGGGATGAAAGTACGGCAAGAGCAACCCGGGACGAATTTGAAAAAATCGGTCATAGAAAAAGTGAAGCTGAGAAATTTTCTACTGTTATGGTAATGAATGATAATGATTCTCGCAGACGAATGACAGAACTTTGTGTTCAGAAAAATAAGATGGTTGTTAATCCGATTATAGACTGGACAAATTCGGATATATGGGAATTTATTCATTCGGAGCATATCGAAGTGTGTGAATTATACCAGTGCGGTTATGACCGCGTGGGATGTATTGGGTGTCCGATGGCAAATAAAAAGCGCTGGAAAGAGTTTGCTGATTTCCCAAAGTACAAAGAATTGTATATCCATGCTTTTGACAGAATGTTGGAAGAGAGAACAAGGAGAGGGAAAGAGAACACGTGGAAGAATAGTCATGATGTATTTTTATGGTGGATGGAAGATAAGAATGTAGAAGGACAAATAAATCTGTTCGAGGATGGATTCCTTGAAGATGATTAAATTGAAAGGAGATAAGTATGAGAACATTAAGATTTGAAGGATATAGCGATGATACGTTTGGAGAATATGGGTTAACAGGAGATGATGTGGATAATTGTGCATCCGGGAAACCCATACAGTGCGTTGTAGACTGTGGAGAATTTGGAAGGCTCATGGTTATTGGCCAGTATTCGAAAGCTTCCTGCAACAATGGATGTTGGATGATTGGAGTAAGTAAGGTGGATGAATATGATAATTTCCCAGACTGGAATATGCGATTAAGAGAAAGCGCGGAGACAAAATATTCAACAGCGTTGGAGATTGATCTTCCGCCGGGAGATTTTAATTTGACTTGGTACAACGATGGAAGAAGAGTAGGGAGCTAAACTAAAAGTTAATCCAGAACAAACGAAGGGAGCAGGAAAATGAGTAAAGAAAATCAAGACAAGCCGGAGTTCGTGCCCGGTCAGAAGAAGCTTCCGGTCTACGATGTGGCCGGGTATATGGCAAGGAAGTATAACATAAAAGAAGTGATAACATATGGCGGATATAAGGAGCAGCGGCATAGCAGGGAGGAGTGACAACGTGAGTGAGATAAACGCATATGATAAGCTGAGAGAATTTGTGAGATTTATTCATGAATGTCAGGCGTTGAATGAAATGGCGAAAGAGGGTATATCGACAGAAGAGAAACGGCAGCAGGACCTTCTGCATGAGATAGAATTTGAACCAAGAGCAAAGGAACGAAGTAAGCTGTGTACGAAACTCCACCTGTCTCGGAAAGAACGGAGACGATATAAAGACATATTTGAGGAGACAGATGATATTGTGCAGTTTTTCAATACCGGGAATCATAAGAAGATACTGGAGCAGATGAGCCAGCTGATCGGGAAGGTTCGTAAGGTAGAAAAATATCATGCCAACAGGACATACATGCCAAGGCTGAAAGAAGGTGATGGAGATGGACAGGGAACTATTTAATCGGTACAAGCCTAATAAGAGGGAACTTGATTTAATTGCGGATCAGATTGGGCGCTTAGAAGACAGGCTGGAGAATGTGCCGGAGGTATCGGGAAAGGTTACGAAGTCTTCAGATGACTTCCCGTACATTGAAGAGCACGTAACAGTGCGGATGAAAGAACCGAAGGAAGCAACAGCTATAAAAGAGAAGCTATGCGAGAAAGAGAAGAGACAAGAGAAGCTATCGCAGGAGATTACCGAGGTAGAGCAGTTCATCGATTGTTTACCAGAAGGGATAGAGAAGCAGATCATGGAAATGGTGTATCTGGAAGGAAAGAATCAGACAGCTGTGGCGGAGGCGATTGGATACACACAAGCAAGGGTATCTCAGATAATCAGGGATGTTTTGAAAGATTTATAACATTTATAATTTAGATATGCTATAATTATTCTAGAAAAGTTATAATTCTTTTCTAACTTCCCCTCAAAAGAATATAAAATCTTAGAAATACACCTTGTAGAAATATGAGGTGTATTTTTGTGTTGAAAAATGTAAAATAATATTTTAGAAAAACAGATAGATTTATTGACAAAAAAGTATGAAATAGTATAATGTAACTATATTATAGTTGCAAAAGAGGTGAAAGCCGGAAAGAATGAGTACTGCAGAAAAGTTAAAAAAGAGAGTTGCAAAAATTCCAAGAGACTTTACCTATGTTGAAGCAAAGTCTCTATTAAAAACCTTAGGATTTGAGGAGTATAACAAGGGAAGAACATCAGGTTCTAGAGTTAGATTTTTTAGAGAATCTGATGGAGCTGTTGTAGACTTGCATAAACCGCATCCGGAGAAAGAAATGAAAAAATATGCGGTAGAACAATTGGTAGAAAAATTAAGAGAATATGGTGAATTGGAATGAAAAGTATATTAGAATATAAAGGATATTGTGCAAAAATACAATATAGTGCAGATGATGGAGTTCTATTCGGGAAAATTGAGGGAATAAATGATTTAGTTAATTTTGAGAGCGAAAATGCCAAAGAAATTGAACGAGAGTTTCAGGGTGCAGTTGATGATTATCTTGAATTTTGCGAAGAAATTGGGAAACAGCCAGACAAAACTTATAAAGGGACTTTTAATGTAAGAATAGCACCAGAGCTACACAGAGAATTATCTATGATTTCTTTAAAGACAGATAAATCATTAAATCAAGTGGTTGAGGAAGCGATAAAATTATTTGTGAGTGGAGAATCTAAAACGGAAATTACACTATGTGAGACGGTTACAACATTATCAAATGCGTTAGTTGCTCAAAATTTAAGTGAGTCCACAAACACCAATACGGTAAGAATCAATTCGAATTTGTTTGAACATAGTACTTTTAATAATAGTTTGACGAATGGTTTTACATTGAAATATCAATCGTGATGGAGGATTTACAAAATGCATATTAATAATTTAGAACAATATTTCTTAGAAGAATATCAATTTTATTTAAACAAAATCATTTTTGAAAAAGAAGATGAGCCTATACAAGAGGGAGAAGTATGTCTTCATTGTACAGACAGTATATCTGCGGGATTGAATGACGCGGATGGAGTGAAACTTATTGTAACAAGAAAATTGAATTTTGAGCCAGATAGTTTGTATAATTTAGAAGTATCTTTTGGTGCAAATTTAACATTTGTTGAAGAAGAGAAGATGAAAATTGATTGGGCACAAGTTGATTTAGCTAAAGAGTTTAAGGCAAATGGAGAATTTGTTTTGCAGAATCTTCTTAGTAGAATTTCATTAATGATAAGTCAGATTACGGCTTCGTTTGGTCAGACGCCACTCATAACACCGCCTGGTATTCCGGCAAATTTAGAAGAGTCCAATTAGTAATCGTATTAATATTAATAAAATGTAGGTATTAGATGTGTTGGGACCAAAAATGCATTAACAGTTTCGACTGTTTTTTAAGTGAAAATGTAAAGAGGTGTATGTAGCATTAATAGTTGGAATAGTGAGTATTGACTTTTTGTTCAAGCATAAAGGAAAATAATGAATAGAAAAGCACCCTCTGGGGTGCTTTTCTTATACGTAAAAACAAAAAACGAATAAGAGGTGGTGATACATGGCGAGAGCGCCAGACAAAAGAATTGAACAAGCGAAAGCCATGTACCTGAAAGGCTTGAAAATGGTGGACATTGCGGCAAAATTGGAATTGCCGGAAGGAACGATTCGCAGATGGAAATGTACACATAAATGGGATGGCGAACGTTCGGATAAAAATAGCGAACGTTCGGATAGAAAAAAAGGCGGACAGCCAGAAAATAAAAACGCAGTTAAGACAGGAGAGTTCGAAACTCTCTTTTTTGATACCTTGAATCAAGAGGAAAAAACACTCATAGAAGTAATTTCTTCGGATAAGGAACGGTTGCTATTACAAGAGATTAAACTCCTTACAGTCCGAGAACATCGTATGTTAAAGAGGATTGAAAGTCTAAAAGAAGCAGAGAAGTTAATGGAAAGTGAAGAAATAGATGGTGAGGAACCAGATGGAGGGAAAGCTCCACCTGGAATGACAGTTGTAAAATACACGTCTGGAATGGAAAAGGGAAAACAAACAGAGTTGAAGGAGTATGAAGGCATACTCGGTCAGATTCAAGCCGTTGAGGATGCACTGACAAGGGTGCAGGCAAGAAAGCAGAAGGCTATAGAGGCTTTGCACAAATTTGGTTACGACGATGCGCGTTTAGAACTGGATGCAATGAAATTCGAGATGGAATTATTGAAACAAGGAGGTACAGAGGATGAGCAAAGTGATGATAATTTTATGAATGCTTTGAATACGTCAGCAGAAGAAGTGTGGATAGATGAATGAGAAGATATCAAACCTAAAACAAAAGCTGGAAGCCATGAAAAAGAATCGGAGCATAGCGAAGAACAGGAATGAATTTAAGTTTGCACCGTTTTCTAGAAAGCAGAAACAGGTATTGACTTGGTGGTGTGATACATCACCGGTAAAAGACGCAGATGGAATCATAGCGGATGGAGCGATACGATCAGGAAAGACAATCAGCATGTCACTCTCCTTTGCTATATGGGCAATGAGTTCTTTTAAAGGGCAGAACTTTGCGATGTGCGGAAAGACAATCGGCTCTTTTAGGCGAAACGTACTATTTTGGTTAAAGATTATGCTGCGCGCAAGAGGATATTCCATTACGGATCACAGAGCTGACAACTTACTTGTGATCAGAAAGAATGGTGTAGAGAATTTTTTCTATATCTTTGGTGGTAAGGACGAACGTTCACAGGATCTGATACAAGGAATTACACTTGCCGGAGTATTCTTTGATGAAGTAGCTCTAATGCCGGAGTCATTTGTGAATCAGGCAACAGGAAGATGTTCTGTGGCTGGTTCGAAGTTCTGGTTTAACTGTAACCCGGACGGCCCTTATCATTGGTTTAAAGTAAATTGGATAGATAGATCAATTGGATACATTGGAAAAGATAAGGCAGAGCAGACGAAGGAAGATGACCTCAAGAATTTACTTTATCTGCATTTTACAATGGAAGACAACTTATCGCTGACAGAGGAGATCAAAGAACGATACAGGACCATGTATAAAGGAGTATTCTACCAGAGGTACATTTGCGGTCTCTGGGCGGTAGCAGAAGGTATTATCTATGATATGTTTTCAACAGAAAGGCATGTAAAAGATATACTGGAGTTTTTTCAAATACTCATAAATGGAAGCAGATATGTAAGCTGTGACTATGGAACACAGAATGCGACTGTATTCCTGCTTTGGAACAAAGGTGTAGATGGAGTATGGTATTGTACTCGCGAATATTATTATTCCGGAAGGGATAAAGGAAAGCAAAAGACAGATGCGGATTATGCAGATGATCTAAAGAAATGGTTGGATGGAACAAAGATAAAGGCAATCATTGTAGATCCCTCAGCAGCTTCGTTCATAGCGGAGCTTAGAAAGAGAGGGTATAAAGTATTAAAGGCAGATAATAATGTGCTGGATGGCATTCGACTGGTTGGGATGTTGCTGAATATGGGGAAACTCATATTTGCCTCTTCCTGTAAAGAAACAATCAAAGAATTTGCTTCATATACATGGGATGAGAAAGCGGCACAGCGTGGAGAGGACAAGCCAGTAAAACAAAATGACCATGGAGCGGACGCAGCAAGGTATTTTGTATCTACAATACTTGGGAATAAAGTTGCTGTGATTAAGAATAAGACAAAAATGGGATTGAGGTGATGGAAGGATGGTATTTGCAATACCGGCAGAGAAATGGGATGAGAGGAATATCGACAAGCGTATCATCAAGAAATTGATTGAAAAGCATAGAGCCTCAGAGGTTGGAAGGCTGGAAGAATTGGAGCAGTATTACGAAGGAGAGCATAAGATAAAATCTGAGGACAGGAGAAATAAACTGGTATGCAATCATGCTAAGGATATAGCAGACACAGCCAGTTCTTATTTTATCGGCAATCCGATTTCGTATAAAAGCGGAGAAGACATTAAGGCACTGCTTGCCGATTTAGAATATGCAGGTGCGGATGAGGTGGATGGAGACAACGGGATTGACCTGTCTATTTATGGAAGATGTTATGAATATATTTATTGTAAGAAAGATGAAACAAAACTGGTGATAAAAAATTTGTCTGTGAAAAATACTTTTCTTGTATATGATGACACCATAGAACAGAATGAGCTGTTTGGTGTCTATTATTATGCGAAAAAAGATTCGACAGATAGACACAATATCAAATACGTAGCGACTGTTATAACGGAAAACTATAAATACACAATGAGTATTTTTGATTCTGATGACTTTGAGGAATCGGTAACGGATGGTGAGCCTCACTATATGGGAATGGTGCCGATTGTTGGATATTTGAATAACAAACTAGCGATTGGTGATTATGAGTTACAAATACCTCTTATAGACGCTTATAATGTGCTGATGAGTGATCGCGTAACAGACAAAGAGCAGTTTATTGACGCAATATTGGTAATTTACGGTGCGCTGCTGAGCGATCCTGATTCTGATACAGAAGAAGGGGAAAAGGAGGATAACGAGGAATCCAATAGAAGACGGGCAGGAGCAAGACTTGCGAAAGAAAAATTACTAGAACTTCCGGGAGAGGGAGCGAAAGCAGAATATCTTACAAGAACCTTTGATGAAGCCGGAGTAGAGATATTAAAGAAAGCGATTGAGCAGGACATCCATAAATTCAGCAATATTCCATGTATGTCAGATGAGGCATTTGGAGGTAATGTATCAGGGGTAGCCATGGAGTTTAAACTGCTTGGCATGGAGAATATTACGAAGATCAAGACAAGGTACTATAAAAAAGGATTACGGAAAAGGCTTCAGATATTTGCCAACTTTATGAATACAAAATCACTTGCAAAGATTGATGTGTCCGGAATCACACCTGTATTTACAAGAGCCATGCCAAAAAACCTGGTAGAAATCAGTCAGGTAGTAGCGAATCTGTGGGGAAAGGTCGGAAAGAAAACTTTGCTTGCGCAGATTCCATTTGTGGATGATCCGGATGAGGAACTAAAGATTATAGAGAAAGAAGCAGAGGAAAATGTAAAGCGGCAGCAGGAGTTGTTCGGGAATCCGATAAATGCACCGGTGCAAGAAGAGGAAGAAGAGGAAGTAGATGAATAAACTGTCATACTGGGAACGCCGGCAGGCGGAAGATACGCACAGGGCATTTGAAAAGGCGGAGGATGTATCTAAACAGATTGCAGACGTGTATTTGAAAGCATCCAGATATTTGAGTTATGAATCAGAGGATATTTTTGAAAGATTCCAGACAAAGCATAATCTGTCAGAGGATGAAGCAAAGCAGCTTCTGAATACCATGCAAGATAGGACATCCTTAGATGAACTTCTACAAAAATTGGAGAATACGAAAAATAAGGACGAAAAGAGAGAACTGATAAAGAAACTAGAAGCACCCGCATATCAGGCAAGATTGGAGAGATTAAGGCAGACGCAGGAACAGATAGATTGGATTATGCAGAATATCTATCATCAGGAAAAGACTTTCAATACTGATTTTTATATCAACCTTGCGATGGAGTCCTATTACAGAAGTGTATTTAATATTCAGCAGAGAGTAAACGCAGGATTCAGTTTTAACTATGTGTCTGCCAAAGTTATAGATCAGGTGATAAACAGTCGATGGTCCGGGAAGAATTATTCAGAAAGAATATGGAAGAATACGCAGGAGCTGGCACAGGATTTAAAGGAAGAACTTCTGGTGAGCCTGATTACAGGTCGGACGCACAGGGAAACGGCACAGATCATAGCAGAAAGATATGCCCAAGGGTATGCTAAAGCACGAAGGCTTGTATGGACAGAGAGCGCTTATATAATGGGCGAGCTTAATTTTAAAGCTTATGAGGAATGCGGGATAGAAGAGTATCAGTTCCTTGCTATATTAGATTTGAGAACCTCCAATATCTGCAGGAAAATGGATGGGATGATCATACGGACAAAACAGAAGAT
Organism: uncultured Dorea sp.; assembly: GCA_910578495.1. Lineage (GTDB taxonomy): Bacteria > Bacillota > Clostridia > Lachnospirales > Lachnospiraceae > Dorea_D. The sequence continues at coordinate 15,431 of CAJTRE010000042.1, forward strand.
TACAGGACAGAATTATCCGCCAATGCACCCATACTGTAGAACAACTACGGTGCCTGTAATCGATAAAGAGTTAGAGAAGAAATTGACGAAAGATGCCATTGATCCGGTAACGGGAGAACATATAGAGGTGCCTGCTAATATGAATTATGAAGAATGGTACAAAAAGTACGTAAAAGGCAACCGTACGGCGCAGATGGAAGAAAAGAAAGTGAAGAATTTTGGCAGTGACATAAAACAGTATGACAGATACAAAAAGGTATTTGGGGATGAACTGCCGAAATGGGTGGATAATTTTCAGGATATAAAGTATAATGAACCTGAGAAATGGAAGTATATGAAGCTGGACTATCAGAGAAGGAGCAGACTGCTGAATCATCCGGAGGAGAAGCTTCCGAACGCAGAAAAGGCAACGGCAGCAGAAGCAAAGTTTACCAGATATTTATTCAGTGGAGATCATCCAAGCGGACTGGCAAAGGGGAAGGCATTTACTTCAAGGTTTGGATATGACGAAGAAAATTGGCGGGGACTCCGGAAAGAAATACTATCCGGAGCCGGGAAATATCCGGCCAGATTTCTGGATAATAACGGATATGGAGACCGTTATGAACAGAAGATGGTCTTGTATGGAAAAAAAGAAACTCCGGCCAATGTTATCGCCGGATGGATACACAAGGCAGATGGATCTGTTTCTTTAAGCAGCGTGTATATTAAGGAGATTAAATGATGCAGGAGATTAAGGAATTTGACAGAGTATTGTTAAAAGACGGAAGAGAAGCCGATGTTATGGAGGCATTTGAAAATAAAGCTTTCATTGTAGATGTCGGAAGTTCTCCAAAGGACTGGGACACGCTAAGCATTACTATAGATGATATTGAAAAAGTGATTCGTGAATAATATCGCAGGTCAATTGGCTTGCGATATTTTTTATACAAAAATATCAGGGAGGTGAGAAGTTGAAAATTAAGGTGCTCAAGAGATTCAATGACAGAATCACAAAAGAGAGAAAAAATGTAGGCGACATTTGTGAGTATACAGATGATCGCGCAAAGGAATTGATTAGCAATGGATTCGCTGTAGAACATAAAGCGGCGGATAAGAAATGACACAGTAAGAGACAGCCATAAGGCTGTTATTTTTATGCCGTAAACGGCGGAAAGGAGACAACATGAAGAATAAAGAGGTAAAAGAGAAAGTGCATATGCCACTGAATTTGCAGTTTTTTGCAGAACCAGGAAGCGGAGATGGAGGAGGCGAACCGGGAAACGGTGGTGGAGCTGATCCGGGAGGAGGCGAACCGGGAAACGGTGGTGGAGCTGATCCGGGAGGAGGTGAACCGGGAAACGGTGGTGGAGCTGATCCGGGAGGAGAGAATTTACTGAGCTTTGATGATTTTATGAAAGAAGAGAATAACAAGAAAGAATTTGAAAAGCGTATATCCGCAGCGATTGAAGCGGAAAAAGCGAAATGGAAAAAGGATACAGATAGTAAACTTTCTGAGGCAGAAAAGTTATCTCAGATGACAGAATCAGAGAAAGCAGAGTATTTAAGTGAGAAAAGAACAAAAGAACTGGACGCCAGAGAAGAGGAGATTACAAGAAAAGAGCTTATGGCAGAAGCTAAGAACACACTGGCAGGTAAGAAGCTTCCGGTAACATTAGCAGAAGTATTGAGCTATAAAGATGCAGATTCTTGTAAGAAGTCTATTGAAGTAGTAGAGAATGCCTTCCGAGAAGCTTTAGAGGCAGCAGTGCAGGAACGATTAAAAGGCGGAGATCCATTAAAAAAAGCACCAGATGGAAAAACAGATACACAATATGACGAAATCTTAGGATTGATGAGTGAGTAAGTGAAAGGAGTATAACAAATGGCAATTAATACATTAGCAACAGCAACAAATTTTCAGAAAGCATTAGATCAGGTGGCAGTACGGGGCGCAGTAACCGGATGGATGGAGTCGAATGCCGGGCAGGTGAAGTATGCAGGAGGCGCAGAAGTAAAGATTCCTAAAATGAATGTACAGGGGCTTGCAGATTATGACAGAGATAATGGATACACTCGCGGAGCTGTGAAGTTAGAATATGAGACAAGGACTATGACACAGGATAGAGGACGCGAATTCATTCTTGACGCTATGGATGTGGAAGAAACGAACTTCGTTGCAACAGCTTCCGCTGTTATGGGGGAATTCCAGAGAGACTATGTGATTCCGGAGATTGATGCATACAGGTTATCTGCGATCGCCACAGAAGCAATTGGAGCTGAAGTAGCAGGAATGGTTCAATATGGATATGTTCCGGGAGCAACTGGTACAAGTGCACTCAGGAAAGTAAAAGAGGGAATTGCGGCGATTCGCTCTTTAGGATACAGTGGACCGCTTGTAGTCCACGCAACAGATACCTTTATCTTGGAATTAGAGTTAGAACTTGCAGGAAAGATTACAACTGTAGATTTCAAAAAGGGCGGAATTATTACTAAGGTGCCGGCAGTGGATCAGGTGCCTATCATTCCGACACCGGAAAATAGAATGTATACAGCCATCACTATTTACGATGGACAGACAGAAGGGCAGAAAGATGGCGGATATGTGAAAGGAAGTACAGCGAAGGAGATTAATTTTGAGATTATGCCGCGGACAACACCCCTTGCGATTTCCAAGCAGGACAAGGTGCGTATCTTTGATCCAGACACATATCAGGGCGCAAATGCGTGGTCTTTAGATTATCGCAGATACCACGATATTTGGGTGCTGGATAATAAAAAAGATTCTATCTTCTTGAGTATTAAGGACGCGGAATAATAAATAAATGATACAACAGCCTGCAAATAAAAAGTCAATAGAAAACTGAATATTTTTTGAAAAAGTTTTATG
>CAJTRE010000043.1:0-4372 GCA_910578495.1 uncultured Dorea sp.
TTTATCATAGAAGACCAGTTATTTCTTTATTTTACAGAAAAAGTTTCACAGACTCTCATACTCCCATTAAAAAAGAGTTTTGATTTTCACTCAAATCAAAACTCTTTTTCTAGCAGAAAAAACTTTTAATCACTTATATAGCCTTTTCCCGAATAACGGTTTCCGTTTGTTGGAACTTCAAAAGCTACATAATACTTCTTTCCTGATTTAATATTGGAAAAACTTGCGGAAGCCGAACCACTAACAACTGTTTTTTTGCTAGAAGTCACCAAACCTGAACTATCATATAGTCTGAAAGTAATTTGATTCTTGGTAGCACCGGAATATTCTTTAATAGTTTTGAAATTACTTAAGCTAACGCGAATTTTACCTGAACTACTAGTTAACCATTTATCTGTGTAAAGCTTATATCCAAAATCCGTCAATTGATAATTGTAATTATTAACACTTAATTTGTGGACAGAAGCACTAGCACTTGGTTTTTTAGAACCTCTTGTTAAATCTTCGGTTAAATAGTGAGTATCCTCAGCTTGATATTCAGTAACAATTGGCTTGTCAGATTCTACTTCAGCAGCAAAAATTGTAGTTGAAGGAATTAGCAAACAACAACTGAATATCAGTGTCAAAAAGCGATGTTTCATAAATTGTACACTCCCTTCTAAAAATATATGATGAATCAACGCTTGACTAATATACTATTTCCTGCTGTCTTTGTAAATATATACCAAAAAAAATTAAAATAAATCCCAAACAAACATCCTATTGAATTTAAAAGTATATCATCCACATCAAAAAAACCTATTTTGAAAATCAGTTGTATACATTCAATGAAAAGTATTGTCAGCATACAGATAATCATTGGTTTTAAAACCTTTTTAGAAAATCTATAAGAAACAAAAAAACCCAAAGGAAAAAATATTATAATGTTCCCCATAATATTTTTGAAAGCATACATTTCTGTAATATTTTTTAAATATGGAGAGATAGTTTTAAACGGAACTAGATTAACATTTTTGAGGTCAGCTTGTTCATTTTCTATTATCTGTTGATGAAGCAGATTTATTTCTTCAAAACTACCGTCAAATTTTAATATAACAAAGAAAATCAAAAATAGTACATATATACATATCAATATCATAAATATTCGTTTCTTCATAAATAGACTCATCCTTACAAATTGTAATCTGCATGAATTAAAAAGGGCTGTTTGATGTACCAGCCCTTTTTAATATCATATGTCTTGTAGATTTATGCCTCTACAAATACTTCTTTACCCATTCCGCAGATTGGACATACCCAATCTTCCGGAATATCCTCGAAAGCTGTTCCGGCAGCAATTCCGTTGTCCGGATCACCTACTGCAGGATCATATTCGTAACCACAAGGCTCACATACATATTTTTTCATATTTCATTACCTCCACATATTATTCTTATATAGTTTTTACTATTTCTGTCACAGAATACATCAGACATTGATTGATTTCAGTGACTATGTCACAAATGGCAGTTTTAATTTTCTGCCGCTTCCCATCGTCCGGAAGCTCCGCATGGGAGAACAAGGCCGGAGTGAGTGACAGGAAGTCCAATTTCCTGAGAGTCAACTGTTCCGCTAAAGCGTTTCAGTTCTGTTGACAGCATATAAGTAAGTACGGCCGGAGCAAGTCCGGTTGTGTATGAATTAATAAGGAAGAATAACGGCGTATCGGATAAAATCTGTGTACACAGCTTGATCAGTGGGTGGATGGCATCTTCAATTTTCCAAATCTCGCCTTTCGGACCTCTTCCATAAGACGGTGGATCCATAATGATAGCATCGTACCGGTTGCCTCTGCGAATTTCCCGCTCTACGAATTTTACACAGTCATCTACAAGCCAGCGAACCGGTTTTTCAGAAAGTCCGGAGGACGAGGCGTTTTCTTTCGCCCAGTTGACCATGCCCTTAGAGGCGTCGACATGTGTAACGCTGGCTCCGGCAGCGGCGGCGGCTAACGTTGCGCCGCCTGTGTAGGCGAAGAGGTTCAGAACCTTTATAGGGCGGTCTGCACGTCTGATTTTTTCAGAAAACCAATCCCAGTTCACCGCCTGCTCAGGGAAAATTCCAGTATGTTTAAAGCTAAAAGGCTTTAAGTTAAAGGTCAGTTCTTTATAATGAATCTGCCACTGTTTCGGAAGATCAAAAAACTCCCATTCACCGCCGCCCTTTTTACTCCGGTGGTAATGTCCGTTCATGCGCCGCCATTCAGGAACTGTCTTTTGTGTATCCCAGATGACCTGCGGATCGGGGCGGACTAAAGTATACTCGCCCCAACGCTCTACTTTCTCTCCCTTACTACAGTCTATTACTTCATAATCTTTCCAATCTTTGGCAATCCACATAATCTATATATTCCTTCCTGATTTCAAATCAATACTTAAATTATAGCATGGCTTAGTACAAAAGAAAAGGTTTTCTGGTATATAGATAAAATCTATAAATGAGGGGTATTTATAAAAAAACTCTATTTGATGATGTGGTTTATACTCTATATAATGTAAGGTAGAGGAGGCAAAAGAAAATGCTGATTGATTTGCATATGCACGAAATGACCTATTCCAAAGACAGCTTTCTGAAACTGGATGATATGGTGAGAATTGCCAGAGAACGGGGGCTTGACGCAATCTGTATTACCGATCATGACAGCATGGGGCTTAGAGAATATGCGCAGGAATATAGTGAGGCAGTTCAGTTTCCAATCTTTGTAGGGATTGAGTATTTCTCTCTGCAAGGCGACATTGTTGCATTCGGAATCGAAGATTATCCGAAAGAACGTGTGTCGGCACAGGAGTTTATAGACTATGTAAAGTCCTGGGGAGGAGTCTGTTTTGCGGCGCATCCGTTCCGCAACAATAACCGGGGACTGGAGGAACATCTTCGGACTGTAAAAGGTCTTGACGGACTGGAAGTGTTAAACGGAAGTACGTCTATAGAGGCGTGTATGAAAGCTGCGGAGTACGCGGAGGAACTGGATCTTTTTACAGTGGGCTCCAGTGATTGCCATATTCCGTCGAAAGTTGGAATATGTGCGACCTATTTTCCACAGGAAGTACGGACGATGGAAGAATTCATTTTGGAGTTCAAAAAAGGCAGGATGAAACCGGTTTATTTTAAAGATTCACAGTATCATTTGATAAATCATAAAAAATACATTTACCTTTCCAACCATCAGTGATAGAATATATCTATAAGTGTTGGGGTAGATGATAATTGTAAGGAGGATAATTATCATGATTACAGTCAATGCTATGGGAGAGAATTGCCCAATCCCGGTTATTATGACCAAAAAGGCAATGCAGACGATTACCGGACCGGAGACAATCGAAGTTCTGGTAGACAATGAGATTGCCGTCCAGAATGTGACAAAGATGGCGGCAAGCGCAGGCGGTAGTGTTTCTTCTGAAAAATTAGGAGACAAAGAGTTCAAAGTCGTAATTCAGATGAATGGCGCAGTAGAGAACAAAGTAGATGAGGAGGAAACATTTATGCCGGATACAAGAAGTAATACCGTAGTAGTAGTTTCATCAGACCGTATGGGAAGCGGAAATGATGAGCTTGGAAAAGTATTGATCAAAGGATTTATTTTTGCAGTTACTCAGTTAGACACTTTGCCAAAGGCCATATTATTCTACAACGGCGGTGCGACATTGACAGCGGAAGGATCGGATTCTCTGGAGGATCTGAAGTCACTGGAAGCTCAGGGGGTAGAGATTATGACTTGCGGTACTTGTCTGGATTATTATGGATTGAAGGAGAAGCTTGCGGTTGGTACTGTAACGAATATGTACAGTATTGTTGAAACGATGGCTTCTGCAGGAAAGATTTTAAGTCCATAACAGGATGCAGGCGATACGTATGATATGTAAGGATAGATAGAAAATGCAAAAATGCCGGGCCTTTGTAAAAGACAGAGCGTCCGGCTGTATTTATGGAGGGAGGAACTTATGATGAAAACAGATGTAAAGCTGACAAGTTTAAGTAAGACTGCCGGATGAGCGGCTAAAATAGGTCCTGAGACTCTTGCCCAGGTGTTGGGTAAGTTACCAAAGTTTGAAGACAAGAATCTGCTGGTAGGTATTGAGACTTCAGACGACGCTGCAATTTATAAAGTAACAGATGAGATTGCCATGATCCAGACGGTGGATTTTTTTACGCCGATTGTGGATGAGCCGTATATGTTTGGACAGATCGCCGCCGCCAACTCATTGAGCGATGTGTGGGCAATGGGTGGTGAGCCGGCAGTGGCGCTTAATATTGTCGGATTTCCAAACTGCCTTGATCCGGCTGTCTTAGGAGAGATTCTGGCAGGAGGGGCAGATAAAGTGAAAGAGGCGGG
>CAJTRE010000043.1:4382-17105 GCA_910578495.1 uncultured Dorea sp.
CTTGTAGGCGGTCATTCCGTACAGGATGATGAACCGAAATACGGGCTTTGTGTGTCCGGCTTCGTTCACCCGGATAAAATCTTTAAAAACTACGGCTGTCGTCCGGGTGATGTCCTCGTTCTGACGAAACAGATTGGGAGCGGGATTGTCAATACGGCAATTAAAGCTGATATGGCGTCTCCGGAAGCAATCCGCGAGGCGCAGACGGTGATGGCCTCCCTTAATAAGAAGGGAAAACAGGCAGTGGAGAAATATGATGTGAGCGCATGTACGGACATTACCGGATTTGGTTTATTAGGTCATTGTGTAGAGATGGCTTCTGCAAGTGATGTGACATTTGAAATCAATGTGGCAGATATTGAGTATCTGACGGACGCTGTGGACTATGCGAAGATGGGGTTGATTCCGGCAGGAGCATATAAGAACAGAGGATATTCCATCGGTAAGGTGGAGGCAGGCTCTGTGGCGGAGCATTATCTGGATCTTCTCTATGATCCACAGACATCCGGAGGGCTCCTGATTAGTGTGGCAGAGAAAGACCTGAAGCCGATGATGGCGGACTTTGCCGCGGCTCATATGGATACGGCCGTTTCTGTGATTGGAAAGGTAACGCCAAAGAGCGATAAATTAATCCGTCTGTTCTAAAAGACTGGAAAGGAAATGAAGATGAATAAAAATATGTTGTACCGCAGTATTCCCAAAGTGGACATACTGTTAGAAAAAGAAGAGATTCAGAAATTAATCGAAAAATACAGCCGCGATACGGTACTGGAAGCAATTCATACAGAGATGGATAAGCTGCGCGCATTTATCGGACAGTGTGAGGATGAGGAGAAAGCGAAAAGACAGATTGAACTTCTTGTGGAGCATGTTGAGATGACGGTAACTTCCATGCACACACCTAATATGCGTTCAGTGATTAACGGAACAGGAACGATTCTGCATACCAATCTGGGACGCGCGCCCATCAGCCGGGAGCATATGCGCCGGGTGGCGGAGATCGCTACAGGGTATTCGAATCTGGAATACAATCTGGAAGCAGGAAAACGAGGCGAGCGTTATTCACATTTTGAAAAACTGCTTTGTAAGATTACGGGCGCAGAGGCTGCTATGGCAGTGAATAATAATGCGTCCTCTGTACTGTTGATTTTAAGTTCTCTTGCAAAAGGCGGAGAAGTGATTGTATCCCGCGGAGAGTTGATTGAAATCGGCGGCAAATTCCGTATTCCGGATGTAATGGAAGAAAGCGGTGCGGCATTAGTTGAAGTTGGGACAACCAATAAGACGCATATGGATGATTACGAGAACGCCATTACAGAAGAGACAAAAGCGCTTTTAAAGGTTCATACAAGTAATTACAGAATTGTTGGATTTATGGATTCTGTAGCGATTGACGAGTTAATCCCGATGGCGAAGGAGCATGATATTCCGGTTGTGGAGGATCTTGGAAGCGGAGTTCTTATTGACCTTGCAAAATACGGTCTGACGCATGAGCCGACGGTACAGGAATCTATTCAGAAAGGAGCGGATGTTGTCTGCTTTAGCGGAGACAAGCTTCTTGGTGGGCCGCAGGCGGGGATTATTATTGGTAAAAAGAAATATATTGATATGATGAAGAAAAACCAGCTTACCCGCGCGCTTCGTATTGATAAGTTTACGGCGGCAACTCTGGAGCTGGTATTGCAGGAGTATTTGTCAGAGGAAAAAGCGATTCAGAATATTCCAGTGCTTCGAATGATTACGAAACCGTTGGAAGAGATTACAAAAGACGCCAGAAGTCTTGGAAGGATGTTAAAACGGGAACATCTTCCGGCGCAAATAGAAGTGATTTCCTGTGAATCTCAGATTGGCGGCGGCTCGCTGCCTCTTGAGAGGATTGAAAGTATGGCGGTGGCGATTCGTCCGGAGAAAATCAGTGTAGCAGAATTAGAAGACCGTATGCGCCATCTTCCGGTACCAATTATTCCGCGTACATTTAATGACCAGATCGTGCTTGATGTGAGGACGATGGAGCGTGAGGATTTCCGGGTGCTTACTGACCAGTTGGAAGAGTTTCAGGTATTAGAAGAAAAAAGTCTCATTGTAAGGCGTTAGGAGTAAAGAAACGTATGAAGAATATTATTATCGGAACTGCCGGACATATTGATCATGGCAAGACAACACTGATTAAAGCGCTTACAGGGCGCAATACAGACCGGTGGGAGGAAGAACAGCGAAGAGGAATTACGATTGATCTGGGATTTACATACTTTGATCTGCCGGGCGGCGACAGAGCAGGTATTATCGATGTTCCGGGACATGAGAGATTCATCAACAATATGGTTGCCGGAGTCGTGGGCATGGATCTTGTACTTCTGGTCATTGCGGCGGATGAGGGAATTATGCCCCAGACAAGGGAGCATATGGATATTTTGAATCTTCTCGGAATTGAGAAAAGCATTATCGTATTAAATAAATGTGATCTTGTTGATGAAGAATGGCTGGAACTTGTAGAAGAAGAAGTGCGGGAAGAATTATCCGGCACATTCTTAGAACATGCTCCGGTAGCGAAAGTTTCGGCGGCAACGGGTGAGGGACTTTCGGAATTGATCGGCATGATTGCAGAACTGACCAGAGACGGCGTGCAGGCAAAAGATGTGAATACCATACCAAGACTGCCTATAGACCGAGCGTTTACATTGTCGGGATTTGGTACGGTTATTACTGGAACTTTGGTTAGCGGAGCGATATCCAAAGAAGATATATTGGAGATGTATCCTATTGGAAAAGAATGTAAGATCAGAAGTATCCAGGTGCATGGAGAGGATAAGAAAGAGTGCTATGCCGGACAGAGAGTGGCGATTAACTTATCCAATGTCAAAAAAAAAGAAATAAAGAGAGGCTGTGTGCTTGCGCCGCCTCAGAGCATGAAAAATACAGACCTATTGGATGTGAAGTTAAATGTGCTGGATTCGTCTATGCGTGTGCTGACAAATCATACGAGACTGCATTTCTTCACAGGAACGAGTGAGGTTTTATGCCGGGCAGTTCTTTTGGATAAGGAAGAAATCGGACCATGCGAGAGTGGATATGTCCAGCTTCGTCTGGAGGAAGAGGTAGCTGTAAGACGTGGGGATAAGTTTGTGGTACGTTTCTACTCACCGATGGAGACAATCGGAGGCGGAGTTATCTTAGAGCCGAATCCGAAGATCAAGCGGAGATTCCAAGAGCAGACGATCGAGGAATTAAAACGTAAGGAATCCGGTTCTTCTGCAGATGTGATTGAAATGCATGCAAAAAGCCATGGAGATACGTTGATTACTATGGCGGAACTTGCGAAACTTACGGCTTTGTCTGCGGAGGAAGTAGAAGAAGACATAAAAGAACTGGAAGGTCAGGGACTAGTGCGGACCTTTGCCATGCGTAAAGACACATATGTATGGCATATGGATTCAGAGAGGGCGGCAGTTCGGACATTGAAAGACGCTCTGGCTGACTATGAAAAGAAATATCCGTATCGCTACGGTATGAAGAAAGCCGAAGTGCAGATGACGTATTTTAAGAAAGTAAAGCCAAATGTTTTTGACAAGATTGTAGAGCAGATGGAGGCAGATGAACAGATCAAGCGTGTGGATGAATTTTTGTGTGCGGTTGATTATGAAGTTCGAAAGGACAAGAAATATGAAAAAATATCTACACTGCTCTTGAATACTTTCCAGACGTCAGGGTATGATTTTGCCCGCTATTCGGAAATCGATTTAAAGGGCGAAGCAAGAGAAATGGCTGACGACATTCTCAATATTCTGCTGACAGAACAGCAGGTGGTGAAAGTGACAGAGGATATGTATACGCTGAAAAGTAATATGGATCATGCCAAGGAGGTAATCCAGAAGAAGCTGCAGGAGAATCCTCTGATTACGATTGCTCAGGTACGGGATATTTTTGAGACGAGTAGAAAAAGCGCTAAACCGATTTTAGAATATATGGACAGTATTAAGGTGACGAAGAAAACGGGCGCAGAGAGTGAGAGGGCAGCATACTGATGAATTTGAAACAGTTAGAAGCATTTGTACAGGTTGCGGAGGGCGGGAGTTTTTCCAAAGCGGCAAGAGAGCTGTTTCTGACACAGCCTACCGTCAGCGCACATATTTCAGCGTTGGAAAAAGAGTTAAATGCCAGACTATTTGTGAGAAATACGAAAGAAGTCAGCTTGTCAAATGATGGCGCACAGCTTTATAAGTATGCGAAACAAATGGTGATGCTTCAGAGGAAGATCGAGGAGTGTTTTGAAATCGACAAAGGCGACAAAAAACATGGAATTACAATCGCAGCTTCTACTATTCCGGCGCAGTATCTGCTTCCGAAGGTATTGATGAAGTTCAATGAGAGATATCCGCATGAGCAGATCAAGATTATTGAGACAGACAGCGGAAAAGTGATCACACAGATTGTAGAGCATATGGTGGATGTTGGGTTTACCGGAACGGTGCTGGAGAAAAAACACTGCAAATACATTCCGTTTTATAAAGATGAACTGGTGATTGTGACTCCGAATACGAAGAAGTATCAAGAGTTTAAGCAGACAGCGGGAGAGGATATTACCTGGATAAAGCATGAACCGATTATTATGCGTGAAGAAGGCTCTGGGACACGCAAGGAGGCAGAAATGCAGCTTCGGGCAGCAGGCGTTAAGATGTCCGAACTTGATATTATCGCAAGCATTGAAAATCAAGAAACAATCAAGAAATCTGTTCGTCAGGGGATGGGAATTACGGTGCTGTCTAAGCTTGCAACAGAGGATGAAGCAGAGGCGGGAATATTGCTTGCATTTCCGATTCCTAAAAGTGATGACGGACGTGACATCAATCTTGTTTATAACAAGAATTATCAGTTATCACGAAGTGCGGAGCGCTTTGTGAGGATTGTTAAAGAAGTATACGGAGTAGGAAAGTAACAGAAACGGCCGATTGTAGAAAAAGAATAGACGCCATTTATAGAAAATATCTATAAATGGCGCTTTATATTGAGTGTTTCAATTAGACAAATGAAAGAAGAAAGACTATACTAATAAGTACGGGTGGAAAGGATTTCCACTGTTTTAAGAGGGATAAGATTATGATTTATATGGATAATGCTGCGACAACAATGCGCAAGCCAAAAGAAGTAATAGAGGCTGTGGTGACAGCCATGGGCTCCATGGGAAATGCAGGACGGGGAGCGAATGAAGCGTCTCTTAGCGCTTCCAGAATCATTTATGATACGAGAGAGAAACTTTGTCGTCTGTTTCATGGGGAAAGCCCAAAACAAATTGTGTTTACGGCAAACTCGACAGAAAGTTTAAATATTGCGATTAAAGGATTGTTAGAGCCGGGAGATCATGTTGTAACTACCATGTTAGAACACAATTCTGTGCTTCGTCCTTTGTATGAAATGCAGGAGAAAGGTGTGCGTCTTACGATTGTAAAAAGCAATGAGAAAGGTATGCTTGATAGAAAGGATTTGGAAGCGGCTGTCACTCCGGGAACGAAGATGGTCATCTGTACCAATGGCTCGAATCTGACGGGAAATTATATTCCGCTAAAGCCGATTTCTGATATTGCCCACAGAAACGGTGCTTTATTTGTTGTGGATGCATCCCAGACTGCGGGAGTGTTTCCGATTGATGTTCAGGAGATGGGGATAGATGTACTTTGCTTTACCGGGCACAAAGGGCTTCTCGGACCTCAGGGGACGGGAGGTATGTATGTAAAAGAGGGGATTGCGCTGCGACCGCTGAAATCGGGCGGAAGTGGAGTTCAGACATATAGTAAAATTCATCCGACAGAAATGCCTACTGCTTTAGAGGCAGGGACTTTGAATGGACATGGAATTGCAGGCCTTCATGCAGCTATGTCTTACCTGGAGGAAACGGGCGTGGATGCGATCCGCGCCCGCGAACAGGAATTGATGAAGCGTTTTTATGATGGTGTGAAGGAGATACCGACAGTCAAGATTTATGGTGATTTTAGTAGTATGGACAGATGTGCCATTGTAACGCTGAATATTGGGGATTATGATTCTTCAGAAGTGAGTGATGAACTTCTTACAGAATATAACATTTCTACGAGACCGGGAGGACACTGTGCACCGCTTATGCACGAAGCTCTTGGAACCGTAGAGCAGGGGGCTGTGAGGTTCAGCTTCTCACATTATAATACTGAGGAAGAAGTGGACGCAGCTATTGAGGCGGTCCGCGAACTGGCAGAGGAAGAGTAACGTTTGCTCTGTCTGGAAATGAGAGACGTAAGAGGAGGAACGAAACAATGAATTTATCAGATTCAAAGAAGAAATTGGCGTTAGCCGGAGGTGTGTGCGGACTTGTGGCAGTCTGTCTGGCGCTGCTTGGAAATCCGGCGAACATGGCATTTTGTATTGCCTGCTTTATTCGTGATACGGCAGGAGCATTTGGCATGCATCAGGCAGAAGTGGTGCAGTATGCGAGACCGGAAATTATCGGTCTTGTACTTGGAGCATTCCTTATCTCTGTAGTGACAAAAGAATATCGCTCTACAGCAGGTTCATCTCCGATGATTCGATTCGTGCTTGGTGTGATCATTATGATTGGAGCACTGGTATTTCTTGGATGTCCGCTTCGTATGATTATTCGTATGTCGGCAGGAGACTTAAACGCATGGGTGGCTCTGATTGGATTTATTCTGGGAATTGCAACAGGAGTTTTCGCATTAAAGAAAGGATTCAGCCTTGGAAGAGCGCATGCGGCGAATAAAGTAAATGGTGCGGTACTTCCGGCTATTGTAGTTGGTATTCTTATACTTTCCCTTGCGACTTCGCTGTTAAAGGCAAGTGAGGCGGGACCGGGAAGTATGCATGCACCGATGATCGCATCTTTGGCCGGCGGTCTTGTATTCGGAGTATTTGCACAGAAGTCCAGAATGTGTTTTGCGGGAAGTATGCGCGACATTATTTTGATGAAGAACTTTGACTTATTCTCGGTTATTGCAGGTTTGTTTGTTATATTACTAATCTTCAATGCCGTAACGGGTCGGCTTGTTGTTGGATTTGATACGCCGGGTGTGATTGCACACTCTGAACACTTGTGGAACATTCTTGGTATGTATACAGTAGGTTTTGCGGCAGTATTGGCAGGCGGATGTCCGCTTCGTCAGCTTATTCTTGCAGGACAGGGTTCCTCGGATGCGGCAGTGACAGTTGCAGGTATGTTTGTCGGCGGGGCTATCTGCCACAACTTTGGACTTGCAGCAAGCGGAACAGCGCTGAATGCCGAGACGAAAGAAATCGTTGCAGGCGCAGTACCTATGAATGGTAAGGCTGCATGTATCATCTGTATTGTGATCTGTTTTGTTATTGCATTTGCATGTAAAAGAGAAGAAAACAAATAGTTATCAAATAGCCATACTGTTTATGAGTTAGGGATTGAAAAATTGTGATATACATAGTATTCTAAGAAAGAAGGTAAATAATATGAAAGAAGTAGATGCAAGAGGTCTGTCTTGTCCGGAACCGTTAATGCTGACAGCAGACGCTTTAAAAGGCGCAAGCGAAGCAGTGAAAGTATTGGTTACCGAACCTCACCAGAAGATGAATGTTGAGAAATATGCGAAGGAGCATGGGAAACAGTCAACTTCTACAGAGAAAGATGGATACTTTGAAGTGGTGATTGAGTAGAACATGAGAAAAAAAGAACTAAAATTAGTTGTAACATTTCACACGACGGCGGATGCAATGGCGATGGAAAAAGCCTGTAAGGAACAGAATATACCGGGACGTATCATTCCAGTTCCGAGAGCGATTTCCGCAGGGTGTGGACTGGCATGGTGCGCCGGTTTAGAAGATCGCGAGCAGATTGCCGCCATGATGAAAAAGACCGGTATTGAGGAAGAAGACATGCATGAGTGCATGGTATAAGTAATGTGACAGGCAGAGGCGAGTGGCTCTGCCTGTTTCTGCTTGTAAAAAGGAGGAGATATGTATGAAGGAGTTATCGAAACTTATTCTGGAGGATATGAAACCTGCTCTTGGCGTTACAGAGCCGGGCGCGATTGCCTTTGCAGTTGCAAAGGCGAGAAGTTATGTGGAAGGAGCGCCAATTTGTGTAAATGTTGCCCTAAATAGCGGTATGTATAAAAATGCGTTTACGTGCGGAATCCCGAATAGCCCAGAGGTTGGGAATGTGTTTGCGGCGGCTCTTGGAGTAGTTGCCGGAAACGCAGATAAAGGTCTTGAGGCATTGGCAGATGTGGAACCGGAAGACAATGATAAGGCGCGTAAACTGGTGGAAGAGGGAAAAGTGACAGTTGCACTTTGCGGTATCACAAGCCGTATTTTTATCGACGCGGCGGTGAAGACGGAGTTAGGTGAAGCTGTTGTTACCATTCGTGATTCTCATACAAATATTACTAAGATCATAGTAAATGGTAAGGTAGAGTTTGCGTCTGAGGATGAGAAAAAAGAAGAGAGCGAGCGCACAGAAGAGGCGGCAGTGATACATCAATATACCCTTCAGCAGTTATATGATTATAGTAAATCGGTGGATATAAAAGAAATTGAGTTCATCAAGGAAGCGTATAAGGTAAATTTGGAATTGTTTGAAGAGGGACTTCATCATCCAAGAACAACCTTTACAAAGTATTTGTTAAAGAAAAATAAAGGAAAGATAATCTCTGATTGTGAGCAGACAACGGCGTCTCTTCTTTGTAATGCGGCAATTGAAGCGCGGGTAATCGGGCTTGATAAACCGGCAATGAGTATTACGGGCTCCGGCGCACATGGAATTATTGCAACCATGCCATTATATGGGGCATATAAGGTAAATGGATATACAGAAGAAGAACTGCTTCGTGCAACGGCGCTTAGTTATCTTATCTGTATGTATATCAAAGAATATTCCGGAAAATTGTCTGCGTTCTGTGGGTGTGCCATTGCGGCAGGCACAGGGATGGCTTGTGGTCTTGTGTATTTAAGAGGCGGTACAGTAGAGATAATGGAGCATACGATTCAGAATATTGCTAGTAGTATTACCGGTATGATTTGTGATGGCGGAAATCAGGGATGTACTATGAAAGGAATCGCGGCGGTTGACGCGGCGTACCAGTCTGTTGACCTTGCCATGAACGGTGTATCGGTTGATAAAGTACATGGAATCAATGGAAAGACACCGGAGGAAACGATGAAACATATGGGGCTTATCGCTTCGCCGGGCATGATTGGAACGGAGAAAACCATCGTGGAAATATTTGAAAATAAGATGAAATAATAACAGAAAAAGGGAGATTCACAGCATTTTCTATGTGAAATCTCCCTTTTTGCATAACGTGTCCATCTAACTGAAAATATGAAGATTCAGTTCTTTGGATAAGTGTCTTAAAATATGATTTCCGGCGATGCTGTTCCCTTTAGAGTCCAGAGACGGTCCGAAGATACCAATTCCCATGCGCTGATTTACGACAGAGAGGATTCCGCCGCCGACACCGCTTTTGGACGGGATTCCGACATGGACGGCAAATTCACCGGAGCCATCGTACATACCGCAGGTAAACATGATTGTTTTTACGATTTTTACTACATTTTCATTTAGCACACGTTCTCCGGTAACCGGATGAATACCGTCCTGAGCAAGTATCAGGCCAAAGCCGGCAAGACTCTGGGCTGTAACGCTAAGTGAACACATGCGTACATAGAGATCAAGCGTTTCGGGAACACAACCTAGTGCGATGATGTCTTTGCTTTCTAAAAGATAAGCGATTGCTTTGTTGCGTGAAATATGGTTCATTTCGGAATGATATACGTCCTCATTCAGAGTGATCGCCTCATCCATACAAAGCTTTCGGGAAATCAAAAGCATTTCCTCAAAGTCTGTGATCGGCGTCAGATAGCTTGTGATGGCAAGAGCGCCGGAATTGATCATCGGATTAAACGGATAATTGCTGGATAAATCTAGTTTGACCAGAGAATTAAACGCATCTCCGGACGGTTCCATGTGAACCTTTTCAAATACTTTGTGGAAACCACATTTTTCAAGTGCGATTGCCAGAGTAATCACTTTGGAAATACTCTGGATTGTAAAACGTACGTCGGCATCCCCCACAGATTCACGTACGCCGTCTGTTGTAAAAATAGATATGCCAAGCTGATTCTTGTTGACACGTCCAAGTTCCGGGATATAGGAAGCCGTTTCTCCTAATCGGATAGACTTTCTCCCGATTTCGATTGCTTGTTTCATTAGTTCTCTCAATGACGTCACCTCCGTATTTCTCAATTTCTATATTAACACGAAGAAGGCAGGCTTTCAATCCTTAAACAAGGTAGTAGAACATGAAAGATATTTGTGATAAAATAAATTGTAATTTGAAATCAGAAGGAGAAAAAGAATGGAATTTTTGAAAAAGAATAGTTACGGAATATTATTATGTCTGGCGATTGCAGTACCGTCATGGTTCTTGGGAAAACAGTTCCCAATCATAGGCGGTCCGGTGATTGCGATTATTGCGGGAATGATCTTTGGATTATTCTTAAAAGAAAGAAGCAGGCTGGAGAGTGGAATTAAATATACGTCAAAGAAAATCTTGCAGTATGCAGTAGTTTTACTTGGATTTGGTTTGAATCTGCAAGTTATTTTTCAGACGGGAATGCAGTCGCTTCCAATTATCCTGTCTACGATAGCAGTTTCTCTTGTTATTGCCTATGTGCTTCATAGAGCGCTTCATATTCCAGAGAAGATTTCCACACTGATAGGCGTTGGTTCTTCTATCTGTGGCGGTTCAGCGATTGCGGCTACCGCTCCGGTTATCGATGCGGATGATGAGGAAGTGGCTCAGGCGATTTCTGTTATCTTTTTATTCAATGTATTAGCGGCAATTATTTTCCCGATGTTTGGAACTATGATTGGGTTTTCGCAGACATCCGGAGAAGCGTTTGGTATTTTTGCCGGAACAGCGGTTAATGATACATCTTCTGTGACGGCAGCAGCGGCTACATGGGACAGTATGTATGATCTTGGAAGTGCAACTCTTGATAAGGCGGTAACTGTAAAATTAACGAGAACACTGGCAATCATTCCGATTACATTGGTACTTGCTTTCATGCGCGCCAAGAAAGGAAATGACAGCGGGGAAAAAGTATCTATGAAGAAAGTATTTCCATATTTTATTCTGTTTTTTGTAGGTGCGTCAGTGATTACTACTGTGGCGGCTGTGGCAGGTGTGCCGGCGGAAGTGTTTTCACCGCTTAAGGATTTGTCAAAGTTCTTCATCATCATGGCGATGGCGGCGATTGGTCTGAATACCGATATAGTGAAGCTGGTGAAGAACGGTGGGAAGCCGATTGGACTCGGACTGGCATGCTGGGTTGGAATTACGGTAGTGAGCCTGATAATGCAGAAGATGCTGGGGATATGGTAGGAGAGAAGGAGAAGATGAATGTTTTATGATATACAGCCATTAAAGAATAAGGAAAATTATAAGAATATGTTGAAATGTGTGGGGAGATTGTCGAATCTATTTTCGGAGAGTGATTCTCCATATTTGTCATACCGAGCACATGAAAATATTTTTTGTAAGTATCTAGAAGCAGACAATCTGGCACGTTCAGATTGTTCGGCAGATGCAAAAAAACAAAATACGGGTATTGGTTTGAAAACATGGGTAGGCAGAGATGATCAAAAGGTAGCCGAATTTGGAAAACTGAAAAAGTTTTATGCAGATTTAAAAGGTCTGAATTTGGTAAAGAAAATTGCAGAGTATAGGAATGAACGTATTCGCGTGACGAAAAATATATATGGTATCGATGTAATGATCTATCACGTAGTAAAACGTATTCCGAATGCAATGCAGATATTAGAATGTGCCTTTGATTTCATTGATGTTGATAATATTTCAATGATTCCCGATAAAGGAAATGACAATAATACGTATTTTACAGATGGAAAGCACACATATCATTTTAGTGTTTCGAAAAATACGTTGTATATGATCTTTTCAGAGTTAGAGTTAATGGAAGAATTTGAGGTTGATATTGCGCCAGATCCATACGAGTTGTTAACAGGAATTGAAAATTTTTATAATGCAAAAGAGTATGGGATAGAGTTTGTTACAGATTCTAAGGAGCAGATAATTTTTAATAAGAGTAGAGTATCTATTAAAAGGAAAATGAAAGAGCAGTTATGTCTGCCGTTATATTCTATAAAAGGGAAAGAGAAGATAAAATATGTTCCTGAAAAAAGTGGAATTAATCAGTGGAATGCAGGTGGAAGAGTCAGAGATGTTAACGAGTTGTATATACCTTATCAATCCAAAGAACGGAAAATTAGTGAAAATTTTTTCCCGTCAAAAGATACATCGTTTACATTGCATTTGCCAAATGGTACAGATATTTCAGCTAAAATGTGTCAAGAAGTAGATAAAAAGAATCCATTAATGGGGAAAGCAATTATGAGTAACCCTAATAAGGTGTTAGGTAAATGGCTTTTGAGGGATGTTTTTGAACTCCCAGAAAAAGTATTAGTTACGTATGAAATGTTGGAGAAGTTTGGAATTGATAGTGTTATATTTACGAAAAATTCCAGTTTATCTATTCAATCCTCTATAAACCCTCTATTTTCAAGGCATATCGCCTATTAAATGTTCAAACCTTATGTATTTTCCCTTGTTTTTGCCCTTATGGGCCGAAACAAGGGAAACTTTTTTACTCCCCGCAGACTACCTTATCCAGCAGTCGGGCGGAGGTACG
>CAJTRE010000044.1 GCA_910578495.1 uncultured Dorea sp.
CAGCCTAAACATTATCATAGAAGATTAGTATTTACAGACTTTTTTTCATACTCTCATTTATAGTATTGTTAATTGTTATTCTAATTTGGAATATTGCACCTGTTTTGCATCCTAACAGACCTGTTTTCCCAAAAGAATATAATCAAATTTCTAAAAGAATGAAGACATCTTTAATATTAGTCTTCATTTTAAATATTATATTTAGAGTAGTTCAAATGGAACAAATGAGTAATATTGTGATGTTATGCATGATGCTAATTTTAGTTACATTAGTTTTAGGGAAAATCAAATATAAAATATAAAAAACAGCGGAAATCATAAGACTTCCGCCGTTTTCATTATCTTTTACTTATCATTCTGGAACAATTTCTTATCAATGCGATAAGTCATCTCTCCGAGCAGCATAAACGCTGTTCCCAGCAAGATAATCTCTGTTACCCCCATCTCTTTGGAGAGAAAATAATACCCCAATACCCCGGCAATCGCAAGGGCAGCGATAAGCAGTAACAATCTTCCAATTACTTTATTCATATGTCTCACCTTATTTTGCGTAAAGCTTCACCAGTTCCAGAACCATATCTACGGCTTTATCCATACCCTCGATAGTGATATGCTCGTATGGTCCATGATAAGCATGTCCGCCTGTTCCAAGGTTCGGGCATGGCAGTCCTTTGAAGCTCAACTGACATCCGTCTGTACCGCCGCGGATAGGTCTTACAAGTGGAGTGACTCCTGCATTTTCACAAGCCTGTTTTGCATTGTCGATTAAGTGCA
This sequence comes from uncultured Dorea sp., assembly GCA_910578495.1. Taxonomy (GTDB): domain Bacteria; phylum Bacillota; class Clostridia; order Lachnospirales; family Lachnospiraceae; genus Dorea_D. Next base: position 775 of record CAJTRE010000044.1, read on the forward strand.
TACAACCTGCGATAATCTCAGCCATATTCTTGTATTGTTCTGTAAATGTGAGAGTAACGGTACCCTCGCCCCATTTTTCATTCAAGTTCTTCTCGATCAGTCTTAATGTATTCTTTCTTGCTTCAAAGAAGTTTTTGTCGTGATCTCTCACAATGTAGTTAAGCTGTGCTTTTCCACATTCTCCGGACATAGTTACCAGATGGTAGAAACCTTCGTAGTTTTCTGTTCCGCGTGGTGTCTCCATACCCGGAAGCATAGAATTGATTTCCATAGCTACAAGATTTGCATTGATCATAGTGTCTTTGGAAGAACCCGGATGTACACTGACACCGGTAATGTCAAAGCATGCTTTGCAGGCGTTAAAGTTTTCGTACTGAATCTCGCCTTCTGTATCGCCGTCTAATGTATAGCCATAATCTGCACCGAATCTTTCAACGTCAAAATGAGCGGCTCCTGTACCGATCTCCTCATCCGGAGTAAATGCTACACAGAGAGGACCATGTGGAATCTTCTGCTCTTGAATGATTTCGATCATTGTAAGAATCTCTGCGATTCCTGCCTTGTCATCTGCGCCAAGGACAGTTGTGCCGTCGGTTGTAATAAGTGTGCGTCCTTTTAAGTCTTTCAGATGTGGAAATGTCTCGGTACTTAAAGTAAGTCCACTGTTTCCAAGAGGCAGATCTTCACCGTTATAGTTTTCTGTAATCACCGGAGTGATGTCATGGTCGCAGAAATCTGCAACAATATCCATGTGCGCAATAAATCCGATTGCCGGTTTATCCTCAAGCCCTGCAGTAGCCGGAAGTTTTCCGTAAAGATAACACTGGTCATCCAGATAAACATCGGACAAGCCGAGGTCCTTCATCTCTTGCTCCAAAATACGTGCAAGGTCAAACTGGCACTGAGAAGATGGAACAGTATCGCTGTTCTCATCGCTTGGTGTACGCACAACAACGTACTTTAAAAGTCTTTCATATGCTTTCATTAGAACATTCCTCTTTTCTAAAAATATTTCTACAAAGGATTATAACACAAATTGACCGTTGATGTATACGAAAAAATGTTATACTATTAAAAGGAATACTTATACGGAGGCGTAAAAAGATGAAGTTAACCGGTTTATTAGAACGTTTAGAATATGAAGTGCGTCAGGGGAGTGATGAGATAGAGATTACAGAACTTATCAATGATTCCCGCAAGGTAACAGAGGGAAGTGTGTTTGTCTGTATCTCGGGGGCAGTATCTGACGGACATACGTATATTGATGAAGTGGCGGAAAAAGGGGCGGCGGCAGTCATTGTTGAGCGTCCAGTGGAAGCGCCGGAGGGACTTACTGTTATTCATGTAGACGATACAAGATATGCGCTGGCGCTGATGTCCGCAGCGTATTTTGGCTATCCGGCAGAAAAATTAAGCATTATTGGAATTACGGGAACAAAAGGAAAGACGACGACGACCTATATGGTAAAATCCATTCTGGAAGGGGTGGGACATAAAGTCGGACTAATCGGAACCATTGAGACAATTATTGGCGAGAAGACGATTCCTGCAAGTAACACAACGCCGGAGTCTTATACCATTCATAAGTATTTTGCAGAAATGGTGGAAGCAGGCTGCGACAGTGTTGTCATGGAGGTATCCTCCCAGGGACTCATGCTTCATCGTACAGCGGGAATTCAGTTTGAAATCGGAATCTTCACGAATCTTGGTGAAGATCATATCGGATCGAACGAGCATAAGGATTTTGAGGACTACAAACGCTGCAAAGGAATATTATTTACACAGTGCAAATTAGGGATTGCCAATGTGGATGACAGATGGTATGAAGATGTGTTCCAATATGCCGCTTGCAAGACAGAGACATTTGGATTTTCTGAGAAAGCAGATCTGCGCGCGGTAGATGTGGAGCATGTGTCGAGACCGGGATACTTGGGGATGAAATTCCGGGTGGCAGGACTTATGGAGTTTGAAGTGGAGATAGATATTCCGGGAGAGTTCAGCGTATATAATTCACTGACGGCAATTGCGGTGTGCAGACATTTTGATGTTCCGGTGGAGAATATTAAGAAAGCCCTTAAAGCGGCGAAGGTCAAAGGGCGTATCGAGATGGTGAAAGTGTCTGATGACTTTGCATTGATGATTGATTATGCGCACAATGCCATGAGTCTTGAGAGTCTTTTGAATACGTTGAGAGACTATCAGCCGGGCAGACTGGTAACGGTATTCGGCTGTGGCGGAAACCGTTCTAAATCAAGAAGATTTGAAATGGGTGAAGTGTCTGGAAAGCTTGCGGATTTCACCATTATCACTTCAGATAATCCAAGGTTTGAGGAACCACAGGAAATTATCAACGATATTATTACCGGTATTAAGAAGACGAACGGAGAATATATAGATATTTGTGACAGAAAAGAAGCGATTCGTTACGCAATTTTGCATGGAAGGCCGGGAGATGTTATTATTCTTGCAGGAAAAGGTCATGAGACGTATCAGGAGATTAAAGGAGTTAAATATGATATGGACGACCGCGTACTCATAAAGGAAGTATTGGAAGAACTAAAAGCATAAAATATAAGGAGAGTCATGTACGCTGATATTATCATTGATATTACACATGAAAAACTAGATAAAGTATTTCAGTATAGTATCCCTTCAGAACTTGAAGGGATACTTGAGGTTGGAACAGAAGTCATCGTGCCTTTTGGACGGGGAAACAAAGAAACCGGTGGATATATTATCGGTTTTTCTGAGAAAGCGGATTATGACGAGACGAAGATTAAGCCGATTCTTCGATGTGTCGAAAAGAGTCGGGCCATTGAGTCCCAATTAGTCGCTCTTGCTGCATGGATCAAAGAAAATTATGGCGGTACGATGATTCAGTCTTTGAAAACGGTACTTCCTATCAAACGTAAAGAAACGGTACGAAAAAAACGGACGGTACGGCTTCTTCTTTCGGAAGAGGAGGGGAAATGTAAGCTGGACGTTTATCTTCACAAGAATCAGAAAGCAAGAGCCAGAGTATTGGCGGGACTTCTCGATCAGCCGCGGCAGGATTATGATCTGATTACGAAGAAATTAAATGTGACGAGTTCGGTACTTCATGCACTGGAAGAGCAGAAGGTGTTAGTGATAGACGAAGAGGATAAGTTCCGCAATCCGGTAAAATACAGACAGGGCAGATGGCAGAACGTAGCGCTTAATGAGGAACAGAGAAAGGCAATCGAAGTATTTGGTACAGATTATGATAGGGGAGTGCGAACCACTTATCTGATACATGGCGTGACGGGAAGCGGGAAGACGGAAGTATACATGGAGATGATTGATCATGTGGTTAAGATAGGGAAGCAGGCGATTGTGCTGATTCCGGAAATTGCGCTTACTTATCAGACGGTTCTTAGATTTTATGGGAAATTTGGGGACAGAGTGTCTATTTTAAATTCCAGACTGTCCGCGGGAGAGCGCTCCGATCAGATGGAGCGGGTGAAGATGGGCGAGGTGGATGTGATGATCGGGCCAAGATCGGCGTTATTTACTCCATTTTCCGACCTTGGGCTTATCGTTATTGATGAAGAACATGAGCGTACTTATAAGAGTGAGCAGATTCCAAGGTATCATGCAAGGGAAACTGCCGTTCAAAGAGCGAAGGCGGAGGGCGCCAGTGTAGTGCTTGGTTCTGCAACGCCGTCGCTGGAAGCATACTATCGCTGTAAAACCGGAGAGTTTACACTGTTGGAGCTCAAGAACAGAGCTGCCGGACAGAGCCTTCCGGAAGTATATATTGCAGATATGAGGGAAGAATTAAAACATGGAAACCGTTCGATTTTGAGCGATCGGCTGCGGGAGATGATAGAAGACAGACTTCGGAAAGGACAGCAGGTCATGTTGTTTCTAAATCGGAGAGGTTATGCAGGTTTCATTTCTTGCAGGTCTTGTGGATATGTAGTAAAATGTCCTCATTGCGATGTTTCTCTGTCTGCGCATAAAGGCGGCAGGATGGTCTGTCATTATTGCGGGTATGAAGAACAGGCGCTTACGCTGTGTCCTGAATGTGGTTCTGAGTACATCAGCGGTTTTAAAGCGGGAACTCAACAGATAGAAGAATTGGTAAAGAAGACTTTTCCCCAGGCAAGAGTTCTTCGGATGGATATGGATACGACCAGATCCAAGGAGGGACATGAAAAAATTCTGTCTGCATTTGCTGACGAGGAGGCAGATATTTTGATCGGAACGCAGATGATTGTGAAGGGACATGATTTTCCGGGGGTAACGCTTGTAGGAGTGCTGGCTGCGGATTTGTCTTTGTATTCCAATGATTATCAGTCGGCAGAGCGGACATTTCAACTATTGTCTCAGGCTTCTGGTAGAGCAGGAAGGGGCAGGGAGAAGGGAGAAGTCGTTATACAGACCTACAGCCCGGAGCACTACAGTATCCAGAAGGCGGCGGTGCAGGATTATGAGGGATTCTACGAAGAAGAGATTGATTATAGAAGCCTCATGGGGTATCCTCCGGTGCAGCAGCTTACAGCCGTTTGGCTGACCGGCAATGACGAAGCGCATCTTCACAAAGCGGCAGGTTATCTGAAAGAATTCGTGAAACGTATTAACCGGAGCGGAAGGATTACGGTGATTGGACCGACGGCTCCATATGTGTCAAAAGTAAACGATCAATATCGTCAGATTATATATATGAAATGTGAGAATTCCAAGAGTCTTATCGAAGCAAAAGATCTGATGGAGCAGTATATAGAAATGAATACAGGATTTAACAGTGTGAGAATCCAATTTGATTTTAACCCTGTGAATATGATGTAGATATAACAATGTGAGAAAAGGAGAGAATAAAAATGGCAATAAGAAAAATCCGTGAAGTAGGAGATGAAGTATTAACCAAACCTTGTAAGGAAGTTCCGAAGATGACGCTTCGAACAAAAATATTAATCAACGATATGCTTGATACGATGTACGAAGCAATGGGAGTTGGTCTTGCTGCGCCTCAGGTAGGGATTTTAAAAAGAATCGTGACAATTGACGTGGGAGATGGACCGATCGTACTTATTAATCCGGTTATTCTGGAAACGGACGGAGAACAGTGCGGGGAAGAGGGGTGTTTGAGTCTGCCGGGGAAATCCGGACTGGTTACAAGACCGAATTATGTGAAGGTCAGAGCGCTTAATGAAGAGATGGAAGAGGTCGAATTGGAAGGAGAAGGGCTTCTTGCAAGAGCTTTCTGCCATGAGATTGATCATCTGGAAGGTAAGATGTATATGGAACTTGTAGAAGGCGGTGTCCACGATGTAGAGGACTGCGAGGAGGAAGAATAGATGAAAGTATTATTTATGGGAACCCCGGATTTCTCAGTTGGGACATTGGAGGCGCTCATAGAAGCCGGACATGAAGTGGTTCTTTCGGTTACCCAGCCGGACAAACCAAAAGGCCGGGGTGGTAAGATGCAGTATCCTCCAGTGAAAGAAACGGCGATAAAGCATGGGATTCCGGTTTATCAGCCTAAAAAGATAAGAAATCCTGAATGTGTAGAGGAATTGAGAAAATACAATGCAGAGGTGATGGTAGTGATAGCCTTTGGACAGATTCTTCCAAAAGAAATCCTGGAATTGACGCCTTATGGCTGTATCAATGTTCATGCCTCGCTGCTTCCAAAGTACCGCGGTGCGGCGCCGATTCAGTGGGCAGTTATTGACGGAGAAACAGTGTCCGGTGTGACGACCATGCAGATGGATGAGGGACTGGATACGGGGGATATGCTTCTGAAAACAGAGATAGTGTTAGAAGAACAGGAAACTGGTGGAAGCCTTCATGATAAACTGTCGGAGGCGGGGGCTGCGCTTCTTGTGGAGACGTTAAAGGCATTGGAAGAAGGAAGCCTGACGCCCCAAAAGCAGGGAGAGAGTCCTACAGCATATGCCCGCATGTTAGATAAGGAACTTGGAAATATTGACTGGAAACAGTCTGCCATCGTTATTGAGCGGCTCATTCGGGGCTTAAATCCATGGCCGAGCGCTTATACAGACTGGAACGGAAAAGTCATGAAGATTTGGGAGGCGAAAGTCTTTCGGGAAGAAGAACTCTCTAAGGAAACAAAGGCGAAAGTGAACATTTCACCGTCAAAACCGGGAACAATTGTGGAAGTGGCGAAAGATGGATTTTATGTACAGACAGGAGACGGAATCCTCAAGGTGTTAAGCTTACAGATTCCGGGGAAGAAACGTATGGATGCAGACGCATTTTTGCGTGGCTATGAGATGGAAACAGGAACAGTTCTTATGAAGGAGGAAAAATAATGTATTATCCAATGTATTTTGATCCGACCTATATGCTTGTGATTATTGGCGTTGTGCTTTGTATGCTTGCTTCTGCAAAGATGAACTCCACATTCCGGAGATATTCGAATGTGCGGAGTCATTCTGGTATTACCGGAAGAGAAGCTGCAGAGCGCCTTTTGAAAAATGCAGGTATCTACGATGTGCGCGTGGAACACGTAGGTGGTAATCTGACAGACCATTACGATCCGAGAAGTAAAGTATTAAGGCTTTCCGACGCAACATATAACCAGATGTCAGTGGCGGCAATCGGCGTAGCTGCCCATGAGTGCGGGCATGCGATTCAGCATGCCAGAGGTTATGTGCCGCTCCAGATCAGAGGTGCGTTGGTTCCTGTTGCGAATTTTGGAAGTACGATTGCATGGCCGTTAATCGTCATCGGTCTTTTTATGAACAGTGGAAGCGCTTTGTTTCTTCTGAATCTGGGTATTCTGGCATTTTCTGCCGCTGTGCTGTTTCAGGTTGTGACGCTTCCGGTAGAGTTTAACGCCTCCAGCCGCGCCCTTCGGATTCTGGGGGATACAGGGATGTTGTATCCGGATGAAGTGAGAGATACAAGGAAAGTTCTGACTGCAGCGGCGCTTACTTATGTGGCAGGAGCCGCTTCTGCAGTCTTGCAGCTTCTGCGGATTCTCATACTAACGGATTCCAGAAGGAGAGATTAATGATGACGTCGACGGTAAACAGCCGATGGCTTGTGCTTGAAATACTTCTTAAAATAACAAAAGACGGGGAATACAGCCATATTGTGCTGAAAGAGGTTCTGGATCAGTATCAGTATCTGGATAAGAAAGAACGTGCATTTATTACGAGAGCTGTAAATGGTACGTTGGAACGCATGATAGAAATTGATTATATTATTAATCAATTTTCCAAAGTGAAAGTGAATAAGATGAAACCAGTGATACGCACGATTTTAAGAAGCGGTGTCTATCAGTTAAAATATATGGACAGTGTTCCGGCAAGCGCAGTGTGTAATGAGGCAGTAAAGCTTGCGGTAAAAAAGGGCTTTGTGAATCTGAAAGGCTTCGTAAATGGTGTGCTCCGCAGTATCAGTAAGAATATAGAGAGTATCACTTATCCGTCAAAGGATGATGTGATACAGTACCTTTCGGTACGTTATTCTCTTCCGGAGTGGATGGTAGAGCAGTGGATTTCTGAATACGGACTGGAGCTGACAGAACAGATGGGAGCGGCATTTTTGGAGGAAAAACCGACGACAATCCGCTGCAATTTGTCTCTAGTAAGCCGGGAAGAATTGTTGAAAGAATTGAAAGAAGAAGAGGTTACAGTGGCAGAGCGCCCGGAACTTCCGTATGCGTTCGCTATATCCGGGTATGATTATGTGGCAAAGCTTGGAAGTTTCCAAAGCGGACACTTTTATATCCAGGATATCAGCTCCATGCAGGTGGCAGAGTGGGCGAATCCGAAAAAGGGAGATTACATTATAGACGTCTGTGCGGCGCCCGGCGGCAAAGCCATTCATCTGGCTGAAAAACTGGCCGGGACAGGAGCTGTTATTGCCAGAGATCTGACAGATTATAAAGTATCGCTGATACGGGAAAATATTGATCGAAGCAGACTTACGAATATAGAAGCGGTTCGGTGGGATGCGGCAGAGTATGATGAAGCGGCAAAAGAACAGGCGGATATTGTAATTGCTGATCTTCCATGCTCCGGACTTGGCGTATTAGGGCGAAAAACTGATTTGAAATATAAGATGACTCCAAAACAGCAGGAAGAACTTGTGAAATTACAGCGGAGTATCTTAGCTGTTGTACATGCTTATGTCAAGCCGGGCGGCAGACTTCTTTACAGTACGTGCACGATACATAAAGGTGAGAATGAAGAGAATACAAGATGGTTTCTGGCGGAGCACCCGGAGTTTGTACTGATGAAAGAACAGCAGATGTTTCCGGGAAAAGACCAAGGGGACGGTTTTTATATTGCAATGTTTGAACGGAAAAAGGAAGTGTAAGAAGGAAGAACATGGATAAGAAAGATATAGTCTCCTATAGCTATGAGGAGCTGACAGAAGAAATAAAACAAATCGGTGAAAAAGCATTCCGCGCCAGACAGATCTATAGCTGGCTTCATGAGAAATTGGCGGATAGTTTTGACGAGATGACAAATTTATCGAAGAATTTAAGAGAGCGGCTTGCTTCGGAATACGAGATCTGTAAAGTGTCTCTGGCGGCAAGACAAATCTCAAACGTAGATCCAACAGAGAAGTTTTTGTTCGAGCTGTCGGATGGAAATATGATCGAGAGTGTGCTTATGAAGTACAATTATGGGAACTCAGTCTGTATCTCTTCACAGGCAGGCTGCCGGATGGGGTGCCGGTTTTGTGCGTCGACCATTGACGGATTGGAGAGGAATTTAAGCCCGTCGGAAATGCTCCGGCAGATTTATAAGATTCAGAAGATTACAGGAGAGCGAGTGTCTAATGTCGTTGTAATGGGAACCGGAGAACCGCTTGATAATTATGATAATTTTGTAAAATTCATACATATGTTAAGTGATGAATACGGTCTTCATATCAGCCAGAGAAATATTACGGCGTCCACCTGCGGGATTGTTCCGAATATCAAGAGGCTTGCAAAGGAAGGTCTTCAAATTACGCTTGCATTATCTCTGCATGGTTCGAATCAGGAAAAGAGACGAAAGCTAATGCCGGTGGCAAACAAATACGAGTTGTCGGAAGTCCTTAATGCCTGTGATTATTATTTTGAAAAAACCGGGCGCAGAGTGACATTTGAGTACAGTCTTGTGAAAGATGTCAACGACAGTGCAGAAGACATCCGGGAGCTGACAGGGATTATGAAAAAGCGGAATTGTCACTTGAATGTGATACCGGTAAATCCAATCAAGGAGAGGGATTTTCAGAAGCCGGATAACAAAAATGCGTTAGATTTCAAAAATAAACTTGAAAAAAACGGAATAAATGTTACTATTAGAAGGGAAAGAGGTTCAGATATTGATGGAGCCTGTGGTCAGTTGAGACGACGTTATGCGTCTGCCAAGAAGGAGAACTAGATGAAATTATATGCAATGACAGATGTCGGAAGAAAAAGAGAAGTGAATCAAGATTTTGTATATGTGACGGATAAGCCGGTAGGTCCTTTTCCGAACCTTCTTGTAGTGGCAGACGGAATGGGCGGTCATAAGGCGGGAGATTTTGCTTCCAAATATACTGTTAAGATTCTTCATCAAGAGTTGGAGACAACCACTCTTGAGAAACCGGAGGAGATTTTAAAAACGGTGATAGAGACGGCGAATTGTGAACTTATCAAGGCCGCGCATTCAGATGTAAAATTAGAGGGTATGGGTACAACGCTGGTTGTGGCTACAATCATCGGCAGTACGCTGTATTTTGCAAATGTGGGAGACAGTCGTCTGTATCTGATCAATGAGAAGATTCGTCAGTTATCTAAAGATCATTCTCTTGTGGAAGAGATGGTAAGACTTGGAGGAATCAAAGCAGAGGAAGCGAAGAATCATCCGGACAAGAACATCATTACAAAGGCAATGGGCGTAAAAAACGAAGTAGAGGCGGATATTTATGAATATTGCCTGAAAAAAGGCGATTTAATTTTGATGTGTACAGATGGGCTAAGCAATATGGTAGAAGATGAAGACATGTTCGATATTGTAAAGGGAGCAAGAGATATTGTAGAAGCGGTCCTCATGTTGATTGAGAAAGCGAATAGTAACGGTGGGAGAGATAACATAGGGGTTGTTATGGCAGAACCACTTGCAGATGAGGTGAGTGCATGGTAAAGAATGGAATTTTTCTTGGTAATCGATATGAAGTATTAAGTAAAGTCGGTGCAGGCGGAATGGCAGATGTCTATAAGGGGAAAGACACGATGCTGAACCGTTATGTGGCGATCAAGGTGTTGAAAAAGGAATATCGTGAGGATGAGAATTTTGTGCGTAAATTCCGTTCGGAGGCTCAGGCGGCAGCGGGGCTTATGAATCCTAACATTGTGAATGTGTACGATGTAGGCGAGGACAGAGGTCTTTACTACATGGTCATGGAGTTAGTGGAGGGAATTACGTTAAAAGAATATATTGCGAGAAAAGGCAGACTGTCTCATAAGGAGACTATCAGTATTGCGATTCAGATGTGTACCGGTATCGGGGCTGCGCATGCGGCAAATATTATTCATAGAGATATTAAACCTCAGAATATTATTATTTCGAGAGACGGTAAAGTAAAAGTGACAGATTTTGGTATTGCGAAAGCGACGACTTCCAATACTATTAGTTCGAATGCGATGGGATCTGTACACTATTCTTCACCGGAGCAGGCAAGAGGTGGATTCAGCGACGCTAAGAGTGATATTTACTCAATGGGTATTACGCTGTTTGAGATGGCAACAGGACAGGTTCCGTTTGACGGAGACTCTACAGTTACTATTGCGTTAAAGCATTTGCAGGAAGAGATTATGCTGCCGTCAGAGCTTGTGCCGGATATTCCGTACAGCTTAGAGCAGATTATTCTAAAATGTACCATGAAGAACAGTGAGAGAAGATACGGCAATACGAATGATCTGATTCAGGATTTGAAACGTTCACTGGTTGATCCGGATGGAGATTTTGTTGTAATTGATCCACTCAGAACGGCAGATACAGTGATCATCACAGATGATGAGCTGGATAATATCCGGGGCGGTTATGATGAAGACGGCTATGATGAAGATGGCTATGATGCTTCGGACGATTATGACGATGAATACGATGATCGTTATGATGATAATCGATATAGAGGTCGTTATGACGATGAATATGATGACGGATACGACTCCCGTTCCGGCAGAGGGCGTAAGGATATAGAAGAAGTCAATCCGAGAATGAATAAAGTGATGAAGACCTTGACTGTTGTTGTGATAGTGATCATTTTGTTCATTTTAATCTTCACAATTGGAAAAGCTGCCGGGGTATTCAAGACTTTCGACAAAGGAACGAAAGTGGAAGAAACTGATGGTGAAGTTGAAGTGCCAAGTGTTGTAGGTAAGACAGAAGAAGATGCTAAGAAAATCCTCAAAGAGGAAGGCTTGGGATTCAAAGTTGTAGCGCGTAAAGAGTCTAAGAAGTATGAAGAAGGACTGGTTACTGAACAAAGTGTAGCTGCAGGAGAAAAGGTGAAGAAGCATACAAGGATTGAGCTTGTTGTCAGTTCGGAACTGGTAGGAGAGGAGATTACTGTTCCGGATGTACGAGGAATGGATGAGTCAGACGCTCAGAGAAAGCTGGAGGGAAAGGGACTGAAAGTTGGAACTTCCGAGGCAGTATATAGTTCAGAGTATTCGGAAGGAGAAGTTATTGGTACAACACCGTCGGCAGGTGCTAAGGTGACAGAAGATACAGAGATTATCATGCAGGTCAGCAAAGGAACGGAGAAGATTAAAGTTCCGGATGTGGTTGGAATGGAAGATAACAGTGCACAGTCTAAAATTAAGTCTGCGGGACTGAAAGTTGGAACTGTGACGTATGAATACGATGAGGATGTGAAAGAAGGAAAAGTTGTATCCCAGAGTCCGTCAGACAGCAAGAAAGTAGAGCCAAACACGAAAGTAAACCTTGTTGTGAGCAAGGGGCAGAAACCGGAAGAAAAGGTGAAAGTTAAGAACTTCAAAGGACGGTTTGAAGAGGAACTGCTTGACTGGGCATCTCAGAATGGTCTTAATGCGAGTATGCAGAGGACGGAGAACAGCAATATCTATGAAGAGGGCACGATTATCTCTATGTCTCCATCATCCGGAAGTGTGAAAAAAGGACAGACGATCAAATATGTATTGAGCCTTGGGCCAAAACAAGTGGCTCCCACACCGAAGCCGGATCCAAAACCGGAGACGACGGAATCAGAGGATAAAGATACCGGAACAGAGGAGAATGACACGCAGGATGTAACTCAGGGACAACAGTAATTTAAGACGGATTAGCGTATGCAGGGAAAGATTATAAAAGGAATTGCCGGATTCTACTACGTTCACGTAGTAGAATCCGGTGTTTATGAATGTAAAGCAAAAGGAATATTTCGAAAAGCAAAAGTCAAGCCTCTTGTGGGTGATAATGTAGAGATAGAAATTCTGAATGAGGAAGAAAAAAATGGAAATATCATAGAGATTCTGCCCCGTAAGAATGAATTGATTCGTCCTGCTGTGGCGAATGTGGATCAGTCTCTGGTTGTGTTTGCCATCACAAAGCCAAGCCCGCATTTTAACCTTCTGGATCGTTTCCTTGTGATGATGGAACAGATGGGGATTCCGATTATTCTCTGTTTTAATAAAGAGGATATTGCAAAGGATGATCAGATAGAAGAGTTGAAAGATATTTACGAGGCGTGTGGTTATCCATGTATGTTTGTGAGCGCCCGGCAGGAGAAAAATATTGAGGAAATCCGGGAACTTTTGAAAGGCAAGACGACGGTGATTGCCGGACCGTCCGGAGTGGGTAAGTCTTCGATCATTAATATTTTGAATCCTGAGGCTAACATGGAGACAGGTGCAGTGAGCAGAAAGATTGAGCGTGGAAAACATACGACCAGGCATTCAGAGCTGTTTTCTGTAGATGAGAATTCTTATATCATGGATACTCCGGGGTTTAGCTCTCTATATGTGAATGCGTTTGAAAAAGAAGAATTGAAATGTTATTTTCCGGAGTTTACTTCTTATGAAGGAGAATGTAAGTTTCATGGATGCGATCATGTACATGAGCCGGGCTGTGCTGTGAAAGAAGCGGTGGAGGATGGAAAGATACATAAGATCCGATATGAGGATTATAAGGTGATGTACGAAGAATTAAAGAACAAGAGGAGGTATTGATTATGGAGTACATTTTGGCACCGTCTATATTAGCGGCGGATTTCAAGAATCTTGGAGAAGAGATGAAAAAGACCGAAGAAAACGGAGCAAAGTATTTGCATTTTGACGTGATGGACGGAATGTTTGTGCCGAGTATTTCTTTCGGGATGCCGGTATTAAAGTCGATTCAGGGAGCGACCGATCAAGTAATGGATGCACATCTTATGGTCCAGGAGCCTATTCGTTATGTGGAGGATTTTAAGAAAGCAGGAGCGGATATGGTGACGGTTCATCTGGAAGCATGTGAAGATGTGGAGAAAACAATTGCCAAGATTCGTGAATGTGGGATGAAAGTGGGACTTTCTATTTGTCCAGAAACAGGGGCGGGGGCGGTAGAAGGATTGCTTTCTAAAATAGATATGCTGCTTGTGATGAGCGTTCATCCGGGATTTGGCGGCCAGAAGTTTATACCGGAGTCTCTGGATAAGATCCGAACTGTCCGTAAAATGATCACCGATCAGGGACTTTCTGTAGATATTCAGGTAGACGGAGGAATCTATCTTTCGAATGTAAGAGAGGTACTGGAAGCAGGAGCCAACATTATTGTGGCAGGTTCGGCAGTGTTTGGCACAGATGCGGGAGAAAATACAAAAGCTTTTATGGAGATATTAAAAGAATATGAGTAAGAGAATTGTCATTATAAGCGGCGGAGATCTGGATGAGGAATTTACGCTTTCCATTCTTAATGCGGCAGAGACGAACTATGTGATCGGCGTGGATAAAGGAATGGAATTTTTATATAAGCATAACATTATGCCAAGCTATATTGTGGGCGATTTTGACAGTGTGGATGCGAAAGTGGCCGATTATTACCGGAAGGAGACGAATGTACCTGTTCGTGAGTATAATCCGGTGAAGGATGCGTCTGATACAGAGATTGCGGTTCGTCTTGCCACAACCCTTGGATGTGAACAGTTATTTATTCTGGGAGCCACCGGTGGACGGATCGATCATTTATGGGCGAATGTGCAGACCTTGTATATACCATTTAGGGCTGGGATTGATGCAAGGATTATGGACCGTCAGAATTGTATCCGATTGATTGAAGACAAGATTGTACTCAAAAAGAATGAGGCGTATGGTCCATATTTTTCTCTGTTTCCGTTGGCACAGGATATTTTTGGACTTAATATTATTGGCGCCAAGTATCCGTTGCATAATCATACAATGACGCCTTATGACAGCCTGTGTGTGAGTAATCAGTTTGAAGAAGACGAAGTTTCTATAAGTTTCTTGTCGGGGATAGTGATTCTGATGGAAACTCGTGATAAGTAACAAATATTCGAATGTATGAGGAGTGATTGTTCTGGCAGATATTTTGAAAAAAGATGGAATGTCTTTGGAACTGTTAGAACAGCTTTCTTTTCATTCAGAGTTGAGATACAATATAATACCTATTATGACAGACAGTTGAATAACTGGCTGCATAAGTATGTTTATAAGAAAAATTATTTTAATTGTATCGGTTGTTCCTTGAGGACAGCTTATGAGAATGGTAAAATTAAATCAGAAAAGAATTTTAAACTTAAAGGGAGCATTAGCTCCCTTATTTTTGTATAAGGAGAAATAAAAGGAGATATGGATGATTATCTACTTACGGACAATATCATTATTATATTCTGATGTCATCACCAAAAGATTCGGATTATCAGATTGCAGGAACAAATAAAGTCATTAAGAAAAGTTCAGGTGAAATTTAAAACTGAATGTTCACAAAGATACGATGGTATGCTACAATATAAAGTATTGTATTAGAGAGTCTTTTGAAAGTAAGTGTTTTGAGAACCCTGGAAATCAAAGGATTTATAGGAGGAATATATAAAAATGAAACTAGGTATTGTGGGACTTCCTAACGTTGGAAAAAGTACATTGTTTAACTCGCTTACAAAGGCAGGGGCAGAGTCGGCAAACTATCCGTTCTGCACCATTGATCCTAATGTGGGTGTTGTTACCGTTCCGGATGAGAGACTGGATGTTTTGGGTGAGATGTATCACACCAAGAAAATCATTCCGGCGGCGATTGAATTTGTAGATATTGCTGGACTTGTAAAAGGTGCGTCTAAAGGGGAGGGGCTTGGAAATCAGTTTCTTGCCAATATTCGTGAGGTAGATGCTATCGTACATGTGGTGAGATGTTTTGAGGACAGTAACATTGTCCATGTAGATGGAAGTATTGATCCGCTTAGAGACATTGAAACAATCAATCTTGAACTTATTTTCTCAGACCTTGAGATTCTGGAGAGAAGAATCGCAAAGACAACGAAGGTGGCAAGAAACGATAAAGCGGCGGCGAAGGAGCTTGCCCTTCTTGAGAAGATCAAAGAACATCTGGAAAACAACCGTCTTGCAAAGACATTTGACGGAGCAGATGACGAAGAAGAGCAGGAGTGGCTTGCAAGCTATAATCTTCTTACTTACAAACCGGTTATCTATGCCGCAAATGTGACTGAAGATGATTTGGCAGACGATGGTGCGTCTAATACGGGTGTACAGGCAGTGCGCGAATATGCAGCGAAAGAAGAAAGTGAAGTATTTGTTGTATGTGCACAGATTGAGCAGGAAATTGCTGAACTTGATGATGATGAAAAAAAGATGTTTTTGGAAGATTTGGGATTAAGCGAGTCTGGATTGGAAAAACTGATTAAAGCAAGTTATAAATTATTAGGGCTTATCAGTTATCTGACGGCGGGAGAGCCGGAAGTTCGTGCATGGACAATTACAGAGGGAACAAAAGCGCCTCAGGCTGCTGGAAAGATTCATTCTGATTTTGAGCGTGGGTTCATTCGTGCAGAAGTTGTATCTTATGACGATTTGATGGCTTGCGGAACTCATGCGGCAGCGAAAGAAAAGGGACTTGTAAGGCTGGAGGGCAAAGATTACGTTGTAAAAGACGGAGATATTATGCTGTTTAGATTTAACGTCTGATACAATTTCCTGTCAGGAAAATGTTGTAAACTTTGGGAGTTACCGCTTGCGGGCGGTAGCTCCTTTTGGTGTTTAACCCCTACCTTACCCCTACCCGATATTTTTGCTCAAT
>CAJTRE010000045.1 GCA_910578495.1 uncultured Dorea sp.
ATTTCAAACACCTCCGGGGCGGTGAGGAAAAGGCCAATCCGAAATTGACCGCCTATCAAGTGGAGTTGGCACAGGTAGAGGCGGAAATTGAAAAATTACTTGATACGCTGACCGGGGCAAACGCTACCCTGCTTGCCTACGCCAACAAGAAAATCGAGGAACTGGACACGCGCCGCCAGAAAATCACAAAAGCGATTGCCGATTTATCCGTGGAGACCATTTCCCAGCAGCAGATTGATCTGCTGTCCGGCTATTTGGACGACTGGGAGAATATCAGCTTTGAGGATAAGAGGAAAGCCACGGACGGCCTGATTTCATCAATCAGCGCAACCAGCGAGTATGTAAAAATAGAGTGGAAAATCTGACTTTTCCACTCTGCATATCTGAAACATTTCTTTATATCGTTTGTAGCCCCTTGTACACTGATGTTTCTATCATAAAATATAAGTCTTACAGAAGGCTTACAGGAAAGATAACAAATTTGTTATACTACAAGCCATGCAACATATAAAAGAAAAGCCATTCGGATGCTTGCAGACCAACAGGCTTTTCTTTTATATGTTATGTGGCGACAGCCACAAGCTCTAAAATCGCAGATTTTAGAGCTTGCATGGCTATGTAAGTTTACATGACGACATATTCCTTCGGCAGCACCATCTGGAACACACTTCCGCCCTTCATCCCCGTTTTCACTCTCACACTTCCACCCTGTCGTTCCAGAATCTTCCGTACAAGATAAAGTCCTACGCCCGCTCCCTCACACACTTCAGCTTCTGCTTCTTTTCCCCGATAAAACCGTTTAAAAATCTCTGTCTGCTCCGCTCTATCGACACCAATTCCCTCGTCCTCCACTTCTACTGACACATAAGAAAGATAAGGCTCCACCCGTATGTCAATCTTAGAACCTGCAGGCGAATATTTCACCGCATTATCAAGCACATTGGCAAATGCCTCCGCCGTCCACTTCACATCATGAACAATCTTCAAATCCTCAAACTCTGCCACTTCCATATCCATACCCTTTTCCGCCGCCTTTAGATAAACCCCGTTGACACTGCGAAGCAATGTCCCTTTCAGACTGGCGTACTCCGGACGAAGCTGAATCATAGTGCGCTCCATACGGGAAAGATTAGTAAGAGTTCCCATAAGATAATTCAGTTTCCTGACTTCCACTTTGCTCCGCTCTAAAAACTCATACTTTTCTTCCTCAGTGGTCTCTTCGTCCTCCATCAGTTCCAGACTCATGCCAAGGGCGGCAATCGGCGTCTTAATCTGATGGGAAATGTCTGTCACCAGCTCCTCCGTCTCTTTCTTTTCTTTCACAACCTGTTCATTTACCACATGAAAGGCACGTCCCAAACGTTCTAACTGCTCCAAAAGCTGAGAGTGTATTCCGGGCTTCAGAGAGCCTTTGTCCGAATGAAACTCATAATCTCCATTTTCAAACGTCTCCAGATATTCACTAATCTCCTGATAACTCTGATATTCTCTCCGATAACTGAGATAGCACCAAAGTAGATTCAAAAGAACGGCCGCATAGAAAACATACCACATAGACACCGAAAAACTCTCGCCTTGAATCCGGTAAATCACAAGAAAACATACAGCAACTGCCAAAGTAGTAACTGCAATATTGGTTTTCAGTCTACGCTCCAGCCAGATATAATGACACTCTCTTTTTCTAATCATTTTTTCAATACTTCTGTCGTCCATAGATATCCAAGCCCCCTGACATTTTTAATATACTCCCTGTCTTCTTCCGCTGACAATCGTTTCTTCAAACGACTGATTGTCACTGGAACAGTATTATCATCCACAAACTGTCCATCGATGCCCCACACCGCCTCCAAAATCTGCTCTTTGGAAATAATTTGTTTCGGATGCTCCAGAAAATAATGGAGAAGCTGGATCTCTTTTTTACTCAGATTTAATTCCTCATCTTTTTTATACACCTTCATCTGTACGCACTGCATATGTATATCCCCGGCATACAGACAGACGCCGCTCTCTTTGCCTTCACTGCCTTGTCTCTCAATCCGGCGCATGAGAGCATTTACCTTGGAAATGAGCACCATCAGGCTGAACGGTTTCGTAATATAATCATCCGCCCCTACATCATAGCCATTCACAATATCCACTTCCTGATCTAAGGCTGTCAGAAAAATAAAATGCACATCGCTTTTCTTTCGCACCTCTCTGGCAAAATCCAGACCATTTCCATCGTTCATCGTAATGTCACTGATAATCAGGTCTATCTTCTGCTTCTCAAAAAAGTCCATCGCTTCGGTAACACCGAACGCACTGTACACTTCATATCCTTCTTTTTGCAGTTTCAAAGTGATACCCCGATTCAGGCTTTTGTCGTCTTCCAGCAATAAAATATTTATCATAATGGATACTCCTGTGAATATAATTTCAATTTTCATTCCGATACTGATTTGGTGTAACGCCACAAATTTTCTTAAATGTATTGTTGAAGTGTACAGACGAATTAAATCCACAAAGTTCTGCAATCTCATAGAACTTGTAATTCGTCGTTGCAATTAATTCCTTTGCATATTCTATCCTTTTGCGAATCACATAATTGGAAAATGTCTCCTGCGTCTCCGCCGAAAATATACGACTAAAATATCCGGCGCTGATCCCTAACTGATCTGCTACTTTTTCAAGCGTAATTTTTGTTGTAAATTCTTTCTGTATAATCTGCACTGCCTGACGAACAAGAAAACTGTACCCCTCTCCTTTTTCATCTTCACACACACTCATATCAATTTGGGCAACTGCATCTAATATTTCCTCCACTGTATCATAATCCCCCACATCAAAAGACACTCCAAGATTATTCTGCTCCACGTACGGAAGAAACTGTCTTCTTAAAATTTCAAAAAATTCACTTTTATCAATCAACCGATCACGCTGTTGTAAAAGGAATTTTTCTATTTCCTCCCGAAAAGATTCTGTTTGTTTCGACTCAAAGGACTCTTTCAACATGTCCATATCCGCCGCTTGATACGCATTTTGAATACCACTCCAGAAAATCTTTTTATCTTTTCGGAAAAATCTTTGTTCCAAAAGTTTTCTTGCTTCTTGATAGCCTTTGGGAAGTTCTTCCAACAAATACTCATTTCTGTATACTGAAATCACAATATCAATATCCAAAATATACTTAAAATGATAAGTCAGGCTATTGACAATACTACGAATCTTCTCCTCTACAGCTAATTGACTTTTTTCTTTCGAACACGTAAACAAAATCTGATAGCAATACGGCTCTGAGTAAAACCCCTCCCATTCTTCATGATTCTTAATACTTTCTGCCAGCATATTATCAATAGTCCTGTACAACAATTGCAGATCACTGTCTTTATAACGCTCAACAATCTTTTCCCACATTTTCATATAAATGGAAATAATATATATCCCATTATTGTGAATTTTTACATGATATCGACTTGCACCACGTATAAATTCATCTTTATTTATTCCACCAATCTGTAATATATTTTTGAGAAAATTTTCTTTGTAAAAATGTTCTTCCCGTTGTTTTTCCAGTTCTGATATTGTTTCTTTTTTATGCGAAGCGGAATTCTTCTCTATCTTTTCTGAAACTTTTTCCAGATAATCTATAAGAACATCTCCTGCAAGTTCATTTTTTAGAACGTAATCATCTGCTCCAAGCCGCATTGCCTGCTGAACCAGCCGAAAATCTTCATGACAGGTGAGCATAGCTATAAAACCGCCGATTTCTGCTTTTCTTACCTTTTCCAATACTTCAATACCGTTCATTCCCGGCATTGTAATGTCCAAAAATATAATATCCGGATCTTCTTTTTGTATCACATCCACCGCTGTAATTCCGTTATCTGCTTCCGCTGAAACAATATAACCGCATTCATTTTGCTGGATAATAGATTTGATTCCCATACGGACAAAATACTCATCATCAACAATCACTATCTTCAACATTTTTTCCTCCTGTGCCGGAATCACTACACTAACAACTGTATACTCTCCCGGAACACTTCTAATGGAAATACCATATTCTTCTCCAAAAACCAGTTTTATTCTCCGGTTAATATTATAAAGACCAATCTTCACCATTCCCTTTTGTTCTTTTCTCTCTTTCTTCAGAATCTCTTCAATTCTTTCCTCACAAATTCCTTTCCCATTATCCTGCACTTCGTAAACAATACTATCACTGCGTCTACAGACCTTCACCTTAATCTCCCCTTTGCCGGACATCTCATCAAAACCATGAAACACACTGTTTTCCACTAAAGTCTGCAAAAGAAATTTAACCGTAAGACAGGATTTTACTTCTTCCTCAACATCCATTTCAATTTGAAATTTATTATAATAGCGCAGTGAAAGAATATCAATATAGTAGTTCATTTGTTCAAGTTCTTCACGAATGGGTATTGTATCTTCCCTCCTTCGCACTACAAAAGCAAGTAAACGTGAGAAAGAATCCAATGCCTTATCTATCGCTTTATTCCCTTGTATGACTGCCATCCAACGGATAGTATTCAGTGTATTCAAAATAAAATGCGGTGAAATCTGTGCCTGAAGTGCACGATACTCAGCCTCCATTTTTTCACTTTCTTCCAACCGGACTCTCTCAATCAAATGCTCCGTATTTTCAACCATAAGATTAAAAGATTCACAAACTTCCTCAAACTCACCGTCCGTCCCTACTTTCGCACGAACCGATAAATCTCCCTCTCGTACTTCTTTCATAAGACGGTTCAGTTCCCCGATAGGCTGCATACTTTTATTCAAAATAAATTCCACCCAAAAAAGAGAAAACAAAATACCTCCTAAAGTAATAACAACAATTGTAAATATAACTTTATAAGCTTCTTCATACATTTGATTTCTGGTAAGAAGCGTTGCGATGAATACTCCATACCGTTCAGAAGCCGTCATCACTTCCAGATGTTTTTTCCTTTGCTTCTCGTACTCCTTTTTCCAATTCTCCGCAGGAAATGAAGTATATAACAGCTCTTTGTTTTTATCAAAAAATACAACTTTCGTTGTACCACCCATCTCGTCGTCTTCCCAGATTTTTCCCAGATCCTTCACAGCAATATCGATGCGTATCACTCCCGCAATCTGATTAGTCATTGGATTTTTAAGAAGCCTCCCGATTGCAATAATCGGTTCTTCCCCCAAATACAAATCTTCTTTCATATACGGAAACAGTACGGCTTCTTTCCCATCTGTTTTCAAAAGTTCCTGATACCACTCTAAAGATTCCGGATCTTTTTCCAAATATCTTTTTCCCGACCTTTGTTTATAGTACGTTCTTCCATCATTAGCCACAAAAATGGTAACTCCGTAAATATACTCATTCCGGTAATACATCTCTGAATACAAACGCTCTCCCATTAAATCAATATCTTCGTACATCTGATATCTGACACTTGTATTCGGTTTTTCCTCATATTCTTTTACTAAAATATCCATCATAGACTCATCAATCAGTGGTTTTTGTGTCATCGTCACAAAAGAATCCAGTAGATTTTCTATTGTGATCATTTTCTGTTTATTGATGGAATGCATCGCCTGCTCTGAATTCTTCTTCAATGAATTGCTGATGTAGAACGATACAATCGCCATATTCATGATTGCTACGCTCAATATCATTATAATAATTGCAATCTTAAATCTTGTCTTCAACTTCATGCCGTATATCCACCTTTCTGCTGATCACATAATGTTAAAATTACTATAACACAAAAGACCGCTGTGTTACCACCGGTCTTTTATGGGACTACTCTATGCTCTCTTCTTCACAGACTGATTATCCTTTAATACCGTCTGAGGCAATTCCGCGAATCAACTGTTTTTGTAACAGCAAAAATAATACTAAAATCGGAATACAAATTACTACGACACCTGCCATCGTTAAATTCAGTCGATTAAAATATGTATCTTTCAATGTATTTAAGCCTACTACAAGAACAAAATTCTCTTCACTGCTTACAAAAGTGGACGGTACAAGATACGCATTCCAAGATTGTACGAAATTAAAGATTGTTATTGTTGCAATGATCGGCTTGGAAAGCGGCAGTACAATTTTTATATAGCTCCCAATACTTCCAAGTCCGTCAATTTTAGCTGCCTCCAAAATATCGGAAGGAATCGTTACATAATACTGTCTTGCCATGAACACATAAAGCGTATTCAACAGGAATGGAACTACCAAGCCCGTTATCGTATCATTCCATCCCAGATCTGAAACCATGATATACAATGGTGTCAATAATACCTGAAACGGAATCATTAATGTAACCAGTACAATCATAAAACACACATTTCTTCCCGGAAATCGAAGTTTTGCCAATGCGTACCCTGCGGTAAGTGCTGTAAAAAGTTCTCCTGCCAACGTTAAAACCGTTACAAGGATTGTATTTTTGAACCATGTAAATACAGGATAATTTTCGAACAGGTTTTTGTAATTCTCCAATGTGAACTCGCTTGGAGATACCAGTTTATTGACTTTGTCAAGCGGAAGCAGCGAGTTATAAATTGCATAGATCATTGGCACCAAGAAAAGAAAAGCCAATGCTGTTATAAGAATCCAAAATGGAATCTTTTTCATTTTCTTACTCATCTTCTTCCTCCTTTAATCCAAATCACCGGAATTGCTTAATTTCTTCTGTATCAAGGAAACAACCATAATGATTAAGAATAAAACAACTGCAATGGAACAACCATATCCAACTTTATAATAGCGGAAACTGTTCTGATAAAAGTATGTAAGCAGTGTGTTGGTGGCGCCTGCCGGAGAACCAAGTCCGCCGCTTGCGCTTGTCACCGCCGCTATTTGATCAAATATCTGGAATGCCTGAATAATAGAGTATACGACTACCAGATATGTTGTGGGTTTTAACAAAGGTAATGTGACATATCGAAACGTCTGCCATCCGCCGGCTCCATCAATTTTAGCAGCCTCATATACATTATCTGAAATCGTCTGCATTCCAGAGAGATAATAGATCATATAAAATCCTACCAACTGCCATACGAATAAAATTCCAATAAACGGCATGGCAAGTTTTACATCTGCATACCATGTTGTATCTGGAAATCCTATTTTCACAAGAAGGGCTTGAACAAGTCCTCCTTTTACAAACAGATACATAAATACAGTCGCAACTGCAACTCCTGCAATCGTATAAGGAATAAAATAAATTGTCCTGAAAATTCCCCTTGCCCGGAATTTTGAATTCAAAATTACTGCAAGAGCCAGTGATACCATCGTCATAACCGGCACTGTCACGATAACAAAAAGCAATGTGTTCTTCAGTGCAAGTATAAATTTGGGATCTTGAAACATCTGTATATAGTTCTGTAATCCGATAAAAACTTTCTCATCCGGCCGCAGATATGAATATTCAAAAAAACTCAAATATACGGACCGAACAAATGGTATAAAAAACCAAAGCACCCAGCAAATTGCCGCCGGGAGCATGAAGATGAGGCCGGCCCTCTTCTCATCCCAAGAAACGGCCTCCTTCACTTTCTTTCCATTTTTCTTCATGACTCCTACCTCATTTCAGAGTATGCAATTAATATTAACCTTCATATTTCTCAGCAAGCGTTTTCAAAATATCTTCTGCACTTGTTTTATCGCCATTGTAGATATGATTCTCTAACGCTGTTGTAAAATCTGTCTGGAACTCTGGATCAGCCGGATAACCAAAACTTGTAGCTGTATCTACATAATCATCAATGACATTTAAGTTCGGATTCAACTCTCTGAATGCCGGAAGCGCAGCCTCAAGAGCTGGTCTCTCTCCAACAATTTCTGCACGTTTTTCCTGAGCTTCCTGTCTTGTCATGTAGTATGCCACATTTGCAGCCATATCTTTGTCTGCTGTTCCACTAACTACCGCCGCACCATATACGTGAAGTGTAGAGCCTGTTTTACCATTTCCGCCTGGCATTGGAACAAAGGTATAGTTCACATCCGGAGCAGATTCTCTCATTGTAGCTACATACCATGCTCCACCTGTAGACATTGCACATTTCTCTCCGGCAAATACTTCACCGTCCCATGTCATACCTGCATCTTTTGCAGTGACAGCAAGTCCTTCATCAAACATTTTAAAAATATATTCAAGTCCTGCAATATTCTCAGCGGAAGCAATATCTTTACCATCTTTCCAGCCGCCGCCAAAAGAATTCATATACTGTGTTGGATGATAGATATTTCCAATATCTAAACAAAGTCCGGCAACGCCGTCTTTTGTGAGAACTTTTGCCGCCTCATAAACTTCCTCCCATGTAGTTGGATATTTATCAAGTCCGGCTTCTTTCCACATATCTGTATTAATAGAGAATGTAGATGGAGCGGAAGTAAACGGAACCGCATACAGATTTTCTTCATATGTCCATGCCTCTATTGCATTCTGCGCATATCCCGTAAGATCAAAATCATACTCGTTTAATGATTCAAAAACACCCTCTTTAATCAGTGGAATGTGCTGTTCATTTGTTACGGTAACAATGTCCGGCGCTGTTCCGGCCGCAACCTGTCCCGGAAGTTTCTTAAAGAAATCATCTACTGTAGAATAGTGTTCAAATTTAACTTCTTTTACACCCTCCACTTTATCTTCTACACCTTTCACCGCCTCAGCAATTGCTTTTTCTTCTCCTGAAGATCCCCAGAATCCAATTGTCAGAACACCGTCTGATTCCGCTTTTTTCTCTTCTTTCTTATTAGAACCACATCCTGCTATAAGTGACATACTCATAACCACCGCAAGACCGGCTGCTAATAATCTTTTTCTTCTTGCTTTCATAATTTTCCTCCTTTTCTTTCGATGTGTCATTCATCTGACGTTGAAATCATTTTATAAAATATGCCTGCCTGTTTCATTACACTATCATGCCATTTCTTTATTCTTTATTATTCTTTATGGGAACTTCATTTTCTCTACAGCAAATAACTTTAAGAAATGTCAGCGAATTTTAAGAATTTAATTATCCAACCCCTGTTCGCTCAAGAACCGGATAAATGTCTGTACTCCTCCGCCAAGAACTTTCACTCCGTCCGGACGCTTTCCTTTTGCCTCAGACACGTCAAAGAAATCTCCCCTCCGCGTACAGTCTGTTTTCATATAACTGTCACTTCCAAAAAGTCCTTCATCCAATCCAATGTATTCATCGCCCCAAAATGTACAATCTTCCGCATTGATTCCATATTTCTCAGACAAATAATCTAAAAAAAGATTTACGTTATCACTCTTACATGATACACCGATTTCCAAATACTTAGCATCTGTAGTTACAGAAAGGTTCATGCCATATTTATCTGCCACCTTTTCTGCAAGTTTTACAAGCCCTGTAAGTCCTCCCGCAAATCCGTAATCATCCAGATTTTTCTTCAAAATCTCCAATTCACTCTCTTGAAAAAACAGATTCTCTTCACGTCTATTCGCAACCATAAGATCAATCTTACAATAATTCGGACGGCTGAATAGAACATCTGTCTGAAAATCATAATTGTTAAACAATATTTCATGTACTTCATAACAAACTCTGTGTATTTTCATCAACTCTTCCTTTTCAGGAATCCTATGAGATAAAAGATAAGGTTGTCCCTCTTCATCGTAAGCGTAATTATATGCGCCCCTTCCCAGTCCCATATATAGATTTTTAAGCTCCTCTTTTGTAAAATATTCATTCAGTTTTCCGCCGGCAATATTTTCAATGGTTGTTCCACTGACAATAATTAATTTTATTTCCTGAGCAAGCAGTTTCTTCATCGGAACAATCACCTCGTCTACCGGAGCTTTCCTCGATAAAACTGCCGTTCCATCCCAGTCAAAAAATATAGCTTTATATTTCTTCAATATATTTTCCTCCTTCTTCATTAATAGCAGCTTCTTTTCCACCAATAAAAAAGCGGATATTTTTCCCTTTTTCCAAGATAAATTCTGATTGTCCCTTTGACACGATAACTTTCAAAAGATTATTGCGGAATCTGATTTTAAACGAATATTTTTCCCAGCCATATGGTATCCATGGTTTGAACCTTAAAACAGATTTTTGACAACGGACTCCTGCAAATCCATTTACAATTGCCTGCCATGTTCCTGCCATATTAGCGGCATGAATTCCGGCATAAAAGTTATTATGATAATCATCCAAATCCATTCTGGCTGACTGTGAAAAATATTCATACGCTTCTTTATAATAACCGATCTGACATGCCAAAATCCCAAAAATACACGTAGAAAGCGAGGAATGATGTAAGGTCACTTCTTGATAAAAGTCATAATTCTGCCTAAGTTCTTCCTCCGTAAAAAGATTACTGTGTAAATACATACCCAGGATTGCATCCGCCTGTTTAGACATCCGGTGTCTCATAATAAATAACGGATGATAATTCTCATATAACCACGAACGTTTCTCCTCCGGAATTTGCGACTCATCCCATGGCTTTCGCATCATAAATCCATCATCCATAGGAAAAACTCCACACTCCTCATCATATGGGAAATACATATTTTTGATAATACGTTCCCATAATTCCGGTTCAGCCATTGAGAAAGAGAGTTTCTCTTTTAATGCGTTAAATGCTTCCCTGTCATGCTCAGAAAAATATTTTACCGCCTGTACTGCATCCCGCAGATTTTCTCTTGCCATCAGATTGGTATAGAAATTATTATCAACCAGTACATTGTATTCATCCGGTCCGGTCACACTGCAAATACAATACTTACCGCCTTTATTTTCGGCAAAACTTCCTACATCTGCCCAAACCCTGGCAGTCTCAATCAGTATCTCGGCACCTTTTTCTTTCAAATACTCCACATCTCCGGTAACCTGTAAATACAACGACAACGCATATGCAATATCAGCATTAATATGATACTGTGCCGTTCCAAGGGGATAATAGGTCGAGGCTTCTTCCCCATTAATCGTTCTCCAAGGATACAAAGCTCCTTTTTTGTGTCCGAGAATTCTTGCTCTCTTGCGCGCCTGCTCCAATGTATTGTAACGGTAATCCAACAATTTTTTTGCCACTTGCGGCTCTGTATAAATAAACACCGGCAAAACATACATCTCGGTATCCCAGAAATAATGTCCCTCGTATCCCTCTCCGGAAAGTCCTTTAGCTCCCATTCCGGTTTTTCCGTCTCTTCCTGCCGCTTGTAAGATATGAAAAAGATTAAACCGGATTCCCTGTTGTACGGCTTCACTTTCTTCTCCCTCAATCTCTATGTCCGCTACATTCCAGAACTCTTTCATATACACTTTCTGCGCCTGTTCCAGTTGTAAATATCCCTTTCCTGCGGCAGTTTTTAACGTCTGCTCAACAAAGGAATCCAATTTATCCGCACTCATATCCAAACTTGCAGCGTAACAAATCATTTTCTCCAGAGTAATCTTCTTACCTTCATAAGCTGATACCTTCATAAGCAGTGCCGCCTCCAACTCCCGGACGTCCACTATCTCTTTTACCAGATGTTTGGATGGTAAAATATGATGTAAACTTCCACATGCAGCTACAAGCCGGCTCGTCTTCGTAATGCCTTTATAATATAACTGTCCGTTTTCTCCCCATAGCTTTAAAGGCTCCAGCTTTCTCCCAAACGGACCATAATCTACAATGGGATTCGTTTTCCTCGTGTGGTTTTCCACGTCTGCCTGAAGTTTTGAAACAAATGTAATTTCTCCGGAAAAGTTAAGCGGCGTAACCTCATAACATATACTCATAATATTTTTCATATCAAAAGAAACGAGTCTCTTAATTTCAATTCTGACTTTTTTTCCTCCAGGAGAACACCAGATTAACTGTCTGCTTAAAACACCCTCTTTCATATGAAGAACTCTTTTATATTCTTCAACTTCTCCCTTCCCCATATCGAACTCTTCATCTTCCAAATATAGTTTCGTTTCTTTCAGATTCGGAAGATTCAGCAATGACTGACTAAGAAGTGGGGAACCAAAATTAGCTTCACCGTATCGGATTTTTTCACTCTCATAAAAGCCATTCACAAAATTTCCCTCTAGTCCGGTATCAATATCAAAATCATAGGATTCTTCATACGTTCCTCGTGTGCCAATATACCCGTTAGATAAAGAAAAGGTAGTTTCATTCCGATAATTTAAAGCCTTATCAAATTTTGTCTCTGTAATTGTCCATGGTTCAATCGGATAGACCATCTCTTTTTGCGTCTGCATAAGTTCCTCCTTATCTGTCCATCTGAATTCTCGGCTCTTCTCCTGTCAACTTATATTCCCGTCCGTCTACATTGACGAAAAGCTCTCCTTGTTTATTTTGAAGTTCTAATTGAAGTTTTTTATCACTCACACAAACTTTCACACGATTACCGCGGAATACAACCGTCAATTTCATTTCATTCCACACTTTCGGAAGATTCGGATTAATATACAAAACATTATTGTCTTCCGAAATTCCCGCATATCCAAAATACGCCAACTGCCATGTCCCTCCGAAATTAGCAAAATGAAGCCCGCTGATGGTATTTAATTGTCTGTCATCAATATCCAGATATGCCGCTTTTCTAAAATATCTATATGTCTCTTCTTCATTGTTTAAGTTCGCGGCCATTACACCGTATTGAGAATAACTTAAAGAGCTGTCATGGCAGGTCTTAGGTTCATAGAACTCATATGCAATCCGCTTTTCTTCATCAGTAAACATATGGGGAAGGAGATTCATCATATGTACCACATCCGCCTGCTTGGATACTTGATACATCATCAACGCTTCATATGGAATTGTTGTATCAATAATACGTTTTCCTGTCGGTTTGGCTTTCTTCATGTCTACCGGACGCCTCTTTAAATAAGCGTCATCTTCCAGATACAGCTTATCTTTTTTCACATACGGTATCAGAATATTTTTTCCAATTTCTTCCCATTTCTGTCGTTCTTCCTTCGTTACATTATGCTCATTTATAAATTTTTCAAGTTCCTCCGGATATTTTTCTTCCAAAGTCCGAAATGCCTTTTCAGCCGTTTTCATATTCTCCACTGCCATTACATTCGTATATGCGTTGTTATTTACAATAACATCGTATTCATTCGGACCTCTGACTGCACGAATTACATACGCTTTTGCCTCTTCATCATAATCTACACGACCGGCAAAAAACCTTGCAGTCTCAAGGAGAATTTCAGCGCCATATTTTAAAACAAACTCGTCATCTCCGGTTACATTCCAATACTGCTGTACCGCATGAGCAATATCTGAAATAACATGAATAGAATAATATGCGCCTACATTGTATGGTGTCTGCTCTATCCCTTTTTCACACACCTGCCACGGATACATTGCCCCCTCAAACCAATTTCTTTTCGCATGTCTCTTGGCGGCTTCTAATGTATGATAACGGAACATCAAGAGTTTTCTTGCCGCTTCCGGATTGGTATATACAAAGAACGGGAATTTAAAGATTTCGTTATCCCAGAATACACACCCCTCATACATCTCTCCGGTCAGTCCTCTTGCTCCGATACTGAGCTTGTCCGTATGCTCCGGACATACACACAAGAGATGGAAAATGTTGTATCGAAGAACTGCCTGATCGTCTTCATTTCCGGAAATTGTAATATCAGAAACGTCCCATTTTTCTTTCCATGCTTCTGTATGTTTTCTCAACTCTTCTTCATAACATATATCTGCATTTAAAAAAGCCTTTATCTGTTGTTCCGGCTCTTTATCATATTTTGAATTATATGCACATACTACTTTTGTGAAAATCCGTTTCTCACCCTTTTCTAAAACGAAAATCTCCGTTTCTCCACAAGCAAATTCATCTGTAACCTGTTTCCGATTTTCTCCGCAGGACTCTAAGTGTTGTGCAAAATAAAGCCGCGTCTTATCCACATCATCTAAGGTTGTTACTACATGGTTTCCAGATATTTCCCTTTCTATAATATGGTTTCTTCCCGGCTGAATCGGATAAGGCTCACAGCTCTCTTTATTCAAATTCGTTACATTGGTATCCAGAAAACGTCCTGCCTGTATCTCTACATTATCGGTGAGCGCTTCTATTTCTATCTTTTGGCCTGCGAGATGACGATTGTGCATACTCGCAAAACGCACAAAGGAAATTTTTATTTTTTTATGACTATTGGTTGTGTAAACATATCCTCTTGAATACATTCCACTTTTCAAATCTACCATCTGATAAAAGTCTTCCGCTTTATCCGTAATACGGATATTCTCCTTATCTGCCAAAAGCTTCACACGAAAGATATTCGTTACATTACATAATTCTCTGCTTGTTCCTTCCCATGCCGGATAAGTGCCTCTTCCCACAATCCCCGCCATATAGATTCCACCAAGACGGTCTACATCTTCCGTATCTTCCTCAAAAAATCCACGAATTCCAAAGTATCCGTTTCCTATCGTGAACAAAGCGTCTCTGCTTCTCTTTTTCTCTGCCTCATACTCATTATTGCATATTGTCCAACCTGTATATTTCATCCTTTCACCCTTTCTTTTTATGTTACATGTAAATTTCAGCTCATAATACATACTACAAGTGTCCGGACAAAATTCCATTACAATATTTTGACTTTTCTTAAAATGTGATAACAAAAAAAGAGAGCTTACACTCTCTTTCTTACTCTTAGACTAAATCATGCAGTATATCTTTACATTGTCCATTTCAAAAGATATTTCTTCAACATCTCAAAAAGCTGCATTACGATTACCAACACGATTACCATGAACACAAATCCTACCCATGTATTTGCGAAGATTCCAAGCTCTGCATATTTCTTAACGAAATATCCCATCCCTTCTCCTGCTCCGTACATTTCCGCATAAACCAACATAACGAAAGAACTTCTGAGGGAGTTTACGAATCCCGCTAAGATGGACGGACTTGCCGCCGGGAGGATGACTTTCACTACCCTTTTTAACCCCTTGATTTCTAACGTTGCGGCCTTATCCAGATACCGCTTATCAATGGTCATAATACCCGTAATGGTAGCAAACAGTGTTGCCCATACAATATTATAAACAATCAGAAATACAGACGCCGAAAATAATGTGGGCGCCAAAAGCAGCACAAACGGAGACAACAGGATGGACGGAATCACACTGAAGGCATAGATCACCGGATGGAGAATCTCTCGGATTCTCTTGCTCATTCCCATAATCGTGCCTAATATCAGTGCAATGACCAAAGAAAAGATAATTGATGGAATGAGCAGCTTAAAAGAAGCCGCAGCATTTCCAAACATCATATCTTTATTGTCAATAAAGGCAGCTTTAATCTTATCTGTTGAGGGAAACAGATAGGGATTCACCAGTTTATTTGCCGTCAAAAATACATATAACAACACTAAACCGGCAAATATGCCACACGTAATCCAATATTTTTTTAAAAACTCCTTTATTGCATTCATACATCTGTCTCCCTGCTATTCTCTCTTATTTGTTGTGTTCTGCAAAGAAAGCGGCCATTTCCTCGTAAAATTCCGGTGCTTCCTTGCCGTATTTTTCTTTCGCCTCCGCAAGAGCTTCTTCGTATAATGTCGTGTTTACACGTTCTTCAATCTTGATTTCTTTTGCGTTCTCATCTAAGAAACCTGTCTTGTCCAGAATATCCCACGCACGAACAACTCCGTCTTTTAACGGATCAACGCTTACGAAGTAGTGCTTATCGTCAAGCATATAAGCTCCGACATACTCCTCTGTAGCATCAATGGCTTTTGCATGAAGAGAAACTGCTTCTTCTTTGTTCGCCTCATAGTACGATTGTGCACGAAGCAGTGCGCGAAGAACAGCTTTTACAGTGTTTGGATTCTCATTAATCCACTCTGTCGGCGCAACCATACGACAGCAAGAGTAGTTTTCCATAATCTCACTCTGGTAGCTTACAATATCAATCTCGCCGTTAGCGGCCATTTCCTGAACCGCAAGATTCTGGCCTGTTCCCATCAGTGCATATTCAACATCTCCACGTACTACAGCGGCTAATGCATCATTATAGTCAGAATATGTTTCCCACTGAACTGCTTCGAGCGGTTTGTCATATCCAAGTTCCATAACTGCACCTGTAAATGCAAAATAGCTTGGGTTTACGGCAACTTTTTTACCAATAAAAGACTCAATACCTTTCCACTCAGTGCCTTTCTTTGCAACTACGGGCATACACCCTTCAATCATATGGCCGCCAAATACAGAAATGTCCACACCGGACGCAATCTGCTGGAGAGGGTTCGATGTACCGGCGTTAGATACAACATCTACTTTACCCGTTGCAAGCAGTGTCATAGCGTCTGCATTTGCGTTCGCCTCTACCGGCTCGATGGTGATTCCTTCGTCCTTGAAGTAACCTTTCTCATTCGCAATTGTTACAAGTACGTTTCCACTTGTTCCATAGTTCCATTTCACAGTTTCCTGCTCTGGTGCGCCTTCCTCTGTACCTTCTTTTTCATTTTTATATCCATTCCTTTCGCTTCGCTCAAGGCACAAAACGTTGTGAAAAA
>CAJTRE010000046.1 GCA_910578495.1 uncultured Dorea sp.
TTAATTATCAAGGTTCTTGGTTGTTTGCTGTCTGCTGTGTTCCGCGAGTCAGCTTAGATATAATAGCATTTCTCGTCGTATTATGTCAAGTAGTTTTTTGAATTTTTTTCAATTATTTTTCACATGCCTTTTTTTATACATTTTTTTGCATATGCAAACTACTAAACTCAAGCCTCCAGCCAAGCGGAGAAAGAGGGATTTGAACCCTCGCGCCGCTATTAACGACCTACTCCCTTTCCAGGGGAGCCCCTTCAGCCTCTTGGGTATTTCTCCAGACTGTTTTTGTCACTTCATATGTGCGACTTTTACATAATACTACAATTGATTCTTACCGTCAACCCCTATTTTTTATATTTTCATCATTTTTAGTAACAATTCAGCCCGCGCCATATTTTGAAAATCTACATGTTTCGCTAAATTTATTCAGGAAACAGAACATTTGTGATTCTCTGCTCAGACTCCAATGTCGATACCCATTTATCATCAATAAGTTCATAATCCACTTGAATCGGCTCTGTTTCTTTCGTTTCCAGATTGGCCATAGAATCGAGAATGAGCGTTGATAATTTTTCCCGAAGATCTTCTTCTGACATTCCCGCCAATTTCTCTTTGCCTGAATCTGAAAACATTTCCGCAACAGCTTTCTCCAACTCTTTACCATAAGCTATAAAATCTTTGCACTTAAGTGTTACTTTTACAGTAGCTTTCTCGCCTTCTACTATTATATCTCCCAGCATGTAGTCAAAATCTTCGAGATAGACTTTTACAAACTCTTTTGGTTCGACGCCGAATGCTTCTAATTCATCTGCTCCGGCAGCCTCGACACACTCATTCAGGAATTTTTCATCCATGTTTTTTACACTGTCAAGTTCCTCGATTATTGATTTTTTAATTATATCTTCATGATTCTCTTTCGCACTGCAGCCCGCGGCTACGTTTGCCGACAACACAAATACCATAATTAACGCCGCAATACGCACTCTCTTCTTCATTTTCATTTTATCCTCATTTTCACAATGAAAACCCACTTTTCAGCTTATTTACAGTATCGTACATAACAGAGAGACACTTATCAAAGTCAGCCTTGGTTACATTATAAAAATCATCCCCCGGATATCTTGCATCATAATAAAAGTCTGTCAGATATGCCAGCCCGATTGTATCCAGTTCCAAGCCCTCTCTCATTTCATTCAGCTTCGAAGCGATCTTCTTCATATTGTGTTTCCGCAGCAAATCAGCCACATCCTCCTCGACAAGAACCTTATCGAGATACCCCTTTAAATATTTTTCTGCAACTTGTTGACATTGCACTGCAAGTTGATTATAAAATGTGCTTCCCACAGCGAGCACAGACTCTAAATATTGCAAATCATTCTCTGCAATATCCAGATAGGTATTCTTTATCATCTAACCACCTCCAAAATCAGCTTTTTTTCAAAGTTTACAATATTCTCGAAAACGCTCTGCATTCTTTCACTTTCTTCATTTTTGTAGACCACATCTGTCCTGACGCCATTTATTGGCTCATCCAATGACCAGCGAATATCAGCAGCAAGAACTCTGTCACTGATTTTCCGATCCGTAACTACTATAAGATCTATATCACTGCTGCTCCTAACATCTCCCCTTGCACAACTGCCGAAAAGATATACCTTTCTTAGACCTGTGATGTCTGACTTCAGCAAGTATTTTATATCACGCTCTATT
Source organism: uncultured Dorea sp. (assembly GCA_910578495.1). Lineage (GTDB taxonomy): Bacteria > Bacillota > Clostridia > Lachnospirales > Lachnospiraceae > Dorea_D. Next base: position 1,708 of record CAJTRE010000046.1, read on the forward strand.
TTCTCAACAAATCTGCCGGGCAGATTTTCATAATTTTCTTTATATATTTTAATATTTTGATTCAATACAATCTCCAGACATTCTCCACACATTAATCTCTGTCAACAAACTTCTACCTCTCTGCCATCACTAATTCGTATACTGCATACCCATCCATATTACTTTCTTTGCAGCCACTTCAATCTGACATTTCTTACTATAATCATCCCCGTTATACCACACATAACTGTGGCCAAGCTCCCCCTCATAATGTTCCGCGGCTTTACCATATGTGTCAAGGAGTTCCTTCTCCGAAGTCCCGATTCCAATTCCACCAGGAAATGCGATTGAAAAATCCTCATTTTCCACACTGTATTCATCTACGTAGACTCCGCTGACCTTACAATCTGCAATTTTCTGAATTTCATTTGTGTCATTTAATAAATCAATCTTAATAGAAACACCTTTATTATTTTTCACAAATACACTTTTTATCTTATGTGGATCTATCACATAATCATCCACATTTGTATCTTCATCTATTTTAAAACCTGCGGCTTCTATATCCTGCAGCTTTCCCGGAAGTTTCAGAACCGAATCCCCAAGCAAAACTGTATAGCTGTCCCATGAACCCTCAAGACCACCGCTGGTTTTATCCGTTTCTTTTTTATCTGTGTCAGTTTCATCAGCTCCCGGGAAATAAATTTCCGTATTCTTTACCCCCGATTCAAAATCCAAATCATCCGGAAGCGCAACAAAAAGCACACCATAAGCAATCATAACAATTAATGTCATCACTGCGCTGATAATACTAAACGTCTTCGCTTTTTTAGCCGCTTGACTGGCTCCGGCAAAATCTCCCATTCTTTGAAGAGAATTAATCCTGCTTGCATACACAATCGCCGCAATACCAAATGGAAGACAGCACATAAGCGTTGTAAATACAGCGAATATCATATAAGGCGTACTATTCACTGGCTTCATCTCCTGCCCGGGACCGTTCATATTATACATACCCGGATTCTGATACTGTCCGTTATTTTGATGATATGTATGGTTATATTTTTGTTCAAAATCCTGCTGATAACTATAGGTTCCTCCATGAAGCTGTTCATTTCCTGCCTCTTTACCCTCATCAGTTGTCTCTTTCTGCTCCGGAATCTGATTTTCTTCTGACGAGTGTACCGGGGTTCCACAAAACGGACACACTGTCGCTTCTTCCGGCATATCTAATCCACAAAACTTACACTTCATATTCATTCTCTCCTTTTTTTCTTATATTTTGCCAACGCAAAAACACCAATCTAGAATTATATTATAATATAAACGAATATTTCTCACAAGCGCTATCAGAAATCTATGTGCAAAAAAGAGCTTTGCTTTCGCAAAACTCTTTTTCAAGCGGAGAGGGTGGGATTCGAACCCACGCGCCCTCTCGGACAAACGGTTTTCAAGACCGCCTCGTTATGACCACTTCGATACCTCTCCACATATTTAATTGCGTTAATTTCCTTAACGACAAGTTGTATTTTATCATACAACCTCCGCTCCGTCAATAACTATTTTTAAAAAAATGTAACTATTCAGCCATAACAACTCGAGCTTCGTCTGTTATACAGTCTTTTACGCTGCTAACGCAGCTAAAGCTCTCGTTTATGGCTAAACGCCATATGCTAATCATATCATACAGTCTGTTGCAAGCAAGCTTGCACATCCCGTCTGCTATATCAGCGCATGGCTGAATAGTTACTTAAAAATGATGTTGCTATCCCCAAATCCTCTGGTGTGGTAATCTTGATATTCTCATAAGAGCCCTTAAACAGTTTCACCGGAAGCTTCAGCATCTGTTCCACCACCATAGCGTCATCTGTCACATTAATGTATTCTTCCCGCATTAACTGAAAATATGCTTCTATGATCAAAGACGCTTCAAATACCTGCGGCGTCTGAATCATCCATACGTATCTGCGCTCCGGTGTTGTAACTGCGAACTGTTCTTCGTCCACCAGTTTCACTGTGTCTTTGCTTGGCATTCCTGCAACACACGCTTTGTTTTTACTCACTGTCTCATATGCACGCTTTAATATCGCCTCGTCCACAAACGGTCTTGCGCCATCATGGATAAAGACATAACCTTCCAGACTTTCTTTTCCAAGAACGCCGCTTTTCACTACTTTCAAGCCCTGCCATACAGAAGCATAACGCTCACTTCCACCGGGTACAATAGACTTCACTTTTGTAAATCCATATTTTTGCACAATCTCACCATAGGCATAGTCTTCCTGCCCACGCCCTACCACAAGAACAATATCGTCTATGATACTGCTGTTCTGAAATGCCGACAGCGTATAAAAGATAACCGGTTTTCCAAAAAGTTCGATATATTGTTTCTGTACGTTTGTTCCCATTCGTTTTCCCTGTCCTGCGCACAGTACAATGGCAGTACAATGTTTTTTACATTCCATTACCGTTCTCCCAATTTCAAATTCGGCACTGCGTTTAAATCCCACCCATGCCTTGTACCATTCCTATACTCATAATATGCCGCCACACCAATCATCGCAGCATTATCCGTACAATAGACCGGAGAGGGATAGTAGAATTTTACACCTTTTTCTTCACAAGCTTTTTGCATAGCACTTCGAAGAGCACTGTTAGAGGCAACGCCTCCGGCAATTGCAAATTTATCCACACCATACTCTTCTACTGCATGCATCGCATTTGCCACAAGAACATCCGTCACCGCTTTCTGGAAAGACGCCGCAATATCTGCCTGACAATAAGATTCCCCTTTCATCTGACATCCATTAATATAGTTTAACACCGCTGATTTTACACCGCTGAAACTGAAATCATAAGGATGATCCGCTACATGTGCGCGCGGAAATGTGATCGCATCCGGATTGCCCTCTTTGGAAACTTTATCAATCTTAGGTCCTCCCGGGTAACCAAGGCCAATTGCTCTCGCCACCTTGTCAAATGCCTCACCTGCCGCATCGTCTCTTGTTCTTCCGATAATATCAAACTTTCCATAATCTTTCACACGAACCAAGTGTGTATGTCCCCCGGATACAACCAGAGAAAAGAACGGCGGCTCCAATTCCTTGTGTTCAATAAAGTTCGCCGCAATATGCCCTTCAATGTGGTGTACGCCAACTAGTGGTTTCTTTGCAGCGTATGCAAGCGCTTTTGCCTCCGCCACTCCAACCAGCAATGCGCCCACCAGCCCCGGACCATACGTAACCCCAATCGCATCTATATCTTCCAGTGATGTGTCCGCCTCATCTAACGCAGCTTCGATGACCTGATTTATCTTCTCAATATGCTTTCTGGAAGCAATTTCCGGAACTACACCCCCATACAATGTATGCAGATCAATCTGGGAAGAAATAATATTAGACAATACTTCTCTTCCATTTTTTACAACTGCTGCCGCCGTTTCGTCACAGGAGCTTTCAATTGCAAGAATCAATACCTCTTTCTTCTCGTCCATCGTCATACCTTTCTTTTTCAACCCGTTACTCAAATGTAAGTTCTACAGAACGTCTATCTTTTGCCGCGATTGCACTTGGGAAAATAGCCCGCACATCATCCATATATTCTTCCGGCTTTGTTAAAGACGGGCTATAGTGCGTCAGCCACATTTCTTTTACTTCCGCGGCCCGGGCAAGCTCCGCAGCTTCATAAAATGTCATATGCTTGTACTCTTTTGCTTTCTTCTGCTTATCTTTTTCTCCATACATTCCCTCACAGATAAAAAGATCCGAACCTTTCGCATTTTTTACAATCGAATCTGTCGGTCTTGTGTCTGTACAGTACGTCAGTTTAATTCCTTTTCTCGCAGGGCCGAGCACCATGTCCGGCGTATAGGTGAGGCCTTCACATTCCACCGTTTCGCCTCTTTGCAGAACTCCCCAGTACCTCTGTGGAATATGCGCGGCGTTCGCTCTCTCCACATCAAATTTACCCGCCCGGTCAATCTCCATCGTATAACCATAGCATGTCACATTATGATTGACGCGGAACGCTTTCAGCCGATAACCATTCATCTCTAACATGCACTCCGGCTCTGTTATTTCGATATATTTGATGGAAAAGGGAAGTTCTGGTGCAATCACCCGCAGCGCATTCACTACTCGTTCCAGTCCTTTTGGCCCAACGAGCGTTAAAGGTTCTGTCCGATCTGCATTTCCCATAGTAAGCAAAAGCCCTGGAAGACCGCTGATATGATCCCCATGATAGTGTGTAAAGCAGATGACGTCCAAAGGCTTAAAACTCCAGCCTTTTTCCTTAACCGCAATCTGCGTTCCTTCACCACAGTCAATCAGAATACTGCTGCCATTATATCTTACCATCAGTGAGGTCAGCCACCGATACGGCAGCGGCATCATCCCTCCGGTTCCCAACAAACATACATCTAACATATCTTACCTCAATTTCCAAGTTTAATCTTAAAACTTTCTATCAACTCATCGTAACACGCTTCACAGAGGTCAAACTTGTCTACTCGGTTGTCCTTCTCAGAAAAATATCCCCAGCGTTTCTCCACTTCCAGAACATCCTCTGAGGGAACCCCTTTATAGACAAAAATCTCTTTTCCACATTTGTTACAAATGATCTTTTCTACTTCTATTGTCTCTTTCATCTGTGTCTTATACTGGCGCATACAATTCCTCCTGCAACTATCCCACTGTCCGCTGGTTTATCAGACAGGATATAATAGTTATCTTTTTTCTTAACAGTTACGCCTACATTATAACGACTGCCAATCATAGTTCCTAGTGGAAAGTGCTGACAGCACTGCCAGTTATTATCCAATCCTACAACTCATTAGTATAGCATCTTCCGTTGGATTCGTATAGAAATTTTTTCTGCATCCGTCTACTTCGAACTCCATTGCATGATAAAACGAAATGGCAGAAATATTGTCCGCTCTTACATCCAGCATGATTTTAGAAATCTGTCTTTCCATACAGCAGTTTCTAAGTTCTTGAAAAAGCTGTGTGGCAGCCCCTTTCCGCCGTACAGACGGATCTACTGCAATCCGCACAATCTCTCCTTCGTCCAGCACATACGAAAAGAACAGATACCCACACAGTATCCCCTCTTTCCATACACCTAGATTCAGATAGCGGTTCTGCTCCAGAGTTTCCCGAATGTTTCTTACACTCCATGGATCTGGAAAAGCCAGCCGTTCTATCCGTTCTATCTGCGCTTCATATTCCACCGCTTTCTCTCCACACAGAAGCCCTGTCTGCAGTTCAACATTATCTCTACTACTTCTATTCATATTACTTCTATTCATGCTACTTCACTACATTCACAACAAGATTTATCTACTATACCATATTCGTCTTTGACTTACAGCGCCTCAATATCTGCAATCAACGCCTGTACATTTTCTTCTTTAGTTGCCCAGCTTGTACAGAAACGGACTGCCGTATGCTCTTCGTCTGTCTTTTCCCAGAAACCGAAAGAATACTTTTCCTTCAATTTCTCCATATGGTCATTCGGAAGAATCGGAAACTGCTGATTGCTGTAAGAATCGTAACGAAGTCCATACCCTTTCTTCACAAACGCCTCTTTTAACCGCATCGCCAACTCATCTGCATATTTAGAAATGTCATAATACAGACCGTCTGTAAACAGCGTATCAAACTGGATTCCCAGAAGTCTTCCTTTTGCCAGCATACCGCCATTCTGCTTGATTAGATAACGGAAATCTTTTTTAAGAACGGGATTCGTAATCACAACCGCCTCGCCAAACAGCGCTCCCACTTTTGTTCCGCCAATATAAAATACATCTGTCAATCCGGCAATATCTGCAAGCGTCAGTGTACTTGTCTGTGACATAAGACCGTAGCCCATTCTCGCTCCGTCCATAAAAAGCGGAAGTCCCAATTCCCGGCAAACGGCATACATCTCTTCTAACTCTTCTTTACTGTAAAGCGTTCCATTCTCCGTTGGATGTGAAATATATACCATTCCCGGCTGTACAACATGCTCATGATCTGAATCACTCCAATGTGCCTCATACAGTTCTCTTACCTGCGCCGCCGTAATCTTTCCATCATCACTCGGCAGAGTGAGCACCTTATGTCCGGTCGCTTCAACCGCTCCGGTCTCATGCGCATTGATATGTCCCGTCACCGCTGATACAACGCCCTGATGTGGACGAAGCACAGAACTTATAACTGTAAAATTCGCCTGTGTACCGCCTACCAGAAAATGTACATCCGCCTCGGGAGCCTTGCAAGCCGCCCGAATTTTCTGCCTTGCACTCTCACAGTACGGATCATTTCCATAACCTACCGTCTGCTCGTAGTTAGTTTCCTCCATCTTTTTTAAAATCAAAGGGTGCGCGCCCTCCGCATAATCACACTGAAATCTAATCATGCCCTAATCTCTCCTTCCTTTCTCTCTCCGCCTGAGAAACCCTCAGGTAATCCGGCCGGTGCTCTGCTGCCGTCTCAATCTTCCCGGCCTCGTAATAGCGAATCGCCAATACTCCTACAGATGCTGCTCTCTGACGATTCATGTTTGCCGGCGCAAAATAAATATCACATTCTTTTAAAAGCTCTCTTAAAGTTTCACGAAATACCGGAACACCATCTCCAAGAAACGTGACCGCCTCCCCATAACCGCAAAGCTTCTCGCTTAATTCTTCAATACTCACCGCCATCTGGTCTTCCACCACTTCCAGCTCCTCTATGCCTCTACGAGAACGATAAATCCCCGTATACACCTGTCCTCTTCTGGCATCCATAATCGGACAGACGAGCCCGCCCACACCGCACAGGTTATATGCCAGTCCTTCCAGTGTCGGAACATGAATTAACGGTTTCGAAAGCGCTAACCCTAGTCCCTTGACAGTCGCCGCTCCAATACGAAGTCCGGTAAAAGAGCCCGGCCCCGCCGCCACAGCAATTGCGTCAATCGTACTAAGATCCAGATCTATCATCTTTGACACCTCATCCAGCATAGGGAGCAGTGTTTGAGAATGTGTCTTTTTATAATTTACTGTATATTCTGCAATTGTCTGTTCTTCTAACGAATCTTGCCCGGACTCCACCACCGCCACGCTGGCAACAAGACCGGAACTGTCTAATGCTAATATTCGCATATACTGATCCTCCGATAATCAAATCCTTTTTCCAAATCCTTTTCAATCTTCACTTCCGTATAGTGTTTCGGAAGAATATCTTCAATGAGATCCGCCCACTCAATTAAAGTCACACCCTCGCCATAGACATAATCTTCATAGCCGATCTCGTCCATCTCTTCTACATCACCGATACGATAGACGTCAAAATGATAGAACGGCAGACGCCCCTCCTCATATACTTGCACAATAGTAAATGTCGGACTGCTGACCGATTCCCGGATTCCAAGCCCCTGCGCCAGTCCTTTGGTAAATACGGTCTTTCCCACACCCAAGTCTCCGACCAATGTATAGACCTTACCCGCATCTGCCTTCTGTCCCAGCAAAAATCCAAGCCCATAGGTATCTTTTTCACTGCTGCTTTCTATTACCATACAAAATCCTCAATTCTATTTTCACGTATTCTCGTTTTTTTGTCATTTATAGTATTAAATCTCTTTTCCGTCTTTTATCACCGTTTTTACAGTAAGTTCTTCATCAAGGAATACCAGATTCGCTTTCTTTCCTTCTGAAATGGAACCATATTTATCATAGACTCCCAACCGTTTCGCCGGATTCATAGCCGCACAGGCAACCGCTGTGGCAAGTGGAATCTTCATATCCTTTACTGCCGTCTTCACGCAGTCCATCAAATTCGTAGCAGAACCGGCAAGGGCTCCATCAGATGCCAATGTGGCACGATTCCCCACAACATTGACATCCAATCCACCAAGCGTATATTTCCCATCCGGCATTCCTGTGGCCCGCATACTGTCACTGATCAGAATAATCCTGTCTTCTCCCAGCATCTTGAAAGTAGCGCGGACCGCCGCCGGATGAAGGTGTACACCGTCGCATATCATCTCCGCCGTCACATGCTCACTGTCCGCCACCGCTCCTACAACACCGGGTGCACGATGGGTAAAGGACGGCATCGCATTATAAAGGTGAACTGCATGATCTGCACCCGCGTCAAATGCCGCCTTCGCCGTTTCATAATCCGCATTCGTATGCGCTACGGAAAGATTCACTTTCTCTTTCATATCTTTAATAAATGAAGTAAAATTCTCACTCTCTTCCGGCGCAATTCCGATGAATTTCACAAGCCCTTCAGACGCATCCAAAAACTTCTGTGCCACAACCTCGTCACATGGAAGAATATACTTGTCATTCTGTGCCCCCTTTTTGATTGGACTGATGAATGGCCCCTCCATATTCAGACCAATAAGATCTGCTTTTGTATAAGCATCTTCCGAATTCTCCGCCTCTTTTTTATACTCTGCCGCAACACTTAAAATATGCTCCAACTCTTCTACCGACAGCGTCATGGTTGCCGGACAAATAGCGGTAACGCCTTTTGAAGCCTCATATTTTGCAATTTCCTCCAGCGCTTCTTTCGTCCCGTCACAGGAGTCATACCCCATACATCCATGAAAATGAAGATCGATCAATCCCGGAATCACGTAGTTACCCTCGCCGTCTATCACTCTTTCTTCTGCTCCGACAGCGATATCGTCACATTCCTCTCCTTCATAAACATTTACAATAACATCCTCTGTCACGCGGACTGCTCCGTCTGTGAATTTCTTTTCTTCTGTAAAGACCTTTACATTTTTTATAACCATGACACAACCTCCTTTATTATTCAATCATACCTCTTCGTACTCCTTTTCCCTCTTGCAGGGCGCGAAGCGTATGGTCATGCAATACCTCTTTTATATATTTATCTTTCTCCACATAATAAGAATAGATAACATCAATTGCCAACAAAATCGGAAACTGGGGCGAAATCACATTTCCATGGTTCAAATGCTTAAGCGAAGGAATTAGGAAAACCTCATCACAGTATTCTTCAAACTCCTCTTTGTTCTGCGCAGTAATTAATACCGTTTTCGCTCCGCATTTATGCGCTTCTTTCAGAAAATACAATACTTCTTCCGTAGAGCCGCTGATACTGATCCCAAATACAAGCTTACTCTTATCCTGAAACACCGCCCGCATTTTCATCTGATCTGTATCCTGTATAGAATCAATATCCACACCAATTCTCATAAACCGTAATTCCATCTCGCTGGCCGCGATTCCAGAACTTCCTTTTCCACATACATACACCCTCTCTGCGCGGTGCAGATATTTACTGATTCTGGCAATCTGCCCTTCATCAATCAAACTGTAAGTTTTATTCAGAAGTTCCTGGTAAGTATAAAGAATCAATCGAGTATTTCCCGTCATAGATTCTTTCTTTTCAACAAAAGTTTCCTCATACTGATACACAAATTCTCGATAACCTCTGTATCCACATTTCTTCGCAAACCGAGACAGCGACGCTTCCGACACATAGAGGTGTTCTGCTATCGCTCTTGCTGAAAAATCCATCTTCTTTCGGTTCTGTATGAAAAAGTCTGCAATATTTCTCTCTACGGTCGTAAAATTGTCATAGTTCGATTCTATAACAGGAATCACCGATTTTGTATAAAACTCCATGCCATCACGCTTTCTTCCGACAATGTATAAAATGATAAAATGCCCCTAACATTCCGGCATCATTTCTGTGTTTCGCAAATGTAATCCGAGTATGCCTGCGGATGCTTGAGATCAGATGACGGTCTACTGCACATTCAATCTTCTCCCGCAAATATTTTTCCTGGGCCATGATTCCTCCACCGAGTACAACCACTTCCGGATTTACTACATAACAGATGTTGGCAATCCCCATTCCCAGAACATCAGCCAGTTCATCGACCGCCTGTATGCAGATAGCATCGCCTTTTTTCGCCTCTTCAAATATACGACGGCCGCTCCAACGGCTGATATCCTCGCCTTTTCTCTCCGCCACTTTTTTAGTCAAGACACTGGCGGCTCCCAGATCCTGAAAATCACCGCCGGGTATATTCATATAACCAACTTCAACGGCGCTTCCGCTAAATCCATGGAACACCTCGCCGTTTGCAACCATGCTGCCTCCAATCCCCGTACCTATGGTAAGCATTACAGAAATCGAACTTCCTTTTGCCGCACCGGAAACATACTCTGCAAGCCCTGCGCAGTTCACATCATTTTCTACCTCGCATGGTACATGAAAACGTTCTTCCATCACTTTTTTATACTGTGTTCCGGCATACTCCGGTATCAGCGGCGCAGAATAGAAAATTTCTCCTTTTTCGGTATCTACCATGCCTGCTGTGGATATGCAGATTCCGCTGATTTTCTCTGTCTTCTGAAATTCCTCTACGATTCCCACCGCCTTTTGAAGAATATGCTTTCCTCCCTTGGAAGCCTCCGTTGGCATTTCTTGTCGTTTGACAATATTTCCTTCTTCATCTATAAGACCATATTTGATAGCCGTTCCACCAATGTCAATACTTACATATCTATTCATAATCGCTCCTTGCTTTTCGCTTATTGTTTCAAGTTTCAATTATGATACCTACGGATTGCTCCGCACTTTATAGTATCATTATAATATATATATCGCAAAAAGGCAAAGCCGGAAATTCCTTCCCGTTTTGCCTCATGCCATTTTAGATTTCTACTTTAAAAATCGCCTTTTTTATCGTCTCCGGTCTGTCTACAGCTACCGCCGTACGATGCCCGTCGCTTGGGTAACAGATGAGGAAGTCTCCGTCTGTTAAAATGACAGAACTATTTTTCTCCCCGTCCATTGGTAGGAAATCATCCTTTTTCACGAACTCTTTTACATCCATGTTCTGAATGAAGTTTAAGTCAATCTGTTCTGTTCCACGAAGCATAACATGAAGATCCAGATATTGTCTATGCGCTTCCCAGAATCTTTCTTTCGGAGTCGTTGTCGTATATTCTACAATATTTACGAACAGATGCTTACCGTCAATCTCATAACAGCCTTTCTCAAAGTTCGTAAGATCATGCTCTTCCAAATATTTGAAACATGCTTTCACGCGCCCCTCAAGAAATGGGTACTCACACAAATTCTTTACGTTCCCGAATATCATATGTCCTCTCTCCTCTTACTTCTCTTTAAAAATAGTTGTATTTGGCGCCGGTACAGAGGTATCGCCCTTAACTTTTCTCCAGATTATACTTGCAGGAATACCCACAATCAGAGATACTGCAATGGAGATAAGTGAGTAAGACCAGATTGATACCGCTTCTGCCGGTACGAAGTATTTGATCCCTACCATTACAACAGATGCCGCAATAAAAGCAAGTGTCGCTCCGAATGTATTTGCCACCTTGGTAAATGCTCCTAAGATAAATGTTCCGACTAAGATACCAAGTACCAGTCCCATAAATCCGTTAAACCACTCATATGCAGATTTTACTCCACCGTTTGCCAGAACCATTGCAACAACGATGGAAAAGATACCAACAATCAAAGATACGTACTGGCCAATTTTCGTCTGTTTTTCAAAGCTTAACTCTTTCTTCGTAAGACGCGCCTGAATATCTAACGTCCAGCTTGACGCCACAGAGTTAAGCCCTGTAGAAAGCGTCGACTGAGACGCCGCATAAATCGCCGCAAGCAGAAGTCCTGTAATACCTACGGGAAGTTCAAATGCAATATAGGAGGCGAAAATCTGATCCTGCGCTGCTGCCGGAGGAAGTTCATTCTGCATATAGAATACATATAATCCAGTACCGATCAGGTAGAATACGGTTGCAATAAAGATAGATAATGCACCGTTTGTAAGCATCATCTTATTTAATTTCTTTGTATCTGTCGTTGTTGTAAAACGCTGTACAATGTCCTGACTGGATACGTAAGAACCCATCGTATTGAAGCCAGCTCCTACAATCATGATAAACACGCTGTCTTTTAAAATGTTCGCGTCAAAGATCGGCTGATCCGGCGCAAGGAATTTTTCTCCGAATGTGAGAGCCAGCACAACTGATCCCATTCCTCCCTCGATATGTACAAGGAGGAATACTAATGCAAACGTTACTCCAACCAAAAGTACAGAGCCTTGAATGAAGTCCGTCCAAAGTACAGATTTTAATCCGCCTGTGTATGAGTAGATGATCGCGATAATACCCATAATGATAATGAGTACATTTACACTGATTCCGGTCAGACTTCCAAGCACCATACAAGGCAGATACATTATAATGGACATACGTCCTACCTGATATACGATGAACATAACTGCTCCGAGTACACGAAGTCCTTTGCTTCCAAACCGAAGTTCCAAATAGTGATACGCCGTATCAATGTCAAGCTTACTATAAATCGGTAAGAAGAACTTAATGGTAAGCGGAATTGCAAGCAGCATTCCAAGCTGTGCAAACCACATAATCCATGTGCCTGCGTAGGAATTTCCCGCAAGAGACAAAAAAGAAATCGGGCTCAACAATGTTGCAAAGATGGATACGGAAGTTACCCACCATGGCACCGTTCCATCACCTTTGAAATATTCTTTTCCCTTCATTTCTTTCTTTGCGAAGTGAAGGCCGGCAAACAATACCGCCGCCAAATATATGACTAATATCGCTAAATCAATAACTGTAAATCCTTGCATAATATCTCCTTCCAAATTATCCTAAAAACTTAGTTTTCGCATCGCGGATCATCTTAGCCGCCTCTTCAACAATTGCGTAATCTGTGTCCACAAGAGAAGGAAGTGGTTTTCTTACACTGCCAAGTTCCAGACCTTCGTTGATTTTTAAGATGGCTTTGATTACATCATACATATTGCCTTTTGCAGAACACATTTTGTAAATAACCGCATTAACTGCATACTGAACTTCTTTTGCTTTCTCCATATCACCTGCTTTTACATACTCGTCCATCTTTAAGAAAAGCTCCGGCATTACACCATAAGTTCCACCGATTCCGCCCTCTGCTCCGATGACGCGTCCGCTCATAAACTGCTCGTCCGGACCGTTAAAAATAATATAATCCTCTCCGGCCGCCTCTCTGAACATCTGAATATCCTGCACCGGCATGGAAGAATTCTTTACACCGATCACTCTCGGATTCTTTCTCATCTCTGCGAACAGATTCATTGTAAGGGCAACTCCTGCTAACTGAGGGATATTGTAGATGACAAAATCTGTATTGGGAGCCGCGGAGCTAATATCATTCCAATACTGTGCAATCGCATACTCCGGCAATCGGAAATAAATCGTTAAGGAAAGAATCGAAGGTGGTGCAAACGAAAAAGCAGCTTTGATATTTCGATAACTGCCCTTTCGTTTGCATCAGTTTCGATTTTTCCTGGTTGAACAAAGGCGCGTCTGGGTAGCCGCTGTATATGGGCTTTCAATTTTGACGCTCTTTGCAAAACAGTATGTTGGATACCTGTGCATATGGAGAGGAATTTTTTAAAATCATTTCCAGCGCACCACGAATAAGCCTCCATAGGAAGCTTTTTTTTAAATATTCAGCTACTGGTGTTCAACATAATAAGTGTGGCTCAAGTCTTATGCAATACCTGCCAGATGGCAGAGGAATGATGTTCCCTCCGCAGGATGAGCATTTGCAGACATCCTTGTTATAGAGCAACTTGATAATA
>CAJTRE010000047.1 GCA_910578495.1 uncultured Dorea sp.
GGACTCAACCGTTTTTGTATAGAGGTAAGGTGTCACATCAATTGTAACCTTACAGTATAAAATCAAAAAAGACAGATTAACAGCTTGTTAGAATGGGAAAAATTAGGTACAATAAAGTGATAACAAGAGTAAAGTTAATGAGAAGGGAGAAACGGTCATATATGGGTATTGCAGATGTCAAAAATTATAAATTGTTAAAAGAAGAAAATCTCGAAGGTATTAAAGCGAAAGGTTATCTCCTGCGCCATGAAAAAAGTGGAGCGAGAGTTGTATATATAGAGAATGACGACAATAATAAAGTGTTCAGTATCGGTTTTCGGACGCCTCCGTCAGACAGTACGGGAGTTCCGCATATTATGGAGCACTCGGTATTGTGCGGCTCTAAAAATTTCCCGGCGAAAGATCCGTTTGTAGAATTGGTGAAAGGTTCGTTGAATACGTTTTTAAACGCTATGACTTATCCGGACAAGACTATTTATCCGGTGGCAAGTTGTAACGATAAGGATTTTCAGAACTTGCTGCATGTTTATATGGACGCAGTGCTTTATCCGAATATTTATGAGCATGAGGAGATTTTCCGTCAGGAGGGCTGGAGTTATCAGCTTGAGTCTGTAGAGGATAAGTTAAAATACAATGGTGTTGTGTACAACGAGATGAAAGGTGCATTTTCTTCGCCGGAAGGGGTGTTGGACAGAGTAGTGTTAAATACATTATTTCCGGATACTTCTTATGCAAATGAATCCGGAGGTGATCCGGAGGTGATTCCGGAGCTTACGTATGAGCAGTTTTTGGATTTTCACAGAAGGTATTATCATCCATCCAACAGTTATATTTATTTGTATGGTAAATTGGACATTGAGGAGAAATTAAACTGGCTGGATACAGAGTACCTGTCTTCCTTTGATATGGATATGGTAGATTCTGAAATTCGTCTGCAAAAGCCGTTTAATAAAATAGCAGAAAAGGAGATTACGTATTCTATTGCCAGTGAGGAATCGGAAGAGGATAACACATATCTTTCCTATAATAAAGTAATTGGAACCAGTCTTGACAAAGAATTGTATCTTGCATTCCAGATTCTGGATTATGCGCTGCTTTCAGCGTCGGGTGCACCGCTTAAAAAAGCCCTTACGGATGCAGGGATAGGAAAAGACATTATGGGGTCTTACGACAATGGAATTTATCAGCCTATTTTCTCTATTGTTTCTAAAAATGCAAACGTAGAGCAAAAAGAAGCATTTGTGAAAATGATTGAGGATGTGCTTGACGGTCTTGTAAAAAAGGGGATTGATACAAAGGCGTTAGAGGCTGGAATTAATTATCATGAATTCCGTTATCGTGAGGCTGATTTTGGGAATTATCCGAAGGGACTTATGTATGGACTGCAGCTCATGGACAGTTGGCTTTATGATGATGAAAAACCGTTCATTCATATTGAGGCATTAGATACCTTTGAATTTTTGAAAAAACAAGTAGGAACCCGTTATTATGAAGATTTGATTCAGAAGTATATTCTTGATAATACACATGGCGCTATTGTGATTGTTAAACCGGAAAAGGGACGTACCGCCCGTATGGATAAAGAACTGGAGGAAAGCCTTCAGGCATATAAGGCCAGTCTTAGCAGAGAAGAACAGGAAAAACTGGTAGAGCGTACAGAGACGTTGGAAGAGTATCAATCTGCTGAGGACAGCGAAGAAGATCTGGCAAAGATTCCGGTGTTGAAAAGAGAAGATATTTCCAGAGAGATTGAACCGATTATAAATGAGGAAATGTGTATTGCGGGAGTTCCGGTTATTTTTCATGAGGTTGAGACGAATGGAATCGGTTATCTGGATGCAATGTTTGATTTGTCTGAGGTATCGGAAGAAATGCTTCCATATGTAGGAATCTTGCAATCTGTGCTTGGAATTATTGATACCAATCATTATGAGTATGGTGAGTTATTTAATGAGATTAATGTGCATACAGGAGGGATTGGCACTTCTTTAGAACTGTATTCAGATGTGACGAAAGTTCGGGAGAAAGAATTTAAGTCAACGTTTGAAGTGAAGATGAAGGCACTGTACGAGAAACTTCCGATTGCGTTTGAGATGATGGAGGAGATTTTGACAGAATCGAAGCTTGGCGATACGAAACGATTGAAAGAGATCCTTGCCATGTTAAAATCCAGACTTTTGATGAAATTTCAGTCTGCAGGACATACAACGGCGGCGCTTCGGGCAATGTCTTATGCCTCACCATCTGCGAAGCTTAAAGATATGACAAGTGGAATTGAATTTTTTGAGAAGGTGAAACAGATAGAGGAACATTTCGAAGAGGAAAAAGATCATCTGGTGCATTGCCTTGAAATGCTGACGAAGAAAATATTTAGATCTGATCACCTGATGTTCAGCTACACTGCTGCAAAAGAAGGGCTTGAAGGTATCGAAACGATGATTCAGAACTTGAAAGGTAAACTGGACAATGTTTCGTTGAAGAATAATGTGAAGGAGTCATGGGAAGAAGAAAGATGTATTATTCACTGTGAAAAGAAAAATGAGGGATTCAAGACCGCCTCGAAAGTTCAGTATGTAGCAAGGACCGGCAATTTTATTGACGGCGGGGCTTCCTACACCGGAGCATTGCAGATTTTAAAAGTTATTTTAAGTTATGAATATCTGTGGCAGAATATCCGTGTGAAAGGCGGTGCATATGGCTGCATGAGTAATTTTACACGCATTGGGGATGGATATTTTGTATCCTATCGCGATCCGAATCTGAAACGCACTATGGAGGTTTATGAAGGTGTAGTAGAGTATTTGGAGAACTTTACGGTGAGTGACCGAGACATGACGAAATATATCATCGGAACTATGAGCAATATCGACCAGCCGATGACTCCTGCGGCAAAGGGAGATCGTTCCATGAACCTTTATATGAATAAAGTGAGTGCAGAGATGATTGCGGAAGAACGCCGGGAAATCCTAGAGGCGGGACAGGACGATATTCGTCGTTTGTCCAGAGTTGTAGAGGCGCTTTTGAAAGCAGGGCAGATCTGCGTTATTGGAAGCGAAGAAAAGATAGAAGAAGAAAAAGGTATGTTTGAAACTGTGACCAGTTTTTAAGAAGGGACGTAGGAAAATAAAATTTTCCTACGTCTTCAATTGAAAAATATATGTCTTCAGATGAAAGGAACTACGTATGAAGAAAGATTATAAATCGGGATTTGTAACCTTGATTGGACGCCCGAATGTAGGAAAATCAACATTAATGAATTATTTGATCGGACAAAAAATTGCTATTACGTCGAATAAACCGCAGACGACTAGAAACCGTATTCAGACGGTTTTGACGACACAGGACGGTCAAATCGTGTTTGTAGATACGCCGGGAATCCACAAAGCGAAAAACAAGCTTGGCGAGTATATGGTTAATGTGGCAGAGCGAACACTGAATGAAGTAGACGTTGTGCTCTGGCTTGTGGAACCGACTACATTTATCGGGGCCGGAGAGCAGCATATTGTCAGTCAGCTTCAAAAGGTGAAAACGCCTGTAGTATTGGTTATCAATAAAATTGATAGTGTGAAGACGGAGGATGTGCTGGCGTCTATCAATGCTTATAAGGATGTGTATGATTTTGCGGATATTGTTCCTGTTTCTGCAAGAAATGGAAATAATGCGGATGAGCTTTTGAAAGTTGTTATGAAGTATCTGCCATATGGTCCGCAGTTCTATGACGAGGATACCATCACAGACCAGCCGGAGCGTCAGATCGTAGCGGAGCTGGTCCGAGAAAAAGCCCTGCACAGCCTGAATGAAGAAATCCCTCATGGTATTGCTGTTGCCATCGATCGAATGAAAATGCAAAATAAAGTAATGCATATAGATGCAACTATAATATGTGAGCGGGATTCTCACAAGGGGATAATTATTGGTAAACAAGGAAATATGTTGAAAAAAATTGGCAGTACCGCCAGATTTGAGATTGAAAAAATGCTGGAATGTAAAGTAAATCTTAAGCTTTGGGTGAAAGTGAAAAAAGACTGGCGCGACAGTGAATTTCTGATGAAAAATTTTGGATATAGAGATGAAGAATAGAAACGTAGTCTTTCTGGGGAACCTAATCTTATCAACAGAGGATGAGGTGACAACATGGAAGAGATCTATTGGAATCGTTTTTTAGAGACAGGAAAGATTGACGACTATCTTTACTATAAAGGAATGGAAATCTGTAAAAAAGTTATAGATAGCCATGAAAGTGAGGCAAAAAGTGAATCAGATCACAGTGACAGGCATGGTGCTTGCGGCGTCACCAATTGGCGAATACGACAGACGGGTTGTGATTCTCACAAAGGAGCGAGGAAAGATTTCTACATTTGCAAGAGGCGCAAGAAAGCCTAATAGCGCACTTGTGGGTGTGACCAGTCCATTTTCCTTTGGTCAATTTACAGTTTACGAGGGGCGGACATCTTATACTTTGATGTCGGCCTCTATTTCCAATTATTTTCAAGAACTCCGAATGGACGTAGAGGGCGCATATTACGGTTTTTATTTTCTCGATCTGGCAAATTACTATGGCAGGGAGGCAAATGACGAGACGCCTCTTTTGAAACTTCTCTACCAGACGCTCCGGGCGCTTGTAAATCCTAAGATTCCTAATCGTCTGATTCGCTACATATATGAACTTAAAATTATCAGTATTAACGGCGAGGCGCCTCAGGTGTTCGAGTGCATTTCCTGCGGAGATAAGGAACGTGAAAAGGTGTTCAGCGTTCAAAAGGGGGGGCTTGTGTGTGAGCAATGTAACGTGAATATAAAAGATGGGCGCAGACTGAGGCCGTCAACTTTGTATACGATGCAGTATATTATCTCTTCATCTATAAGGAAACTATATACATTTGTTGTGAAGGACGAGGTTCTGGAGGAACTTTCAGATGTTGTTACAGAGTATGTGGATAGATATGTGGGAAAACGCTTTAAATCTTTGGAAATACTGGAAACAATTGTGGAATAGTGCTTGAAAACTTATAGATAAAACGGTATAATAAGTAACAATTATCAGGAATTCATATAGAAAGTGAGGAATGAGTATGGTAGAGAAAACTATGGACAAAATCGTTGCGTTGGCGAAGTCGAGAGGATTCGTATATCCGGGTTCTGAGATTTATGGCGGTCTTGCAAATACATGGGATTATGGTAACCTTGGAGTAGAACTTAAAAATAATGTAAAAAAAGCATGGTGGCAGAAGTTTGTGCAGGAGTCTCCATATAATGTAGGAATTGATTGTGCGATACTGATGAATCCGCAGACCTGGGTGGCAAGTGGACATCTTGGCGGCTTTAGCGACCCTTTGATGGATTGTAAGGAATGTCACGAGCGTTTCCGAGCAGATAAAATGATTGAGGACTTTGCAAAAGCAAATAATCTTGATATTGGAGACAGTATTGACGGATGGAGCAAAGAGCAGATGCAGGTTTACATTGCGGAGCACAACATTCCATGTCCGACTTGTGGTAAACATAACTTTACAGAGATTCGAGAGTTTAACCTGATGTTCAAGACGTTTCAGGGAGTAACTGAGGACGCTAAAAGCGTAGTGTATCTTCGTCCGGAGACTGCACAAGGAATTTTTGTAAACTTTAAAAATATACAGCGTACTTCCAGAAAGAAGATTCCATTTGGTATCTGCCAAATTGGTAAATCATTCCGTAATGAGATTACACCGGGTAATTTTACGTTCCGTACGAGAGAGTTTGAACAGATGGAGTTAGAGTTCTTCTGTGAGCCGGGTACAGATCTTGAGTGGTTTGCATATTGGAAGAAATATTGTCTTGACTGGTTAACAACGCTTGGTGTGAAAGAGGGAGAGTTCCGTTATCGTGATCATTCACCAGAAGAGTTGAGTCATTACAGTAATGCAACTACAGATATTGAGTTCTTATTCCCATTCGGTTGGGGTGAACTTTGGGGAATTGCAGACAGAACAAACTTTGACTTAACACAGCATCAAAATGTGTCCAAGCAGGATATGAGTTACTTTGACGATGAGAAGAAAGAAAAGTATATTCCATATGTCATCGAGCCGTCGCTTGGAGCAGATCGTATGGTACTCGCATTCCTCTGCAGCGCATATGACGAAGAAGAATTAGAGGGTGGTGATGTGAGAACTGTACTTCACTTCCATCCGGCACTCGCGCCTGTGAAAGTGGGAATACTTCCTCTTTCCAAGAAGCTGAATGAGGGTGCAGAGAAAGTTTATCAGATGCTGAGTAAGAAATATAACTGTGAGTTTGACGATCGTGGAAATATTGGTAAACGTTACCGTAGACAGGATGAAATCGGTACACCGTTCTGCGTAACATACGATTTTGATTCTGAGGAAGACGGAGCAGTTACCGTTCGTGATCGCGATACAATGGAGCAGGAGAGAATTAAGATTGAAGATCTGGACGCTTATTTCGCAGAGAAATTTGCATGGTAAAAGGCTATAGGATTCATTTATAAGAACATAAAGAAGGGGTAATGTTATTCATTACCCCTTCTTTATCTTTTTTATTTTGTTGCGTAACGCTCTGGATGTAATCTTTTGTCTCTCATATCAGCAGCCGCCGTAAAGAGAACGTCTGTTGAAGAGTTAAGACCTGTCTCGCAGGAATCCTGAATAACACCGATGATGAAACCAACACCTACAACCTGCATAGCAATATCGGACGGAACTCCGAATAAGCTGCACGCCATAGGAATCAGTAACAGAGAACCACCGGCTACACCGGATGCACCGGCTGCACTGAGCGCTGCAAGTACACAAAGGATAAGAGCTGTTCCGAAGTCTACGTCGATACCAACTGTGTAAGCTGCGGATAATGCCATTACGGAAATGGTGATAGCAGCACCTGCCATGTTGATAGTAGCTCCCAAAGGAATAGATACAGAGTATGTATTCTCATCTAATTCCATCTCTTTACAAAGTTCCATGTTAACCGGGATGTTAGCTGCGGAACTACGTGTAAAGAATGCTGTGATAAAACTCTTTGTAAGACACTTGAATACGAGTGGATATGGATTCTTTTTGATACACAGGAACACAATGACCGGGTTCATAATCAATGCTACGAATGCCATAGAACCAACTAATACAAGAATCAGTCTTCCGTAAGATAACAGTGCGCTGAGTCCGGATGTAGAGATTACATTAAAAATAAGTCCCATGATACCGAATGGAGCGAAACTGATTACCCATTTAACTGCTGTAGAGATTACATCAGCAATATCATCAAGCATATCCTTTGTAGCCGGTTTAGCCATCTTAAAGGCGATACCGAAGATACAAGCCCATGCAAGGATACCGATGTAGTTCGCATTTACAATAGAACCTACAGGGTTAGCTACTACGTTGAGTAACAGATTCTTTAACACTTCGCCAACACCGCTTGGAGGAGCCATGTCCTCGCCGGCTGCTTCTGCCAGTGTTAATGTTACCGGGAAGATTTTACATGCTATTACAGATACAAGAGCGGAGAATAAGTTACCGATCATGTAGAGTGCAACGATGAAGCCCATGTTTGTTTTCTGTCCTTCTCCCATGTGTGCAAGAGCGCTCATAACAAGGAAGAATACCAGAAGTGGTGCAATCGCTTTCAAAGCGCCTACAAATAAGTCGCCTAAGAGTGCGATTACGGTTACTTTTGGAATTACCAGACCTAAAAGAATACCGATGATAAGACCACACAGAATTCTTAAAACGAGGCTGATACTGTTCCATTTTGCGAATAAATTTTTCATGTTTTGTTTCGCAGATACACTAATATGTACCTGCTTCCTCTCTTTCTCTATAGATTTTGACCCCGATACTGATTGATATATTATAAACATATCAACATCAATACAGTTATTATATACAAAAATGAAAGGTTTGTAAATAGAGTATTTGTAATTAAATACTATAAAAGAGGGCTTTGAGTGTGAAAAGTTTGTCAAATTAGACAAAAATATTATGAAATACATTGTACATGTTATAAATGAGTGTTATAATTAAATAGATAAAATTAATCGTCTGGGGAGACGATAGAAACGGGAGGTCTATTATAGTGGGCGAAAGAAACGATGGAATGATGTGGGCACTTGTAAAATCAAAACCAGAGGAAGGACTGTGGATGGAGAGAGTTCCGATTCCGGAAGTAGGACCGAATGACGTTAAGATCAAAATTCATAAAACTGCAATTTGTGGAACAGACGTGCATATCTATCAGTGGAATGACTGGGCGCAGCATACGATTCCGGTTGGACTTACAGCCGGACATGAGTATGTAGGTGAAATTGTAGAAGTCGGAGCCGGTGTAGAAGGCTTCAAGATTGGTGATCTAGTATCCGGCGAGGGACATATCACTTGTGGAAAATGCAGAAACTGTCTGGAAGGACACAAAGAGAACTGCAAAGATGCCAAGGGAGTCGGCGTAAACAGAAATGGAGCGTTTGCTGAGTATCTGGTAATCCCTTCTGCAAATGTATGGCCATGCAATCCAAATATTCCGGAAGAGATGTATGCGATCTTTGATCCATTTGGAAATGCGACACATACTGCGCTTTCTTATGATATGCTTGGAGAGGATGTATTGGTAGCAGGAGCCGGTCCGATCGGAATTATGGCGGCAGCAATTGCTAAATTTTCAGGAGCAAGACATGTTGTTGTTACAGATTTCAACCAGTATCGTCTTGAACTGGCTATGAAGCTTGGTGCAACAAGAGCCGTAAACTTAGGAGAAGAGAAGCTTACAGATGTAATGAAAGAAATCGGAATGACAGAAGGATTTGACGTGGGTCTTGAGATGTCCGGTTCTCAGGCAGGACTTCACGATATGATCCATAGCATGAAACATGGTGGAAAGATTGCACTTCTTGGACTTCAGAGAACAGACGCAACGGTTGACCTTGAGACAGTAATCTTCAATGGATTAAACCTTCGTGGTATCTATGGAAGAAAAGTATGGGATACATGGTACAAGATGTCTACAATGCTTCAGGCTGGCTTAGACATTTCTGAGATCATTACACATCACTTCGATATCAAAGATTACGAGAAGGGATTTGAGGCAATGATTTCTGGTGAATCCGGAAAGGTTATTCTTGACTGGGCACATGTAAACGACTAAAAACTGTGAAAGGAAGTATAAAAAAATGGCGCGTAAAAATGATATTTTAAGCATTTACACAAAAGAAGTAGAAGGAATTAAAGAAGCAGGTCTTTTTAAAGGTGAGGCTCCTTTTGTATCTCCACAGGGTGCAAGAGTGAAGATGGAAGACGGAAGAGAACTTCTTTGTATGTGTGCAAACAACTACTTAGGACTTGGAGACAATCCACGTCTGATCGAAGCGGCTAAGAGAACCTATGATGAGAAAGGATACGGAGTTGCATCTGTACGTTTCATTTGTGGAACACAGGATATTCATAAGAAGTTAGAGAAGAAGATTTCTGATTTCCTTGGAACAGACGATACGATTCTTTACTCTTCTTGTTTCGATGCAAACGGCGGATTATTTGAGACAATTCTGACTGCTGACGATGCAGTTATCAGTGACGAGTTGAACCATGCTTCTATTATTGATGGCGTTCGTCTTTGTAAAGCAAAACGTTTCCGTTATAAAAATAATGATATGGAAGATCTGGAAGCAAAATTAAAAGAGGCGGATGAAGCCGGTGCAAGAATAAAACTCATTGCAACAGACGGTGTATTCTCTATGGACGGAATCATCTGTAACTTAAAAGGCGTTTGTGATCTTGCTGACAAATATAATGCGCTCGTTATGGTTGATGACAGCCATGCAGTAGGTTTTGTAGGAAAGACAGGACGTGGAACAGCAGAACATTGTGGCGTTCAGGGGCGTGTGGATATTATCACCGGAACATTAGGAAAAGCTCTTGGCGGAGCATCCGGCGGATATACATCTGGACGTAAAGAGATTATTGATCTTCTTCGTCAGAGAAGCCGTCCGTACTTATTCTCTAATTCTCTTGCTCCGGCAATTGCAGGTGCGAGTATCGAACTTTTCGATATGTTAGATGAGAGTACAGAACTTCGTGATCACTTGGAAGAAGTAACTGCTTACTATCGTAAAGAACTTGTTGATAACGAATTTGACGTCATTCCGGGAACACATCCATGTGTACCTGTTATGCTCTATGATGAGAAAACAGCGGCAGAATTTGCAAAACGCATGATGGATAAAGGTGTTTATGTTGTAGCGTTCTCTTATCCGGTAGTTCCGAAGGGAAAAGCAAGAATCCGTACACAGGTATGTGCAAGTCATACAAAAGAAGATATTGATTTCATCGTTAAGTGCTTCAAAGAAGTAAGAGAAGAAATGAAATAAAATAATGAAAGTTACGGGGATGCAGTATAATGAACTGCATCCCTGTTTTTCTTTCTGTTAAATTTTGTAACTATTCAGCCATAACAACTCGAGTTTCGACTGTTATACAGTCTTTTACGCTGCTTACGCAGCTAAAACTCTCGTTTATGACTAAGCGCCATATGCTGATGATATCATACAGTCTGTTGCAAGCAAGCTTGCACATCCGGTCTGCTATATCAGCGCATGGCTGAATAGTTACAAAGCTTGTGTCCTAATTGCGTAAAACTCTTGACGAATACTGGCAAAAACAGTAAAATAGATGTGCGACTTTAGAAAAAATTAGTTTAGGAGGTCATTGGACATGGCAAAATGGGTTTATATGTTTACCGAAGGTAACGCTACTATGAGAAACCTGCTTGGTGGAAAAGGAGCTAACCTTGCTGAGATGACAAGTCTTGGACTCCCAGTACCACAGGGATTCACAGTAACAACAGAGGCTTGTACACAGTATTATGAGGATGGCAGAAAGATCAATGATGAGATCATGGATCAGATTATGGAGGCTATCGTAAAACTTGAGGCAGTTGCCGGAAAGAAGTTTGGAGATAAAGAGAATCCTCTTCTTGTATCTGTTCGTTCAGGAGCAAGAGCATCTATGCCGGGTATGATGGATACAATCCTTAACCTTGGACTTAACGAAGAGGTTGTAGAGACATTGGCTGAGGCTTCTGGAAATGCTCGTTGGGCATGGGATTGCTATAGAAGATTTATCCAGATGTACTCTGATGTAGTTATGGAAGTTGGTAAGAAATATTTTGAAGAGCTTATCGACAAGATGAAAGAAGAAAAAGGTGTAACTCAGGACGTAGATTTAACAGCAGAAGATTTAAAGACTCTTGCTGGACAGTTCAAAGCTGAGTACAAAGCTAAAATCGGTGAGGAGTTCCCGTCTGATGCGAAAGAGCAGTTAATGGGAGCTGTAAAAGCTGTATTCCGTTCTTGGGACAACCCTCGTGCAAACGTATATCGTCGTGACAATGACATTCCGTATTCTTGGGGAACAGCAGTTAATGTACAGATGATGGCATTTGGTAACATGGGAGACGACTGTGGTACAGGTGTTGCATTTACTCGTGATCCGGCTACAGGAGAAAATGGTTTATTCGGAGAGTTCCTTACAAATGCTCAGGGTGAGGACGTGGTTGCAGGTGTTCGTACACCAATGCATATTTCCGAGATGGAGCAGAAATTCCCAGAGGCATTCGCACAGTTCAAAGAAGTGTGCAGCACTCTTGAGAATCACTATAGAGATATGCAGGATATGGAGTTTACTGTAGAACATGGTAAACTGTATATGCTTCAGACACGTAATGGTAAGAGAACAGCTCAGGCTGCCCTCAAAATCGCTTGTGACCTTGTGGACGAGGGAATGAGAACAGAGGAAGAAGCAGTAGCTATGATCGATCCACGTAACTTAGATACACTTCTTCACCCACAGTTTGATGCGGCTGCTCTTAAAGCTGCAACACCAATGGCAAAAGCGCTTGGAGCATCTCCGGGAGCTGCTTGCGGTAAAGTTGTATTTACAGCAGATGACGCTGTGGCATGGGATGCAAGAGGAGAGAAAGTTATCCTTGTTCGTCTTGAGACATCTCCAGAGGATATTATGGGTATGAAATCTGCACAGGGTATCCTGACGGTTCGTGGTGGTATGACATCTCACGCAGCCGTTGTTGCTCGTGGAATGGGTACATGCTGTGTATCAGGATGTGGCGATATCATTATGGATGAAGAGAATAAGAAATTTACATTAGGCGGTAAAGAGTTCCACGAGGGAGATTCTATTTCTCTTGACGGTTCTACAGGAGCTATTTACGATGGAATCATTCCGACAGTTGATGCTACAATCGCTGGTGAGTTCGGAAGAATCATGGGATGGGCTGACAAATACAGAACATTAAAGGTTCGTACAAATGCAGATACACCTGCAGACGCTAAGAAAGCCCGCGAGCTTGGAGCAGAGGGTATCGGACTTTGCCGTACAGAGCATATGTTCTTCGAAGGCAATAGAATTGACGCATTCCGCGAGATGATTTGTTCTGAGACTGTAGAAGAAAGAGAAGCTGCACTTGAGAAAATTCTTCCAGAGCAGCAGGGAGACTTTGAGGCGCTTTATGAGGCACTTGAGGGACATCCGGTTACTATCCGTTTCCTTGATCCACCGCTTCATGAGTTCGTTCCTAATACAGAGGAAGATGTTCAGAAACTTGCTGATGCACAGGGCAAATCTGTTGAAGCAATCAAAAACATTATTGAATCTCTTCACGAGTTTAACCCAATGATGGGACACAGAGGACTTCGTCTTGCGGTTACTTATCCGGAGATTGCAAAAATGCAGACAAAAGCTGTTATTCGTGCAGCAATCAATGTACAGAAAGCACACGCTGATTGGAATGTATGCCCGGAGATCATGATTCCATTGTCTTGTGATTCAAAAGAGTTAAAATATGTAAAAGACATTGTAGTTGCAACTGCTGACGCTGAGATTGAGGCAGCAGGCGCTGCATTAAAATATGAAGTTGGTACTATGATTGAGATTCCAAGAGCCGCTCTTACAGCTGATGAGATCGCAAAACAGGCAGACTTCTTCTGTTTCGGTACTAACGATTTAACACAGATGACATATGGATTCTCTCGTGACGATGCCGGTAAGTTCTTAGATGCTTACTATGATGCAAAGATTTTCGAGAACGATCCATTTGCAAAACTTGACCAGATTGGTGTAGGTAAATTGATGGAAACAGCTATTAAGCTTGGAAAACCAGCAAACGAGAATTTGCACGTAGGTATTTGTGGAGAGCACGGTGGAGATCCAAGTTCCGTAGAGTTCTGTCATAAGATTGGACTTGACTATGTATCTTGTTCGCCATTCCGTGTGCCGATCGCTCGTCTTGCAGCAGCACAGGCTGCTATTAACGAAAAGTAGGTAGGAGTTCTCTTATGATAAGCGTATCATTAGAAATAGTGGTACGCTTATTTTTTATCTAAATCGTATCTTTGATTGGTTGAAAATAATTGGAGGAAAATTAATGGCAAAGACGAAAAAGAGTGTATTTTTCTGTCAAAATTGCGGACACGAAGAGAGTAAGTGGCTGGGACAGTGCCCCATGTGTAAAGAGTGGAATACATTTGCTGAGGAAAAGGTAACAACTATTAAAAGTAACACCGCTAAAGTACAGAAAGAAATACAAGCGGTTACATTAACAAGTGTATCTACAGAAGAGGATGAAAGGATGACAACTGAGTTTGCGGAGCTCGACCGAGTATTGGGCGGCGGTATTGTGCCGGGGTCTTTGGTTTTGGTAGGCGGAGATCCGGGAATCGGTAAGTCTACATTGCTTTTGCAAGTGTGTCAGAAACTTTCTTCTATGAATAAAAAGATTCTATATATTTCTGGAGAGGAGTCTTTGAAACAGATTAAACTTCGGGCAAACCGCATGGGGGATTTTACTGAAAATTTATATCTGTTATGTGAGACGAATTTAGAGTTGATTCGCGGAGTTATTGAAAGGCAGAATCCGGATATGGTGGTCATTGACTCTATTCAAACCATGTATAACGAAGAAATAGGTTCTGCTCCCGGAAGCGTTTCGCAAGTGCGAGAATCTACGAATATATTAATGCAGCTTGCTAAGGGAATGAATGTCGCTATCTTTATTGTAGGACACGTAACGAAGGAAGGAACAGTGGCAGGGCCGAGAGTGTTAGAACATATGGTAGATACAGTTCTGTATTTTGAGGGAGATCGGCATGCTTCATACAGAATACTCCGGGGAGTGAAGAATCGTTTTGGTTCTACAAATGAGATTGGTGTGTTTGAAATGCGAAAGGAAGGCTTGGTGGAAGTAGAGAATCCGTCAGAATTTATGTTGAGCGGAAAACCGGAAAATGCTTCTGGTTCTGTAGTTGCCTGCGCTATGGAGGGAACAAGGCCAATGCTTATGGAGATTCAGGCACTAGTTTGTAGAAGTAATTTTGGTATGCCAAGGCGTACGGCGGCGGGAATTGATTATAATCGTGTAAATCTTCTGATGGCTGTGTTGGAGAAAAGATTAGGGCTGCCGCTTTCTAACTATGATGCCTATGTAAATATTGCAGGAGGTATCCGTATGAATGAACCGGCAGTGGATCTTGGCATTGTTATGGCAATTGCTTCAAGCTATAAGAATAAACCGATAGCGGAAGATATGATTATGTTTGGAGAAGTAGGACTTAGTGGAGAGGTTCGTGCGGTTACCATGCCGGAGCAGCGTGTGGCAGAAGCAAGGAAGCTTGGATTTAAGACCTGCGTTATACCGGAAGTGTCGATAAAATCTGTGGGAAAGATAGACGGAATTGACATTATTGGTGTAAAGTCTGTTAATCAAGCGATGAATCTGATATAGGAAATATTTAAACTCGAGTTGTTATGGCTGAATAGTTACATGTTAAAGAAAAAAGTTGGAAAAAAGTTACAAAAAAGTATTGACAAGTTGCGACAGCTTGTGCTATTCTAATTTAGCTGTCGCGGAAACACATTAAAAAGCGACAGGAAAAATAG
>CAJTRE010000048.1:0-3734 GCA_910578495.1 uncultured Dorea sp.
ACTATTTTTTCATCTTTGGCTGAAAAACAAGGGATGCGATATAGCCAAAGATTAACGCCGCCGATATTCCTACTGCGCTTGCTTTAAATCCTCCCAGAAAGATTCCGATAAATCCCTCTTGATCCACCGCTTCCTTAACGCCTTTCCAGAGAAGATTTCCAAATCCCAGAAGCGGAACGCTTGCTCCCGCCCCGGCAAAATCCTGAAACGGCTGATAAATCTGTGCCGCCCCCAACACTGCTCCGCTGCATACTAGTAATACCATAATACGTCCCGGCATCAATTTAGTACGATCTAACAAAATCTGGGCAAGGGCGCAGATAAGACCTCCCACCCAGAACGCATGTAAATATTCCATAATACCTCTCCTCCTAACAGTGCTCTAACACGATTCCATGGGCAATTCCAGGAACGCTCTCGCCCTCATTATAACTGACCGTAGACATGAGCGCTCCTGTCGGAACGAACAATACCCGCTTCCATTCCCCCCGCTCGATTTTGGGAAGAATATAGGCGGACAGTGTTGTTGCAGCACAGCCGCAGCCACTTCCTCCCGCATGGGTATCCTGCGTGTTCTGGTCAAATATCGTCATACCACAATCCATATGATTTTTCTTAATATCAATTCGTTTTCCTCTCATAAGGTCGAATAAAATACTCTGCCCTACATATCCCAAATCTCCGGTGATAATACGGTTATAATCATCTGGAGTCCGTCCAAAATCTTCCAGATTCCGGGTGATGGTATCACATGCGGCCGGCGCCATGCACGCTCCCATATTCTGCGAATCTTTGAGTCCGTAGTCCACGATTTTTCCTACCGTCACTCCTGTCACCCTCACATGGCTCCGCTTCTTTCCCACTACAAACGCACCGCTTCCTGTCACTGTCCAGTGTGCAGACAACGGCCTCTGACTGGCATAACTGAGGGGAAAGCGAAACTCTTTTTCCGCGCTTCCGAAATGACTTGATGTCACCGCCAGCATAGACTCTCCGTATCCTGCTGCCACTCCCATGGACGCCAGAGCCAGCGCCTCGCCGGAAGTAGAACATGCTCCAAAAAGTCCGAACATCGGAATATTAAGTTCCTCCACTCCCATAGATGTTGCTACTCCTTGACGCAGAAGATCACCACCGTATAAAAACTGTATATCTTCTGGCTTCAAATGGGCTTTCCCAAGCGCCAGAAGGCACGCCTGCTTCTGCATGGCGCTTTCTGCAGCCTCCCATGTATCTTCTCCGAAGAGATTCTCTTCCTCTACCATGTCGAACATTTTTCCCAGAGGGCCTTCTCCCTCCTTTTTTCCCACGACAGATGCACTGCTTAAAATATATGGTGATTCTTCAAACGCAATACTTTGTTTTCCTTTGATCATCTTCTTATCCCTTTCTACTTTGTTACAAAATATTTGCCGCCTTCAAGATCCAATACCCAAGCCCCAGAAGCCAGCTTGTAAAGACACCGTACAAAATAACCGGCCCTGCAATGGTAAAGATTTTGCAGCCAATCCCCATAACCTGCCCTTCTTTCTGATACTCGATTGCCGGTGCGGCAACAGAGTTGGCAAATCCGGTAATTGGTACAAGTGCACCTGCGCCTCCCCATTTCGCAATTTGTGGATAGATATTAAATCCAGTCAGAACAACACTTAATAAAATCAAGATCAAAGACGCCCAGCCTCCGCTTATGTCTTTGTCAAGTCCTGCTTTTTCACACCATTTCAATACAAACTCTCCAACCACGCATATGATTCCCCCTGTAACAAATGCTTTCACCATATTGAGCGGCAGATTGTGAACAGGAGTTTTCTGTTTCACATAATTCTCATATGCTTGCTGTTGTTTCTTTTTATCCATTAATCTTTCCTCCTCATCCAGTTTATTAATACTACCAACCATTATAGAAGAATATGAGCGCTCCGATTCCACGCCCCAGCGCCATCCCGACAATAATATACGGAATGCTTTTCAACAGCTTAATCCTTCGCACAAAAATCGGAAATACATTCAATATTTCTGCCAGCGCCATTGCCCAGCATCCGGCAAAGATTCCCGCAAAGATTCCAAAGACAGGAACGAGCCACTCTCCGTTAGGAATCGAAATCCCGTATATAACAAAAATATTTCCTAATATTCCGCCGAGTGCTACACTGTTTTCATAAAGCATCAAATGTTCCCCGGTATGCGTACGGTCTGCAAAATCAGACACCACACCAAGGCTGATAATAAACGAAAACAACCCCGCCGCCACTGTAAATCCTGCGCTAAGTCCTATGACCGCCAGGAGTATCTGACTTACCCACATCAAGCTCTTTCTCCTTTCTGGAGTAGTTTTCAATGAGCGTTGTCTGAATATCATTCTCATACAAACGCATTTCAACCTCCATCGGCGTCGGATCAACGGTAAATTTCTTCTTGCCAAAATGATTAAAGAACACCAGAATACCGATAATCAAACCGATACTGTAAGTCAGTTCAAGAATGGTGAACCCGTCGGAGGCAGTCCCCGTCATCTGTTCATAAATCTGGGAAAATAATTTGCTCGTATCTACATCATTATTAAAGGTCATAATAGAGAATGCAGCCCCGATAAAACTCGTAACGACCACGCCCAATAATTTCAGAAAATGTATGAATCCGCCTGCCGTCTGCTGCTCCTCGTACGTGACGATAAAATCCTGCTCGCCCATATTCTGAATATCAACACTGGGATACTCGCTGTGAATGCACTCAATAACTTTTAAGATCGACACCGCCGTCCGGTTTTGATGTTTGTTGTCAATATGGTGGAATTTCAGAAGTTTGATCGTCTTAATCTTTGCCGTTACCGATGGATTGGCACATTCTATTTTCAGTACGTCTCCAAGGGTGACGTCCGATTTTGTCACTTCGACATTCCGGTCTGCTTTGATATATACTGTATCTTTACTCCCAGCCATAACACATCTCCTGATCTTTTGCCTCTGCCATGACGAGCGTTCCCTCACTCGGATTTTTTTCCCTGCTTGTCTCTCTCAAATAATAAACTCCCCCGATAATCACTGCTATCGCTACAATACAAATCAGGCATATCCTGAGTCTTTTTCTTGCTTCTTCCATACTGATACCATCCTTTACTGCTTTTGTGGTTAGTATGGTTGATTTGCTGGAAAATATACTCGGATATGCCTGTTATATTCGTTCTCTCATACTTTTTAAAATCTTTTTTTCAAGCCTTGACACCTGTACTTGAGAAATTCCCAGTTCACGCCCAACCTGAGATTGTGTTCTGTCCGCAAAATATCTAAGGTAAATAAGCTGCCGTTCTTCTTTATCCAACGAAGTAAGAAGTTCTTTCAGAAGCATATGATTCAGTACCTTTTCTTCCTCTGACTCGTTCTCCGGAAGCTTGTCCATGAGACTGATTTCCTGACCGTCTTGCTGGTAAATCGGCTTCTGCAGCGACTCCACGTCTCCGCTGGCATCCAACG
Organism: uncultured Dorea sp.; assembly: GCA_910578495.1. Classification (GTDB taxonomy): domain Bacteria; phylum Bacillota; class Clostridia; order Lachnospirales; family Lachnospiraceae; genus Dorea_D. The sequence goes on from CAJTRE010000048.1 coordinate 3,471, forward strand.
CCGCCGTAAGTTCTTCCGGCTCGACCTGCAAATATTCTGCTATCTCTGAAACCGTCGGCTCTCTCCCCCACGTTTCCTGCAGCTTCTCCTGACAAAGATACGCCTTGTATGCCAATTCTTTTAAAGAACGGCTCACCTTAATCATACCGTCGTCGCGAAGAAACCGTTTGATTTCTCCGGAAATCATAGGCACAGCATAGGTAGAGAACCGGACGTCATAACTCAAATCGAATTTGTCGATTGCTTTTAACAGTCCGATATTTC
>CAJTRE010000048.1:3760-14246 GCA_910578495.1 uncultured Dorea sp.
TTCCAATCTGAAATAAATCCTCCGCCTCTATGCCTCGGTTGTAAAATCGTTTTACAACGCACCAGACAAGCCCTGTATTTTCTTCTACCAATTGCGCTCTCGCCTCTTTATCTCCTTCGTGGGATTTCTGAATCAAAGCGATTGTATGGTCCATAATTTACGTCCTTTTCCAATTGTTTTTTCCATTTTTACAACAGTTCCTTTGCCCGGTTCTGACTCTACCTCCAGACGGTCCATGAACGCTTCCATAAAGGAAAAACCCATACCGGAACGATCCTGCTCCGGCTTCGTTGTAAAGAGCGGCTCCATCGCCCGTTTTACATCCTCGATTCCTTTTCCCTCGTCTTCAATTTCCAGATACAAGGTCCTCTCCTTCGTCCGGCACCGGATACAAATATTATGTACTTCATTTTCATATCCATGAATAATGGCGTTTGTCACCGCTTCGGACACAGCGGTCTTTACATCCGACACTTCCTCAACGGTTGGGTTCAAAGATGTCATAAATGACGCAACCGTTACTCTGGCAAATGACTCATTTGAAGAACGGCTGTCAAAAATAAGTTTCATTTCATTGGTATTGTTCATTAATTAATCCTCCTCATAAATCTGCATAATCTTTGTCACGCCTGACATAGTTAATATCTTCTTCATTCTTTCATTGGTGTGAACCGCATACACCCCTCCTCCCAGCATGTAGACTCGTTTATACCTGCCCATGATCACTCCGATTCCTGAACTGTCCATAAAATTCGTTTCTTCAAAATCAAAAATCACATACCGGATATGATTTTTCTCAATCAATTGATCTGACCTTTTCCGAATATACTCTGCATTATGATGATCCAGTTCATTTGGAAGGAAAATAGTCAGACAGTTTTCCTGTACTTGATATTTCATAATGTTCCCCTTTTCTTTTAATCTGCTTGAAAACGATTGATTTCCTGTCACACAAGAAGAAGGATATGCAATCTAATTGCATATCCTTCTTCTTACGTAATTTCAAATCTTTCTCTATTGTGTATCTATATCCTGCGTATCGTTGTCCTGTGTACCCATATCCTGCGTACCATCGTCCTGTGTACCATCATCCTGTGTAGTACCTTCTCCGCCTTGCGTATCAGGATTCTTCTTTCCTTTGGTGTTCTGCGCCTCCAGAGCTTCTTTGGCTTTGGCCGCCGAATCGGTATCTTTCAATTCTTCTACTAGTTTCTGATAGAGGATATTGGCTTTATCCTGCTCTCCCTCTTTTTCGTATGACTGGGCAAGAAGAAGCATTGCCGCTCCATCGCCGTATCCTGCATCCATCTTTGATACCTTCTCCAGATTCTCGATGGCAGTCTTATAGTTTGCCACCTTGAAACTGTCTCTTGCACTGTCCAGAAGTTTCTGACACATCCTCGGATACAGTGTATCTGTTATCTTTTTATAGCGATCTTGTCCCTCTGTTCCAAGGGCGTCCGGTTTTACTTTTAAAAGTTCATCCAACATCGCATTGTCACTCATATCTGACGCTGTAAAATGTTGATAAATATTCATGACAATCTCATAACTTTCTTTAGTGGACTCTGCCGTTGCTTTTGCGTTCTTACTTTCCTCATTGGTAGAACGATACTCTTCTAACTCTGTTTTCAAAACGCTGATCTGCGCCTCCTGCGTGGCAATCTTATCACTAAATTCTACCGTCTGCTTATTCAATTCTTTCTGCCTTGAAGAACTCACAGCCGGCAGCACAAGAAACCACATAACCGCTACACCGACCACAACGCCAATCATAATATTTATAATGGTATGAAGACCGGAATGTTCTTTATAGTTGGTCGATACCGGCTGGATAATTGATTCATTACCGATATTATAGGTAACCGTCCGCTCGTCCTGTTTCTCATTTTCTTTCGTCCGAACAACACGATTCTTCCGAATCTGATTCAACTCATGCATATACCGCAAAGTGAAGCTGTCTGTCGTATCCAGTCTGTGTGCAATGCGAAGCGCCCTTCTGGCATTGGTATACTGCTCTGTCTTCAGATAAAGAAGCGCCAAAAGCTGATAGGCTTTCACATAACCCGAATGAGAGGAAACTGCTTTTTTCAGTTGGATGATTGCCATATCCTCACCATTTTGCTTTGCGTAAGCCAGTCCCTGATTGAATCGTTTCACCGCCTGATTGATTCCTTCCAGTTCTCCGGGTACTTCCTGAACTTTTTTGATGTAATAGTTTGCGATATTATCATTAGATTGGAAGTTTTTGCTGAGAATCCATTCCACCAGCGCCTCTACTACATCGCCGCGTCCATAATACACAAGCCCGAGAAGATTCCTCGCCGCGATATTTTCTCTATTATATTGTAAACTTTTACGAAGAGAAACAATCGCCCCGGAAAGATCCCGAATCGTTGCTTTCTTCAATCCGTCATTGTACCAGAAATTCGACTGGTAGATCAGTTTTGTTGAATAATCCATAGACTCCCCTTTATTTTGTCTTTTCAATCACTTCATGCAGAATATCTGTCATGTCCGTTAAATCTTCCTGATAGACTGCTCCTTCAATATCTTCTACTTCCAGACTTGGCTGGAACTTCTGGATCTCTTCTTCAAAATTAAGCATAATTATCTCCTCCCGGCAATAGCTTTTTAATCATACCTGCAAGGTACAGTGACCCCAGACAATACACTTCGCCGCCTCCCCTTTCTTCAAAGGCAGTCTTAACGGCGCTCTCAAGGTCCGCTCTGGCAATCACTTTTTGATCGGTATATGTCTCAAACACAGATTTTAACTCTTCTGCGGAAATCTTTCTGCGATCCTCGATTTCTGTTGTGATGTAACATTTGGCCTCCAGATTGTTGCAAAGATACGCAATCATCTGTTCATATTTTTTATCTGCCGCCACCGAAAAAATTACAACAGGACGACTCTTTGCATCCGGATACAGTAATTTAACGCTTTCTACAAAAGCCTCAACAGCTCCCGGATTATGCGCTCCGTCTATCAATAAATGCGGTAACACCTGCTCCATTCTTCCTTCCCATCGAATAGATCCAATTGCTTCTTTCCACCGTCTTGTCCGCCCTTCGTCTTCCCCATGGCTTCCAAACACATACTCCATAGCTTCAAGTGCTATCTCTGCATTCATAACTTGATAGCAGCCACAAATCGGGACATACCATATATCATCTTTATCATACGCATTCTGTCTTGAAAATGCAATACAGTTTCTTTTAACTTCCCGGATTTCGAACGCATTTTTCGAGATTTCTCTACAGGGAGCGTTCCTGTCTCTGGCAGTTTGTCTTATCACCTGTGCCGCCGCCTCATTGCTGCCATCACAAAACACCGGAACACCTTCTTTTATAATTCCGGCTTTCTCTGCGGCAATCTTTTCGATGGTGTCTCCCAAAATATCGGTATGATCCAGACTGATCGATGTAATGATGGAAAGAAACGGATGTTCTATAGAATTTGTAGCGTCCAGCCGGCCGCCAAGTCCGGTCTCCAGAATAATATATTCCACGTCCATACGCTCAAAAATTATCATTCCCATCCCAAAGAGAAATTCAAAATAAGACGGGTGTCCTATTCCTTCTTCTTCCATCTTCCCGGCAACTGTAACGGTTTCGCAAAATGCCTCATAGAACAGTTCATCATCCACCGGTTTCCTGTCCATCTGAATTCGTTCATTCATAGATACCAGATGGGGTGAAGTGAAAAAACCACTCCTCTTCCCCTCTGCTTCCAGTATTGCCTGCATATAAGCACACACAGAACCCTTACCGTTCGTTCCCGCCACATGGATGATCTTTCTCTCTACAGCCGGGTTCCCCAGTCGTTTCATAAACTGCTTTGTATGCTCCAATGGGTGTTTTATTGTAAACTTGGGAAGCTCTTCGATATAATCGACAGCTTCCCTGTAGTTCTGCGGTATTTTTCCCGATTCTATATTCATCATTCTTTCTCTCCGTCTATCTGCTTAGTCCACGACTTTGTCAAATCGGTTGCAGTCCCTTCCATAGCTGTAAGCTTCCCATCCTGATAGAGATAATCCATTGATTTACGGAACAATGTATTGCTTGAACCCATCTGTTTTACAGTAACAACATCCCCGTCTTTTAACTCTGTCTGCGGAAGGTCGATTCGGGTGTTATTGAGGAACTTGCTCTCTTGTCGTTTTCCATTAATTTCAACCTTGCTCTGCTTGGTAAAATTCTGGCCATACAAACTATACCCTTCTTCCAGATAGGCTACCACATTTTTCAAAGTGACGTCTTTGACTCCCATAGTCATATGCCCCTCTGTGATCGGAAGTTTTCCATCATAGATATACTGATCGCCGTATAAAATATCATACTGCAAAAGCTCTAAGTCTGCCAGATAATTCTTGGACTGACGCCTCTGTTGATGATAATTGAACACCGTACCGGAATGAATGTCCAGACGATCCAGTACATCTGACATGATCTGATAGGCCGGAATATTGCGGTCTTCTTTCTTAAGACCGATATTATCCCAGATTACATAGTTGGTATTATAGAGATAACGGCTCTTTAAATCCGCCGCCTCTAATCCCATCGTCGGCAGGTGATCTCCGTAAAACACAACAACTGCGGGCTCGTCTCTTTCCTCCACCGCTTTCACAAGATTTCCTGCAAACTGGTCCATCTCATAAACCTGATTTACGTAATATTCCCATCGATTCTTCTTTGCTTCATCTTCAATTCCATCTATACGAATCTTAGGATTCTCAATAATCTGTTCCTCCGGATACTCGCCATGTCCCTGCACGCTGATTCCAAATACAAAATCCTGCTGCTCGGTCGTATCCATCGCTTCCATAATATGCTGAATTAAGATGTCGTCTTTCGCCCAGCCGTTTTCGGTAAGCTGAAGAATATTCATAAATTCTTTACTCGTATAGCTGTCAAATCCCATGTGGTCAAATACCTTGGAACGGCTGTAGAAATTACCACCGTTATTATGAAGGGCATGCGTACCATAGCCAAGAGAACCCAGCGCCGTCGCCGCACTTTCACACACCCGGTCTTTTAACACCGTCTTATACGGATACTCTCCAGGACCGAAATAACGCAGATTCATACCGGTTAAAACCTCAAACTCTGTATTGGCAGTTCCCGCTCCTACCGATGGAACTTTGAAATATCCGGAGGAATATTTCTTATACATCTTGTGAAGATTCGGACTTGCGTCCTGAGAGGTGGTGAAAAATTCCGCCTCATCCACATCAAAATAAGATTCTAACTGAACTACAATAATATTCGGGCGCTTATCTTTCATGCGCCCTGTCACACTCTTGGTCAGCTCTCCATGATTGCCGATAGCGTCAATCACCTTGTCGTTGTAACCTGTCGGCTCATTAATTCCTGTATTAAATACACTTGCCATAAAACAATATGGCAGACCGTAATCCTCATAAGCAAACGCAATATTTCCGAAATACGTTGAAACCACTCGTTTTTCCACAGCCAGATTTGACGCAAACATATAAAGCACTGCACAGACGACAATTCCGATAAGCGCCCGGACTCTATGACATTTTCCTTCATACTGGCCGCCTCGCCGCCACATAGACACTAACCACACGCAAACTGCCACTATTCCAATCAGTACGATCACAATCTCAATTCCATTGAAATAATTATTGATAAGGCTCAAACCGTCTGTTGCAACTTTCAAATCCTGAGCGTTAAACGGCGTGACACGCACCATCAGCATATAACCGTTGGCGATGCCAAGTGCCAGCCACAAAACACCGATGATGATACGCACAAACACACGACGCTTGAATAAATACACGATGGAAAAAGTAATAAATATCATAAAAGCGTTATACAAAAAAACCATCGGTGTATCTGCCATGTAATCCCATGCTTTAAATACAGAATGCCTGGAAATCGCTTCTATGGTAAAGTTGATCAGGCAGGCGAAAAGGGCATGGAATACCAGAGAAAAACGGTTCATGAACTTGTAAACAGGTTTCATCTTCTTTGCAAACGCACTGTTCCTCCGCTCTTCAAGAATCCTTTCACGCCTTTCTTTTCTGGCTTTCCAATATGCCTTTACATCTTCTTTTTTCAGATTTTTCAATTTCTGAATCCCGCCTTTGATATCGGGCTTTTTTATATGAATCTTCTTCATAATATCCCCTTATATGAATGCCTTATATTTATACCTGTTGCTTATGCCTGCTTTGCTTTTAAACCATTGAGACGTTCTGAAACCTGTACTTTCATCTGTCTATAAGTCTCAAGCTTTTCACGTTCTTCCTGCACTTTCGCCTCAGGAGCTTTGCTTACGAACTTCTCATTGTTTAACATACCTTCTGCGCGGGCGATTTCTTTGGAAAGACGCGCCTCCTCTTTCGTCAGCCGCTCAATTTCCTGCTCAAAATCAATCAATTCCTCTAACGGTACGTATACAGTTGCATCCGGCACAACAATGGAAACTGCATCGTCTGCAATTCCATCTTTATTACTCTGGATCACAAGATCACTGAGGGCAGCCATCTGTTTTGCTGAATTTCTTAAAAATTCTAAACCGCCGCACAGCTTCGCATCCTCACATACAACGTAAGCAGTTGCTTTCCTTGCATTCGGCACATTCATCTCCGCACGAACGTTACGGATTCCTCGAATGATTTCTTTATAATGCTCTGCTACGCTCTCTGCTCCTTCATCGTTCCAGCTTTCTTCACATACCGGCCATGCAGAAACCATTAATGACTCTTCTTCCGGGATTAGTGTGCTGTAGATTTCCTCTGTAACAAACGGCATATATGGATGGAGAAGTTTCAATGCTTTTTTCAACACTTCCCGAAGTGTCCACAATGCGTCATTTGCTCCTTGGGCATCTTCATCTGCATGGTAAATACGATATTTTGCAAGTTCGATATACCAGTCGCAGAATTCATCCCAGATAAAATCATATATTTTAGATAATGCGATACCAAGCTCAAATTTATCCATGTTTTCTGTAACTTCTTTTACAACACTATTGCATTTTGATAAAATCCATGCGTCTGCCGGGTGCGCTTTATGGTCTGTCGGAGTGCTAAGCTCCTTCTCCTCTAAGTTCATCATAATAAACCGAGACGCATTCCATACTTTATTTGCAAAATTTCGGCTTGCTTCTACTCTTTCATTATAGAAACGCATATCATTTCCCGGAGCATTTCCGGTTACTAGTGTCATACGAAGTGCATCTGAGCCATATTTCTCAATAACCTCAAGCGGATCAATACCGTTTCCGAGCGATTTACTCATCTTACGTCCCAGAGAATCCCTCACAAGTCCATGAATAAATACAGTGTGGAACGGTGATTTTCCAGTATGCGCATAACCGGAAAATACCATACGGATTACCCAGAAGAAGATAATATCATACCCGGTTACCAATACGTCTGTCGGATAGAAGTAGTCCAGTTCCTCTGTCTTATCCGGCCATCCAAGGGTAGAAAACGGCCACAGCGCAGAGCTGAACCATGTATCCAGTGTATCCTCGTCCTGTGTAAAATGTGTACAGCCACATTTTGGACATACGTCCGGCACTTGTCTTGCCACAACTACCTCGCCGCACTCCTCACAGTAGTATGCTGGAATTCTGTGTCCCCACCAGATCTGTCTGGAAATACACCAGTCGCGGATGTTCTCAAGCCAATGCAGATATACCTTATCGAAACGCTCCGGCACGAATTTAAGTTCGCCGTTTTTGATTGCTGCAATCGCCGGTTTCGCCAGTTCTTCCATTTTTACAAACCACTGCTGTTTTACCATCGGCTCTACCGTCGTATGACAACGGTCATGAGTTCCTACATTATGAGAATGTGGCTCGATTTTTACAAGGTATCCCTGCTCTTCTAAATCTGCCAACATCGCTTTTCTCGCCTCGTAGCGTTCCATACCTGCATATTTGTCGCCCCACTCTTCGTTAATGGTTGCGTCATCGTTCATCACATTAATCTCTGGCAGATTATGACGTTTGCCGACCTCGAAATCGTTCGGATCGTGTGCCGGCGTGATTTTGACTGCACCTGTTCCAAATTCTTTGTCTACATAATAATCTGCAACAATCGGAATCTCTCTGTCTGTAAGCGGAAGAATACAAGTTTTTCCAACTATATCTTTGTAACGTTCATCATCAGGATGTACTGCAATGGCAGTATCTCCAAGCATGGTCTCAGGACGCGTCGTTGCAATCTCAAGATAGTCGTCCGTTCCTACGATTGGATATTTGATATGCCAGAAACTTCCTTCCTGTTCCTCATGCTCTACCTCTGCATCCGAAAGAGAAGTCTTACATACCGGACACCAGTTGATAATTCTGGAACCTTTGTAAATATATCCTTCTTCGTATAATTTGATAAATACTTCCTCTACCGCTTTCGAACAGCCTTCGTCCATCGTAAAACGCTCTCTGTCCCAATCACAGGACGCACCCATCTTTTTAAGCTGATCTGTAATCGTTCCTCCGTATTCCTCTTTCCACTGCCATGTTCTCTCTAAGAATTTTTCTCTTCCAAGCTCTTTTTTATCAATTCCTTCATCTTTTAATTGATTGGTAACTTTCACCTCTGTAGAGATTGCCGCATGGTCTGTTCCAGGAACCCACAATGCGTTATACCCCTGCATTCTCTTATAACGGATTAAAACATCCTGAAGTGTGTTGTCAACAGCATGCCCCATATGGAGTTTGCCTGTAATATTCGGTGGCGGCATCACGATTGTAAATGGCTTCTTGTCTCTGTCCACCTCTGCATGAAAATATTTGTTCTTGCACCATTTTTCATACAACTTTGATTCAATTGCTTTCGGATTGTAAGTTGTCTCTAAGTTCTGTCCCATATTTCTCTCTTCTCCTTCACAGTTTCTTCACATTTGGGGGCATAGAAAAACGCCCCTTATTCTCATAAAGGGCGATTATGATCGCGGTACCACCTTTGTTCTTCTCTCATCTTATTCTGTAACGGGAACGACTCCGGGACAGCCTAGCCGCTTCTATGTAACTCATCTCGACAGGTTCAGCCATCCGGCTCAGAAGCTACCTTCCGCAACATATCACTGAAGCTCCTCTCAGCCTGTGGGATGCTATCTCTGACAGGATAACCTTTGCGTACTCCTCTTCTTCAATGCCTTTATGTATAAAACTTATTGACTATGATAGCTACCAAGCGCCGGTTTGTCAAGGAGTTTAAGGAATTTTAAAGTTTTCTTAAGGAAGTATTTCTATGACACCGCCGCTTTCTTCACTTGATTCAAAGCCTTAGACACCGCCGGAATAGATATAAGAATAACGGTAAGCGCTCCCTCTGCCAGCAGATAACTATAGTTGTAAACAATAGGGTACACACTTGCCAATGTCTTCGGGAAATTATCCGGCATATACTGCATCCAGTACAAATAGCCTCCCAGAGAGTGAAACACACCTCTCGCCAACACCGCCGCCATATAACCTTTGACTAATCCGGAAGGACTCTTAATGAAGAAACCTGCCGCACCGAGAGCTGCAAATGCCAAGATATAATCACAGCATACTTGGAAAAAGGAAAGCACAAACGGTTCCTGTACAAATTGCAGAATTCCATATGCAAATCCCACCAAAACCCCTGTCTTTACTCCATACCAATTTGCCACTAATACAATAAAAAGCATACTGCAAAGTGTTACGCTCCCTCCCCATGGCAGTGTAAAAATCTTCATATAAGAAGTCACAAACGCTAACGCCATAGACATGGCACAGAACACTACCTGTTTTGTTGTCATGTGTTTCTTCCCAGAACTTTTCCCTGCGAAAACAAGCGCCACAATAAAAATCACAACACCTGCCACCATACAAACCGCATATCCTGTCGTCGTCAACATACCCTCTGCATTTACCATTGATTGAAACATAAAAAACCTCCTTTATCTTCGACCGAAGACAAAGGAGAATCTACTCTCTTTATAACATATCCCTACGTTGGCATTATCCAAATCAGGTTATAGGTCAGGGCGGTATCAGCCCAATCTCAGCCTGCTCCATGCAAGCCCCCTTGTCATCAATCGATTATTTAATTAAGTACATGACAAAACATATCACGAATATCAATAGATGTCAATGCTTTCAAAACTCTTTTTATACTTTAAAGGAAAAAAACAAGGCTTAATTCCTCCCACATAAACAAGCGGTTTTCGGACTTTAATAAAAGACGTAGCTGAGATTGTAAATGCGATATTTATTTCGTCTCACCGCATTTTGAGCATTCGTAGTAAGTTTCGGTCACTTCGAATGGGCAACATCCATGTCCAGTTTCTCCGTTTGATACGAGATTCCAGTTGTGGTCTTCAAACTGTTCGTTTGTGTCAAACACCAGTCCGCAACTACATTCCAGTTTAACATCTACAACCTTCTCCTTCTTCACCCATTTATGCTGACACTCAACAGGTTTCGGAGCCGGACTTGGCTTACTCGGTTTCCTGCTATCTTTGACAGTAACCT
>CAJTRE010000049.1 GCA_910578495.1 uncultured Dorea sp.
AACCTATCGTCTGCACAGTTTCATTTATGGTGGTGCCAAGTGTGCGGGCATGGAGGTTTAGAAACAAAAAACGACAATGGAGTATTTCATTTTGCTTATGAGGATGTGTATATTCGGGTTTCTCCAGATGACCTTTCTGCGGAAGAAATCCTTGATAAGGAAACGATCAGTGAATACATACAAAAAGTCCTGGAAGAAAAAATATATACCGGTTGCGGTGATTTCTCTGCTTATTCTGGCAGCAGTTCTGTATGGGATACGAAACGGCGGGGAGGATGGCAGAGGCGGAAACATCCTTGTCGGGGCAAGCCCGGATACAAGCGCTTTCCAGATGTATTATTTTGACGGGGAAACGGTTGTGGTCAGGACGCTGTATGACAGCGGTACGGAGAAGGAGGTGATTAAAAAAATCAATGGCATTCCCCTCCAGGCGGCAGAGGAAGATGCCCTCTCCCAGATGGAGCCTCCTTTTTACGGGTTCTGGATCAGCGGTCAGGATGGCTTTGATATTTCCGTGGCGGCCTCCGGTGGTGTCTGGCTTAAAAATGACGGGGCGGTTTATTATGGGGATACAGATTTATCTGTTTTATGGGAACAGATGGAAGGCAAGGATGAGGATATCTGGAATGTCCTGAATTTTCCAAATGCAGGGCGTTTATCGGCATACCATACTATCTTCTTGCTGAAAGCGGATGAACAGACAACAGAAAGCCCGGAGTGTCTGACTATGACGGTGGAGGACATCGGAACGAGCGAGATTACAGTACGGATTGCCAATAACAGCGGGGAGGAATTCTCCTACGGGGAATACTTTTCCCTCCAGAAGCAGATAGACGGCCAGTGGTATACGATACCGGTAAAGGCAGATAACGTGGGATTCCAGGATATCGCCCATATCCTTCCAGACGGGGAGAGCGTCAGTGAGACCTATAATCTGGATATTTACGGCACGCTGGAACCAGGAACGTACAGGCTTGTGGTGGAAACACTGAGCGCCGAGTTTCTGGTGGGGCATGGGAGGATGGCGGGAATAGAGGGGGAGTAAATGCTGTTAAAAACAGCATGGAGAAGGGATGCAACAGAAAATGGAAAGTCCTTAAATGAGGGACATTCGACATAGGATATATGTTGGATGTCCTGTTTTGATGGATAATTTCAACAATAAATATGAGAAAATATCTCACATATTGTTTACAAAATTAAAAAAATGAGTATAATAGATATTGAAAGACATATAAACTGGAGGGAAAAAGAGATGCTGTGCCAATTTACAGTGAAAAATTATAAAAGCATTCGGGATGAAATGACTTTTGATATGCAGGCAGCTGCTATTTCTGAACATGAAAATAATATAATTCGTGATAAAGATGGAGAATTGTTTTTGCCGATTTCTGCAATATATGGGCCAAATGGAGGTGGAAAGTCAAACGTATTGGAGGCAATGCATACGTTGGCTTCAAAAGTACTTCGTCCATTATATGCAACTGGTGATAAAGAGGAACGTATATTTCTTCAGAAAAGGCTGCTCATCGAACCTTTTGCATTCTCAAAAGAAACGAAAAGCCAGCCAACAGAGTTTGAAATTTTTTTCCGTACAGAAATTGCGGAGTATCGGTATAAACTCCATATCATGAAGGATGTTGTAAATTATGAAAGTCTGGACCGTGTAAAATTGGACACGGGACGACGTTCAGCGCTTTTCGAACGGGATACGGAAGAAATTTCTTTAAAAGGTGTATTTTCCAAACTGAAAGCTAGTGAGGACTTGTCCGCGACATTACCGTTGCTGTCTTATCTTGGGATCACTTATAAAAAAAATGAGGTAGTAAAAGATGTTCTGGATTGGTTTGAATACGGAATTGATTTTTTAAACTATGGTAATCCGATTGAAGAACTTCGTATGGCAGTATCAAATTCAGAGGATGTGAAGCAGCTTATGCTTGACATGATACAGGAAATGGATCTGGATATCGTGGATTTCCGTGTAGTTGAGGATGAAAATGACAGAATCGATGTGTATACAAAGCATTTGGTGGATGGCTATGAAACGGAGTTAAATTTATTGGAAGAATCTAGCGGGACAAGGAAATTATTTGGTTTAATGCCATTTATTGCCGGATGTTTACTTACGGGAACCGTTTTGGTTATTGATGAACTGGATGCAAAGATACATCCTGTTTTGCTGCGTCATATTATTATGATGTTTAATGATATGAGTATTAATAAAAAGAAAGCACAATTAATCTTCACATCCCATGATCTGTCTACAATGAACAATGAAGTGTTTCGAAGGGATGAAATCTGGTTCGTGGCAAAAGGGAATGCTCAAAACTCTAAATTGTATTCATTGGTGGAATTTAAGAACGAAAAAGGCGAATCTGTTCGTAAGGATGCCAAATTCGATAAGCAATATCTGGAAGGAAAATATGGCGCTGATCCGTATCTCAAAAGAATTATAGATTGGGGGAAGGTCAATGCCTAAAAAAGCCGGAATGGAGAAGTGGAAAAAGAAGCGCCGTCAGGAGTACCTGGAAATGAAGCAGTACAGATATTATATTTTCTGCGAGGGGCAGCAGACAGAACCTCTGTATTTTGTGGGATTCAAAAAGCTGATTGAAGATAATCCGATTTATAAGGATATGGTTCTAATTGAAATAGAACCCTGTCAGGCAGAAACGATGCGAGTAATCGGAATGGCGGAAAGATATGTAAAGAAGAACAAAATTCAAAAGGGCCAGATTTGGTGCGTTTATGATAAAGACAGCTTTCCGGCAGATGATTTTAATGGTGTTGTTAATCGGGCAGAGAACTTAAATAAAGAAAATTCTCAACTTCAATATCATACGGCATGGAGTAATGAATGTATTGAGTTCTGGTTTCTTTTGCATTTTGCATATTATACAGCGAATAATCACAGGAGGGAATACATATCATTCCTGAATGATAAATTCAGGGAATTGGGGATTGGAAAATATCAGAAAAATATGAAAGATATTTTTGATATTTTGACGGAAAAAGGGAATCCAAAGCTGGCAATTCGATACGCCAAACGTATCATAAACGATGGTAAAAGTAAGACACCAGCAGAAATTGCGCCGGGAACGAAGGTGTATGAGTTGGTGGAAGAACTGGTTAAGTATTTGCCAGAGCATGTTGCACAGAGATTTAAGGAAGCTTGCAATTAAAGGGGGAGAGTATTTGGATACATCAGTAAAAAACAAAAAACTACAAACTTTGCCTTGGTATGCCTTACATGATATTGCAGTAAAAAAGGGAGTAGAAGAAAAAGAAGTTAACGGAAAGGAAAAGAATACAATAATAGATAAGATATTATCTTATGGGATCCTTTCGGATGAGGAAATAGAGCAATATGTAAATGATTATATTTATGGTGACCGAGTAACGTTTACGTTATGGACATTTCAATCATCGTTGAAAGATTCAGATTATGGTATTGTTAATTCCCTGGAAAATGTAGAGGAGGAATATCTTTCTGTTTCTGGATATAGAAAATTAAAAATTTTATCTGTAAAAGAATATGAGGACCGTACAGAAGTTTTATATGTTTATAGCAAAGAATATACTTATGTTAATGAGGATGGGCAAAATGCCAGTGTATGGGAACAACATAGAGGATGCTTATGGATTGGAAAGGCATCAACATATCTTGCCTGCATTAGTAAACATGAGAAAATGACGGCTTTTATGACAAAATACATTGCTGATTTATTTGAAAACCCGGTAACACAAATAAAACCCCCAAAATCAGCAATTGACAAATGCACAAATTCTAAGGCCATAAGCAGAATTGTGTTGCAGGGAAAAGGTGGAGAGAAAACGATTGTGTCAAGAGCTGGGGGAATTACGCCTGATCAAGAAGAAGAGATTAGCAGAATTCGTTCTGAGAGAATTGATACATCTGGGAGTTTTATCTCGGCCATTACCGAGAATATTGATGCTACGATTAAATATAATGTTAGAAACGGCAGTATTGGAATTTATAAACATTTGCCAGCTTCTGTCCCGTTTGAGTGGTCTGAAAATTCGATTAAAATTATTTTGGAGGAAATTGAAAAATTAAAAGGGAAGCCAGCTGAAGAAATTTTTAAAGAAGTAGGACAGGAAATAAAATGGACAGGGGCAAGCGGAATTGAAATTACGCAACTGAATTGGTATTTGACACAAATTATAGCTTCTCTTGATAGAGACGAGTATGAGTTCCAGATTCCGGTAGATAAATTATCGGTATTGGATAATAGTAAATGGTTTATCAAGTTTCCGAGAATATATTGCAAAACTTGTGATTCTTATGAGGCTCCATATTGCACTGAATGTGGAACAGAGTTGAAGATGGGAAGGGGGATAATAAAAGAATGTGAGTGTGGGGCACCATTAAAAATTAAATGTGCGGATGGTCATGATACTTGTGAGATTGTAAATTGGTATGTTCCAAAATCTATATTGGTAAGTATGATCAATAAAAATATTCAGAAAATATTTAAAGACTATTCTTTAGAATATAATATCTGCATTGTAGGCGATATGGGATATATTGTTAATGGAACAGAGAATTTGCAAACAGAAGTTGAAATTCCATTTGCAACAATAGAATGCTTTAAACATGATTCAGTGGCCCTTACACATAGAGTAAAAGCTTATGCGGTAAATATGAATGAGAAATGTGGTTCTGGAACCTGTTCATATGCAAAAATTGAAAAATGTACTGAAAATAATGGAATGGCATGTTTACCTAAAGTTTTTTATACCATTTTACCAGGCTATCGTCCACAACCTCATAAAGGCATGGAGTATGGGGATGTTGCTGCGGAAGTGAAAATTGGAAATAAAGCATATGATTTAAAGGGTATCATAAAAAAGAATAGTGAAAACCGACCTAGAAAATCTGTTAATGATGATGAAAAAATAAGAAAACCACTATTATCAACATCAGGAGAAGGGCAGGAGATAATTCGTCAGTTTGTGGAGCAGGGAATGATAGATGCTCGTTGTCAAATAATAGCAGTAGTCGTTCCGCAATATATTGATGCAGGATTTAAAGGAACTTTGAGACACTTGGCAAGGTTGTCTGGAAAGAAAGTAACATTTATTGAATTGGACGAGTTATCTGAGCTGATTTTAATTAACAAAAAAATATTGGTATCATAATGTAATGGGAACCTTTGGAAAATCCAGAGGTTCTTATTGTTACTATACGCTGTTAAAGATTTGGCGGAGGGCTCGGAAATAAAGAAGTGGGAATGATGTTTGTCTGTTCTGAAAAGGGCAAAAAAAGTCGAGTACATCTCCCGGCATGATGTTATACTGCTAAGACCAGAGCGAAAGTCAGAAAGGAGAACTTCATGCCGGATCAGAACCATATCATCATAAAAGGCTTATGCCAGAACAATCTGAAAAACATTTCCTTAAAGATACCAAAAGAAAAGCTGGTTGTGTTTACCGGGGTCTCCGGTTCCGGAAAATCCAGCATCGTGTTTGACACCATTGCGGCGGAGAGCCAGCGCCAGATGAATGAGACCTACAGCGCTTATGTCCGGGGCAGGCTCCCGAAGTATGAGAAACCAAAGGCGGAAAGAATCGAAAACCTTTCCCCCTCGGTCATCATTGACCAGAACCCCCTTGGGGGCAACGCCCGTTCCATGGTGGGGACCATCAGCGACATGTATTCCGCCCTGCGGCTGTTTTGTGGGGGGTAAGGCTCCCCGGCAGCCCGGCGGCATTCCTTGGAAGCTGGTTCCTTACCTTGGTCTCCACGTTAAGCATCGGGATGATAGTGGGCGGTATCGCAAAAAATGAAAAAATGGTCAGCGTCATTGCCTGCCTGCTGTATTTTCCCATGCTGGTTTTTTCCGGGGCCACGCTGCCCTTTGAGGTAATGCCGGAGACCATGCAGAAGATGGTCGCCCTTTTCCCGCTGACACAGGGGATACAGCTTATGAAGGCGGCTTCTCTGGGAATACATACAGAAGCTGTCTGGATGCCGGCAGCAGTCATGGGAACCGTTACCATCTTATGTACAGGCGTTGCAGTGAAATGTTTCAAATGGGAGTGACCGTATCCCATAGCCAGGGAGAAAAAATATTATTTTCTTTCATATGAAGGAAAAGTGAAGTTCTATAACTTTTTAAAGGGCGGCAGCATGAAACGCTGCTGCCTTTTATAAATAGAAACGATACCAGCAGAGGATAAGCTGGCAATTCATATCGTTCAAATGCGAGGTTTTTTATCTGATAATAGGCTATACTTAAAATAGCAGGGAGGGACATTATGAACTGGGTCAAGAGGTTAAACCAGGCGATTGAATTTATAGAGGAAAACTTGGATGGGCAACTGGATTATGAAGATGTGGCTGGGATTGCGGGCTGCCCTTCCTACTACTTCCAGCAGATGTTTTTATACATGACGGACATGACGTTACGGGAATACATACGGCGGCGCAGGCTGTCCCTGGCGGCTGTGGAGCTGCAAAAAGGCAATAGGAAGGTGACCGATATTGCCATGAAGTATGGCTATGAATCCCCTACTGCATTTACCAGGGCATTCAAGAATTTTCATGGAACGACTCCCTCTGCCTTAAAAACAGAGCCGGTTTCCTTTCAGGCATATCCGCCCCTTTCTTTTTCCATGGCAGTACATGGAGGGGCGCCATTGCAGTTCCGGGTAGAAGAAAAGGGGGCGTTCCGGCTCATAGGACTGTCCTGCCCGTTGTCTAAAGAACTTACAGAAAATTTTGAGAGGATTCCGGCGGTATGGGATGCCGCACTGGAGGACGGTACACTTGCCTGGTTAAGTTCTATGGCAGATGGGGAGCCAAAAGGCCTACTGGGTGTCAGTGTCCATCATACGGAAGACTGGAAATATATGATTGCCGTCCGTTCAGAGCAAAAAGCCGGGGAATTTGAGGAATATCAGATTCCTGCATGCAGGTGGGCAGTCTTTGAAGGCCGTGGAACAAACCGCACACTCCAGGAACTGGAAAAGCGTGTCATTACACAGTGGCTCCCCACATCCGGCTATACTTACGCAAATATACCGGATATTGAGGTGTATATCCAGGCGGATCCGGAAGATGCGGTCTATGAATACTGGCTTCCGGTACAATAGGAAGGAGATGAAACAGGAATGGGGGCAGAGATGGGTTGTTAGGAAATTATAGAAGAACTGAAGGCGCATCCAAATCTTTGCTGTTTCATTATTTCTTAAATAAAAAAGAGCTGTATCTGTACCTTTGGAAACATGCGGGCAGGATCTTCCACGAGGCAGCAGGGAAAGGCCATACACAGACCACAGATTTTTTTGAGATTATTTGCCAGAGGGTATTGGCGAACTGCGTATTTATGAGGGAAGCGCCAACCATATATTTATTCGCATTAAGGGCGCTTTTTGAGGAAAACCCGGAAATCAATGGTTATTTACTTAGCTGCTACTGGCAGATGTTTTTATCCGGTGAACTTGCCCCGGATTTTCTGGAAAAGGATATTTTGAAGAGGACCGGACAGTGGAGGATGGTATACCTGAAAGAAAGGAATGATTAAGATGGCAATTTCAAATATACGGGCAGACTTTCATGCGGAATTACAAAGGGTCTGGGATATTGTGACTTCGCTGGAGGATACCGCATGGCGCAGTGATTTAAGCAAAGTGGAGGTCATAGATGAGAAACAATTTGTGGAACACACAACCTCCGGTTATCAGACAGTTTTTACTGTAACTGTAAAGGAAGAATGCAGGAGATGGGAATTTGATATGGAGAATGACAACATGTATGGTCACTGGACAGGGATTTTTTCCAGCGGGGACGGCGTAACAACGATTGATTTCACGGAGGACGTTACAGCAAAAAGATGGTTCATGAAACCGTTTATCGGGGCGTATCTGAAAAGGCAGCAGGCTTTATATATAAAGGACCTGAAAAAGGCTTTGGGGCAATGAGGTGGTATTACGGGTATGGATTTTACGGTAGTTTTGAGTTTGGACAGAATATATAGTGGGCGGGTCTTCTCAAAATCGGTCAATAGGGTGATAATAAGAAAATGGATCAAAGAAGGAACGCTATCATCCTGTCATCTACAGGAGGCCAGCTGGATAGGTGCGCATGAAAGAGCTTCTGATCTATATTTGGAAGCTCTTATTTTTTACCTAATCCCAATTTACTTTTGTGTTTCCGGCAAGATATACCTGATAAACAGACAGATGTTCGAAAATAAGGAGGTAGTCAATGAGCCTGAAAAAATATGCGCCTGTTTTGATCATCCTGATCGTTTCTGCAGTTGGGTTATTATTTTTATTACCGGGACTTGAAAAAAGAACAGACGTCCGTTTGCAGGACTTTTCTGTTTCCAAAGACGGTTCCGCAATTATGATTAAAACATCACTTTCCGCTTCTATGGGTTTTATCAGAGACATGGAAACCGAAAAGACTGGCGAGGAGATACATTGCTCTTTTTATAGAACTTTCGGAGGGTTAAACAGCACCATCGGAGCAAAAAACACCTTTGAAATCAAATTAGATGCTTCTACTGAAAAAATATATTTTGACCGGGGTGAAGAATCGGACGCTCTCGTATTGGAACGGGAAGCCGCAGCCAATATATGGACGATATCACCCCGTTAATTATTATACAATCAGGACTTGCATACTTTATATTTTTTGGCCATAATACTTATATTAAAATAATTAGCTAAGCGGAATTACGAAAGGAGGAGCTTACCAATGCTTTGCATTAAACATTATTCTAAGACCTATCCCGGTGGGAAGAAAGCAAAGCCGTGGATGATTGTCTCTGCATGTCCGCTCTGGCGAAATCTACGGATTCATCGGCCACAACGGGGCGGGCAAAACCACCACGCTTCGGGATGCGGCAGAAACTGGCCCTGGTCTCCGCTTTCATCCGGCGGCCAAAGCTTCTGATTTTGGACGAGCCATTTGTGGGTTTGGATCCCTCTGCCGCCCACTTGATGAAAGGCTATCTGTCAGAATTGTGCCAAAACGGATCAGCCGTATTTTTTTCTACGCACGTACTTGAAGTGGCCGAAAAGCTGTGCCATCAGATTGCCATTATCAAAAACGGAAAACTGGTGCAAAGCGGCCCTACGGCAGAGCTGGTGGGGGATTCTTCCCTGGAGAATGTATTTCTGGAGTGGGAGGGGGATTGCGTATTTGAAGTAAGCTGCATTGTTGGGAGGAGAATAATGGATATCATTTTATTTGTGGGCATAATCATCTATCTTATTATAACGGCATATACAGGGTATGCGGCGATAGAAAAATTAAAGGGGAACGAGCTGTCAGAAGAAAAACGGATACAAAGATACTGGTTTTCCTTTCTGTGGAATGTGGCTTCCGGGTGTGTTGTTGTGTTACTTATTGTTATGGGACCAGCTACCCTGGAGGAAACAGGCTTCCGGTCGGTCAGCTTTTTGCAGGGAAGCCATAGGTATCTGGCGTTTGGCACATGGATTCTATGTGGTCTGCTGAGTACGGTATTTATTTTTCAAATAGCTGTGTTTTTGATAAATCCGTCCTACAGGGACTCTGTTTCGAAACAGATAGAGGAAAAAACACATTCAGGGAAAGTCTATGATCGTGTTGTAAACGGACTTATTCCAAGAACCAGGCGGGAGAAGAGCTATTTTACTGCAACGGCACTGGCAGCAGGTATCTGCGAAGAGATTGTATTCAGGGGATTTTTGTTGTATGTTTTGAGGAGAATTTTTCCGGAACTATCGCCGTTTCTTCTGGCAGCTCTGGCAGGTGTCTGCTTTGGGGCAGCCCATTTTTATCAAGGTATCAAAGGCGTGATAAAAACAGGGCTTCTGGGTATATTGTTTGGATTTTTGTATATCAGCACAGGTTCATTGTATTTGTGTATGGCAGTTCATTTCCTGTTTGATATTTCAGCCGCATTTTTATGTGAGGAGGACAAATATGAGGTTTGAAGCCGTGATTTTTGACCTGGATGGTACGCTGCCTGATTCGATGGATGTCTGGGAGCAGATTGATATTTGTTTTCTTCAGAAGCGTGGACTGTCGGTTCCGGCAGATTATGTGGCTGAAATCTGTGCCCGCAGCTTTGAGGAAGCGGCGCAGCGGTTAGGAGCAGCCCCTCAGCACTGTCTGATCTTCGAGAATGTTCTGCCCGCTGTTAAAAGCGCAAAGCAGGCCGGAATGATGGTATGCGCTGTATATGACAAATATTCTGCCCAGTACAGGGTGTAGATGGAGCAGGAGGCGGCAGGGAAGATCATTGATGGATATATAGTGGAAATGAATAGTGAGCCGGAGACGGAAAAGATCGAAACAAAATTCGTTGCACAAATTTCTCTGGAAAACGAAACATGGGAACTGTTTTATCCGTTTGTACAGGAGGGAAAGGAAACGCTGCTTCCACTCCGGGAATATGCGGAAGAAAACTGGTTTGAAAATGCCGAAAAGCGGATGCAGGAGGGACGCAAGCGTTTGACTGCTGAAGTCACAGGGGCAGATGAATAGGGACAATGAGTGATAAAGGAGCAGACTATGAATAAAGATTTGGGTACAGAAAGTAAAATTGGGATTATATGTGCAACGGCCAGGGAACTTGCCCCATACCTGTCTGTTATGCAGATCAGAAAAACGGATGAATGTGCAATGCATTCGTTCCATAACGGTACAATAAAGGATATATGCACAACAGCAGTTTATTCTGGCTGTGGAAAGATTAACGCATCCATTATGGCACAGCTTTTAATCGACAGATATATGGAGCCGATTCATCCGGACGCATTGTGCATTGATATGGAAACTGCGGCAGTGGCTCATGCCTGTTATCTGAACGGGGTTCCTTTTATAGCAGTCCGTTCCATTTCGGACAATGACAAAGAGGCCGGGCAGGAGGCAATCAACAGGAATTATGATAAGGCAGTACAGCAGTCATATCAATTTGTTTCAGAAATGCTTGAGGGGATCAGATAGGAGTCAGTTATATGCAGATTTTACAGACAAAGCAGCTAAAAAAATACTATGGTGAAGCCCCCAATGTTACCCGTGCGGTGGATGATGTATCTTTTTCAGTGAACAAAGGTCAATTTGTTGCCTGATGTGGTAAAGTAAAATTGTAACACCTGCACAGGAATAAATGATATCATTCAAATAAAAGTGAAGGTGAACAAAATGGCAAGCACAAACAAACGTTATGAGCCTGAATTCAAAAAGCAGATGGTCCGTTTGGTCTTAGAAGAAGGCAGAACCATCGCAAGCGTCAATAAGGAGTATAACTTAGGAGAGGGAACTGTCCGAAGCTGGATCAGACAGTTTGAAGAAGAATGCGAAAAAAATCCAGAGACAAGTGAAAAGGGAGAGCTTTATGAGGAAAACCGCCGGCTCCGTAAAAAACTGGAAGAAATGGAAAAAGAGAACCGTTTCCTAAAAAAAGCGGCCATATTTTTAAGGAGACGGGAAATCAGCCTGAGTACAACCACAGTACTTAAGTACATGAGGGAACTAAAACTCAGATCAGTTGTGGTGCCGAAAAAACCAGAATATCACAAAGGAGACTGCCGTAAAAAATTTGATAATCTGTTCGGACAAGATTTTACGGCATCGAAACCGAATGAAAAATGGTGTACCGATTTTACTTATCTGTATTTGGCGGATGGAGCAAAATTGTGAGAAGAAGCACATCACGCAAAGCATGAGTAAGGCAGGATGTCCCTATGACAATCCACCAATGGAAAGTTTTTACGGAACATTTAAGGCAGAATTTATACGTCAAAACAGTTTTGAGACAGACATCGAATTAAATAAGAGAACATTGGATTATGTATATGGTTATTACAATCCCATACGTCCTCATTCATCAAATGGGTATGTGACCCTCGCGGCATTCGCCAAATATACGTGCAAGCACGTCTACTTGGCTCATTGCCCGCGGGAATAAAAGAACCTATTTTTGTTGTCAGCCAACGTGGGCTATGGTAAAATAACATCATCCGATGTACTCAGACGTTTCTGCCTAGGTACACAGCAAGAACAAAATATAGACTTTAAAATGAATTAAGCTACTCGGATTAGCATAAAAATCAGCCGATGATTCTGCTAATTTTTTGCTAATCGACGTTCCTAAAAACGGCTTTTGCTAATTTGATGAAAGTGGATAGTAGTAGATGAAATTGTGCAATATGCAATAAAAAAGCACAATAATCTGGGTTCTACGAGGATACTTTAGACATGAAAGAGCATGAAAAGAGGTGTAAGGTAACCGTAGGTCATGGAATTAGTTTTCCTTCTAAGCGGCAGGTCAGGTGTTCGAGTCACCTCGGGAACGCTGGAAACATAGCCGAAAGCCTTGATTTTAGCGGGTTTTCGGCTTTCTTCATTTCAGCGTCAAAACTCGGATTTGCAGAATGTATCTCATTTGAAAAAACGCTTGAATTGATGAATGAATAAATTAGGAAGTGGCAAAGGTGTTTGCAGATATGAAAAGATATATTGCTTTATTAAGAGGTATCAATATAAGTGGAAAAAATAAAATACCAATGGCAGAGTTAAAGAAAGGCTTTGAGACAATTGCTTATGGAGAAGTGAGAACGTATCTGAACAGTGGCAATGTGATTTTTTCCAGTGATGAAGATAATATAAGGAAGCTTACGGACCAGATTGAGGAAATGATAAAAAATCAGTTTGGATTGGATATTCCTGTTTTTGTCCTGTCAAAGGAAGAGCTTGAGGATATTTTAAAAAATGCACCTGACTGGTGGGGCAGTGAGGACAAAGATATTTATGATAATCTGATTTTCATAATACCGCCAGCTGCATTTTCCGATGTATATAATGAAATTGGAGAACCTAAAAAGGAATTGGAGAGAATAAAGGATTATAAGGAAGTGATATTCTGGTCTTTCAGCCGTAAAGATTATCAAAAGACAAACTGGTGGCCTAAGACAGCAGGTGCGAATGTCAGCACGAAGCTGACCATAAGAACAGCTAATACGGTTAGAAAGATCGCCAGTATGTAGTTACCTTTCAAAATTTGATTTTATTTGAAAAACTCTAATATACTATATATAGTGTTAATTGCTTGATTAAATCAATATGGAAAGCTCAACTTTTCTTACAATCTTCTAATTGGGAAAAACAGATATCCCTTTCCAGTCTGCGGATAGGTAAAATCGTGGACAGCCCCTGCCAATGAAATATCACGCTCTTCCAGATATTTGATAACTTCTGAGAAGGTATCCTCATTTTCACGTTCTACATAGATATACTCATAGCCGGGAATTACCCATTTTGTCCAACCGATAGGGGCTTCTGAATCATCTTTACATTCCACACCTGCAAGGCTGTCATAAAAAACAAACCGTTCTTGGAATAAATGCCGTTTCGGATTCCTTCAGCGCATTTCATATTTTTTCCCTTTCAAAATTGGAGCAATAATAAATTAAGTTCATTCTTTTTTAAGATGTTTTAGAGGCTTTTTAGAGACTGCTCTGATAGAATGGAGAAAAATCCGCAGAAATACTGGATAAGCTGTGGATTGAATTTTATATGAGAGGAGAACAACATGAAAAAGAAAGCAGGAAAAACGATCTTATTGACAGGGGTGCTGTGCATCCTGAGCCTTGCGGTATGTGCCTGTGGAAAGACGGAGGAAGCATCAGATACCCAGGAACCACAG
>CAJTRE010000050.1 GCA_910578495.1 uncultured Dorea sp.
CTTACGGGAATGGATTTTCTCTACTATTCTTTTTCAACCTTATCTGCGCCTCATGAAAATGACCTCCTTCACGTCCCAGCATATTGACTGATATCTTACTGCTATTTTCACTTTATATCCATCCTCCTAAGTATTTTTTCAGTAGCGAAATGATATTATAGATTATAGATTATACATATAAAAATCTGAGATTCAAGCATCTTCCTCAAATTTTACAGTGGTGACCTTTATTTCAGTAAATTCTGCCGGAATGGGACATCTTTTAACACCCATCTCGCAATCTCTCCACCAATGCTCACACAAAACTGTTCACAACCAGCATTGCCTTCCTAATCTATCTATCCCATATCAGAAAAGAAACATAATTGAGCCTTTCACCCATTAGAAACGTGCGCCGCAAGGCGCACACCTAAAAAGGTTCCATGAGAAACTCTCTTGGAACCTTTTTCTACTCTTTAAATTGTCTACTTGACGGGAAACTAGCAACTTTTTCTGCCTTTCCCAGCTCTATGATTGCCTACTCATTATTCTCTTTACCAACTTCTTTGTCCTTCGGCAATACGATATTCAACACAATCGCAACCAATGCCGCCGGAACAATTCCGGAACCGCCAAAGATCAACTGAATCTGCTCCGGCATATGCTGTAAGATAGCCGCATTTGCTCCAAGTCCATATCCAAGTCCAAGTGCGACAGAAAGAATCGTTACATTTCTTCCTGTAATGGGAGTCTTCGTCACAAGCTGCACTCCGCTGACAACGATAGACGAAAACATCATAACCGCAGCGCCGCCAAGTACACTGTCCGGCATAATGGAAATGAGCGCCGCCAGCTTTGGAAACAAACCACATGCAATCAGGAATCCACCGCCGATTGCAATTGCGAATTTATTTACAATCTTCGTCATGGCAATCAGGCCTACGTTCTGGCTAAAAGATGTATTCGGAAGCACACCAAAACATGCCGCAAATGCAGAACCAACACCATCACAGATAACACCGCCTGCAAGTTCAGAATCTGTGGCTTCTCTTCCCATTCCGCCTTCCGTAATTCCAGAAATATCTCCTACCGTTTCTACGGCTGTTACGATAAACATAATCAGAATTGGAATAATTGCTCTTACATCAAATTGAAGTCCTACCGGCATAAATTTCGGTATAGCAAACCAGCTTGCATCCTGCACCTGCTGCCAGTCAAGAACCCATGATTTTGTCGCAGTCACCGTCTCACCTGCCGCATCCACATACTCAAATGTAGTCGGAAGCACCTGCGCCATAACAGACACAAGAATATATCCAACGATGATTCCGATAAAAATAGACGCATAACTTGTAATTCCTTTTGTTCCATGCTTTAACGCTACGATAACCACCAGCACTACAAATCCTACGAACAAATTCTCCAAAGAACCAAAGTCTCCATTCTTTGCACCGCCGCCAAAAGAACCAACACCAACAGATATAAGGGAAAGTCCAATAGACAACACAACCGTTCCCGTTACAATTGCCGGAAAGAATTTACGCAACGGTTTTAAGAGAAAACCTAATACTGTTTCAAATAATCCACCAAGAAGAGACGCTCCCATAATGGCCCCATACGCATAAGTACCGCCGCCAAGCCCAACAGCTACACTGTTACAAACACCAATAAATCCAGAGCTTGTTCCCATGACAATCGGCAGCTTTGCCCCTACCGGACCAATCGCAAAAATCTGAATCAACGTAACAACACCGGCAATCAACATTGCGTTCTGAAGCAGGATAACAAGAAGCGATGTATCATTGATCGCACAGGCACTTCCACCTGTAATCAAAATAAGGGGCGTTAAATTTCCGACAAACATTGCCAGTACATGCTGAAGCCCCAACGGAATCGCCTGTTTAAGCGGAAGTTTACCTTCCAAATCATAAGGGGTAGAATACTGTTTTACATTTTCCATTTTTATTCTCACTTTTCTTTCGTATTGTTGTACCTTTTTTGGTAGGCATAATTATATCAAGGGGAACTGTACCATGTCAATTTACCCTATTATAATAATATTTAATTAATATTTATAAGAAGGTATGACATTTTGCCATACCTTCTTTTATGCTCTTGAAAAAATTCCCCCTAAATCTTCACAACCACGTAGTGGCTCCAACAGACTGAACTGACTTTGCCCCACATTCATTGGCATACTGTACACATTCCAGAAGTTCCATCCCCTCGAATAAAGCACAGATAAATCCCGCAACAAAGCTGTCTCCTGCACCGGTCGTATCTATACATGTTACATTTCCAATTGCCGGAATCCACTGACTGTATCGATCGTTTCTGATATAACAGCCCCGATTCCCTGCTTTGATAATCACAGTATCTACTCCTGCCGCTTTCAATTTTTCCGCTGCCGTCTCTACTGTCTTCTGTCCGGTAAGAAGCAACGCCTCCTCACAATTTGGGAAAAGATAATCAACATAGGAAAGAGCGGCGGCCATATCTTCTACTGTCTCGCCATTTTTACACTTCGTCATATCCGCACACACAATCTTCCCCTGCGCTTTCGCCTGTGAAAAAATGATTCTCAACTCTTCCACACCAATATAAGGGAACACGAAAATACTGGCAAAACAAACAATCTTTACACACTCCGGAAAAGGCATACGAATATCTTCTAACCTGAGTTTCCGCAACGTCCCGTTTTTGTTCGTCAAGAAATTTCTCTCGCCGTTTTCCTGCACCAATACAACATTAATTCCAGTAGCATACTCTTCTCGAACCGCTTCGTCGGAAATCCGTATTCCATTCTTTTTGCAATGATTGATAATATACCGTCCTGCTTCGTCGTCCCCGATAACCGTTTCCAGATACACCTGTTTTCCCATTTTTGCCAAGATTGTCGCTTCATTGAGTGCATCTGCACCTACAGACATCATGATAGCTTCTGCCGGGGATGAACCTGTCTCAAATACATCCGGGCTTGCCGGACGGACGATAATATCAATAATGGACGCTCCCATAAGGAGGATGGCCGAATGATTATCATTTGTCATCTTCTATGTACTCCTTATCCCAGACTCAGCACGACCACAGAGCGCGGCTCCATCACAATCTGATTTCCGTCCAACATTACCGGCTGTCCGGCATCGGCAATGTATTCTGGCAGATACCTTCCCGAAGAATCCGCCTCCACCTGTAATCGTACGGAATGCAGCGGTTCAGGCAGGAAACAAATCTGCTCCTCCCAGAACGTATTGATAAGAAGGCACGCCACATCGTCTCCTGTATTCTCCTCATTTCGACCGGCATAGATAATCGCCAGTGTCTTCGTCCTCTCATCCGGCATGACATTCATGACCTCAGGAAGTCCTAGTGAGCAATGTCCCGAGAATTTGCGCACCACACTGTGTCCTTTTCGGAATTTGATCATATGTTTCATATAATCAAAATGCTCCCTGTTTCTCTCTATCAAATCCCAATTAAGCCATGACACTTCATTGTCCTGACAGTATGCATTATTATTGCCGTACTGTGTGTTCAGAAATTCATCACCCGCCAGAAACATCGGCGTTCCCCGACTCATCAGTAAAACCGTCGCTGCATTTTTTGCCAGTTTCTTCCGAAGCGCCAGAATATTTTCATCGTCCGTTTCACCCTCGACTCCGCAGTTCCAGCTTCGGTTATCATCGGTACCGTCCACATTGTGCCAGCCGTTTGCCTCATTATGCTTTCTACTGTAAGAATACATATCCCACAACGTAAAACCATCATGACAATTCAGGAAATTAATCGATGCGTTATTTCCCCTTATCTGTGGATCATACAGATCACGAGAGCCCATGATTCTCTGAGCCGCCACTTCTGACATGCCATAATCCCCCTTTAAGTAATCCCGCATATCATCCCTATATTTTCCATTCCACTCTGCCCAACGGTTCCATGCTGGGAAACTTCCCACCTGATAAAGACCTCCTGCATCCCATACTTCTGCTATCAGCTTGGCATTTCCAAGCAATGGATCAAATGCAAGCGACTGAAGCAGCGGCGGGTTGCTCATCGGCGTTCCATCTTCGTTACGCCCAAGGATACTCGCAAGGTCAAAACGGAAGCCGTCCACATGGTAAGCTGTCGTCCAATACCGAAGGCACTCCAGAATCATCTGCCGTACGATAGGATGATTACAGTTCATCGTATTTCCGCAGCCGCTGAAATTGTAATAATAACCGTCCGGAGTAAGCATGTAATAAATATTATTATCAAAGCCCTTAAAGGAAAAACTTGGTCCTCTTTCATCTCCCTCTGCCGTATGATTAAACACTACGTCTAAATAGCATTCTATATTATTTTCATGCAGCGTTTTAATCAAGTATTTCAACTCATTTCCCTCGCGGTTATATTCCGCTTGTCCCGCATAGCTTGTATTCGGCGCAAAAAAACTGACTGTATTATATCCCCAGTAATCAATTAACTGCCTGCCATCCACTTCCCTGCAATCCTTCATCTCATCAAACTCAAAAACCGGCATAAGTTCCACTGCATTAATCCCGAGCTCCTTTAAATATGGAATCTTTTCTATGATTCCGGCAAACGTTCCCGGATAAGCCACACCCGACGATTCATGCCGAGTAAAACCACGTACATGCATCTCGTATATTACCAGATCTTCCATCGGTATCAACGGAACCGGCTCTACGCCCCAGTCAAAATTGTCCTGCACTACTCTTGCCTTGTAAAAACTCCCCTGCTTGTTTTTGATTCCCCATACGCTCTGCCCTGTCACCGCCTTTGCGTATATATCCAGCAGAATTCTGTCCTTATTAAACAACAACCCCTTAGACGGATCGTATGGGCCGTCCAACCGGTAAGCGTATTCAAATTCTGTAATATGCAGACCGAAAACAATCATCGAATATACATCACCGACACGATAATGCTCCGGAAATTTAAGCACAGCATATGGTTCGTCCTCCATTCTCCTGAACAAGAGAAGCTCACAGGATGTAGCACCACAGGAATGTATAGTAAAATTCACTCCTACAGGAATGGCCACAGCTCCGTTAAGCTCATACATTCCAGGTCTGACCTCGAAACCTGCAATTACGTCCATTGGTTCCATATGAACTCCGTTCATTGGAGTAGTTTGATTTTGTCTCTGCATAAGATCCACCTTTCTATTAAACTTTCCGAAACCATTAACCCAATACACTGTTTAATGTCTCTAACAGCACCGAAACGTCGATTGGCTTCGCTATATGTCCATTCATCCCACACCTCAACGCTTCTTGCTTATCTTCTTCAAACGCATTGGCCGTCATGGCCAGAATCGGTATGGAAGACAGCTCAAGATTTTTCAATCTACGAATTTCTTTGGTTGCCGTATGTCCATCCATGACAGGCATCTGATCGTCCATAAGCACCAATTGATAATAACCCGGTTCTGAACATTTCAACATTTCTACCGCAACCTGCCCGTTCTCTGCTACATCTACGAAGAAACCTGCGTCTTCCAAAATCGCCATAGCAATCTCTTGGTTCAGCTCATTATCCTCTGCAAGCAGAATATTTCCCCCCTGAAACTTTGCACCATTCTTTTCGCTATTATTTTCTTTAGTCGAAACATGATCAGAAAGACGGAACGAAAACGATACCGTAATCTCCGTACCAACTCCCTGCTCACTCTCAATCTCGATGAAACCGCCCATCATGTCTATAATATTTTTGGTTATGGCCATTCCAAGTCCGGTTCCCTGTATGCCGCTGATGGTAGAATTCTTTTCTCTCTCAAAAGGTGCAAAAATGCGCGAAAGGAATTCTTTACTCATACCAATTCCAGTATCTTTAATGTAAAACTCATAATTCACGTAGCCCTCCTTTATTCCGGAACGCTCCGTAACACTCATGCTGACACTTCCACCGACACCTGTATACTTGACAGCATTACCCAAAAGATTCAAAAGAACCTGTTTTAACCGCAACGCATCACAATATATCTCTTTGTCAAAAATACCTGTATCGTCAATCTCAAAGTCCAGTTGTTTCGCATGCGTATCCATATTCAAAATGTTATACAACTCATTTACTATATCTTTCAGATAGCATGGCTTCTCATCAAGATGCAGCTTTCCGCTCTCAATACGGCTCATATCCAGCACATCATTGATCAGGTTCAACAAATGGTTTCCAGAAGTCTTGATTTTTTTAAGATAACTTCCAACCTGCTCCTGATTGCCAATTCGTGCGATTGCAAGATCTGTAAAACCAACGATTGCATTCATCGGCGTACGTATGTCGTGAGACATATTAGAAAGAAATGTACTTTTGGCCTTATTCGCTTTGTTTGCCTGCGAAAGAGCATTCTCAAGAAGGCTTTTCTTTTCCATCTCTCTGCGTATCTCCTCATTCACACTGCGAAATCCAAGAACGATACCCTGCTTTTCATTCCATGTGCCTGCCCGGACTACTTTCATCTGATAATATTCCATCTTCCCATTTAGGAAAGTACGGTAATTTACATAATATTGGTTCTTTTTCTCAAGCTCTTTCTTCAGGTTTGCCTCAGATGTCCTTTCCCTGAGCATACTCCTGTCTTCATCGCATACATAGTTTTCTATGTAAAATTCCATGTTTTTTTCTAAAGACCGATCCATGAGAAAAGACGTGCTAAATATCCTTCCATCATCATTTCTAAGAGATTTTCCTTTTCCTGTATCAAGATCATAAAAACAAACAAATTTATAATCAATACTTAGTGCATGTAACAGTTCTGCCTGACGTTTCTTTTCTTCCTCTTCCTGAAGTTTTTTTGCAGTACAGTCTAAAAGAAATCGTTGATAAAGCAACTCTCCGTTCTCCTGAATCAACTTCACATTGGCCATAACATGTCGTATGCCCCCGTCACTATGGCGCACCCTGTACTCTATGCTCACACTATCGCCTTCTTTTTTTAATCCCTTAATACTGCTCATAAGTCGTTCTCTATCGTCCTTTATCACTGACTCGGCTATCATATCAAAGCCCTTTTTCATCAGCTCTTTCTGAGAACGACAGCCTAAAATGTCCAGCGCGGCCTTATTGATGCTAATGATACGATGCCCATCCATGGAATGACATATAACTCCACACTCCATCGTTGTAAAAATCAGCTCCATCGTATGATTCTTGCTGATAATTTCCTGCTCATAAGCACGTTCCTGTGTTACATCAATGGCCACTCCCACCGTTCCCATGACGCTGCCGTCCAGATCATACAGCGGTGATTTATAAGTGGTAAGAAGCTTTGTCCCATCTCCTGCCTGAACAACTTCTTCTGACACACATGTCTTCCGACTGCTCATAACCTCTCTCTGACTCGATACAGGCAGGATCATCGTGCTCCACATCCCAGATATAAGCATGACCACGACCCTGCACCTGTTCTTTTGTCTTATTAACTGTCCTACAGAAACTATCATTTACTTTCTCATGAATGCCGTTCTTATCTTTGTACCAAATAAGATTCGGAACATAATTAATCGTTGACTCCAGATATTGGCTGGTCTCCCAAAAATCTTTCTTCATCTTGCAGTTTTGCTGCCATCTAAGAAACCGGAACCGTATCTCTTCATCAGACATAGGAACTATCCAAAGATCTCCAATCTCGTCAAGACACCCTGATAACAACCGAATCTGATCTTTATCCGCAAGAAGAATGACTTCCGTCTTTTCATTCCTGTTGTCCGTCAGATCCTGCATCATCTTTTTGACATCCATGCCCTGTAGATTGGCGATGATCACATCTGCTTTAGAAATAAAATTACTTTCTGTTATTCCATCCTCAAAAAACTCGTGTGCAAAATGCTCTAGAGGGGGCAGCTCTTTAATTATCTCAAACACTCTGCATAAATTACCCGCCAGATAAAAACGGGTGTGGCAATGATACATTTTTCATCCCCCTTTATTCTTTATTTGTATACCGTTTTATCTATGTTAATATCATACTTCATTTTGCTCTTCATATCAATTGCTTTTCTTGACATTGACTGCATAATTTGAATATAAAAAAACCGCAACCCCTTGATTTTCTCAAAGAATTGCGGTGCATATTTTTAATACTTGGTTATAACCACAAGATTACTCAACGATTGTAGCAACACGACCAGAACCAACAGTTCTACCACCCTCACGGATAGCGAAGCGAAGTCCCTGCTCCATAGCTACTGGATGAATAAGCTCGATAGACATCTCTACGTTGTCACCAGGCATACACATCTCTACACCGTCTGGAAGGTTACATACACCTGTAACGTCTGTTGTTCTGAAGTAGAACTGTGGACGATAGTTGTTGAAGAATGGAGTATGACGTCCACCCTCGTCTTTTGTTAATACGTAAACCTGTGCTGTAAATTTCTTGTGGCATGTTACAGAACCTGGTTTAACAAGAACCTGTCCTCTCTCGATATCTGTTCTCTGAACACCACGAAGAAGAGCACCAATGTTATCTCCAGCCTGAGCCTCATCAAGAAGCTTACGGAACATCTCAACACCTGTTACAACAGTTTTCTTTGTCTCCTCATGAATACCAACAATCTCAACCTCATCAGATACATGAAGAACACCACGCTCTACTCTACCAGTAGCAACTGTTCCACGTCCTGTAATAGAGAATACGTCCTCTACAGGCATAAGGAATGGCTGATCTGTAGCACGCTGTGGATCTGGAATATAGCTGTCAACTGCATCCATAAGTTCCATGATTTTGTCTCCCCACTGTCCGTTTGGATCTTCAAGAGCCATAAGCGCAGAACCCTGAATTACCGGTGTATCATCTCCCGGGAACTCATACTCGTCAAGAAGTTCGCGGATTTCCATCTCTACTAACTCAAGGAGCTCTTCGTCATCTACCATATCACATTTGTTCATGAATACTACGATGTAAGGAACACCTACCTGACGAGAAAGCAGGATATGCTCTCTTGTCTGAGCCATAACACCGTCAGTAGCTGCAACTACGAGGATAGCGCCGTCCATCTGAGCAGCACCAGTGATCATGTTCTTAACGTAGTCAGCATGTCCTGGGCAGTCTACGTGAGCATAGTGACGTTTCTCTGTCTCGTACTCAACGTGAGCTGTAGAAATTGTGATACCACGCTCTCTCTCTTCCGGAGCTTTATCAATGTTTTCGAAGTCTACTTTTACGTTTCCTTCTACTCTCTCAGCTAATACTTTTGTAATAGCAGCTGTTGTAGTTGTTTTACCATGGTCAACGTGACCGATTGTACCAATATTACAATGTGGTTTGTTTCTTTCAAATTTAGCCTTTGCCATTTTGAATATCCTCCTTATTATAGCGCCCTTGGGGCATTTTTTAATAATTTTTACGTTTACTCGGCTAACTCTGATTATATTTCAAATCCTAGTGTTTTTCAAGCCTTTTTAACATTTAATTACTCATTTTTACCGGATAATACTTTTTCCTGTACAGATTTCGGAACCGGCTCATATTTCTCAAAGAACATAGAGTAGTTTCCACGTCCCTGTGTTCTGGAACGAAGATCTGTAGAGTATCCAAACATTTCTGACAACGGAACGTATCCGCGAACAATCTTTCCGCCGCCGAGGTCGTCCATTCCCTCGATACGTCCACGACGAGAGTTAATGTCACCAATAACGTCTCCCATATATTCTTCCGGCATGGTTACTTCAACCTTCATAATAGGCTCAAGAAGTACCGGAGCAGCTTTCTTCATAGCATCCTTGAACGCGAGAGATCCTGCAATGTGGAATGCCATCTCTGAAGAATCGACCTCATGGTAAGATCCATCATATACGTTAGCCTTAATACCAACAACCGGGAATCCTCCAAGAATACCGGACTTCATAGCTTCCTCAATACCTTCTCCTACTTTCGGGATGTATTCCTTTGGAATAGCTCCACCTACTACTGTAGACTCGAAGAAGAATGTCTGCTCGCCATTCACGTCTGTTGGCTCAAATTTAACTTTACAGTGTCCATACTGTCCACGTCCACCAGACTGTTTTGCGTATTTGCTATCAACATCAACTGCTTTTGTAAATGACTCTTTGTAAGCAACCTGAGGTGCACCTACGTTAGCCTCTACCTTAAACTCACGCAGAAGTCTGTCTACGATGATCTCTAAGTGAAGCTCTCCCATTCCGGCAATGATTGTCTGACCAGTCTCCTGATCTGTATGAGCGCGGAATGTAGGATCTTCCTCAGCAAGTTTTGCCAAAGACTCTCCAAGTTTACCCTGAGAAGCTTTTGTCTTAGGCTCGATAGCAAGCTCAATAACCGGCTCTGGGAACTCCATAGACTCCAGAATTACTGGATGTTGTTCATCACAGAGTGTATCACCTGTAGATGTAAATTTGAATCCGATTGCCGCCGCAATATCTCCGGAATAAACCTTATCAAGCTCTTCTCTCTTATTAGCATGCATCTGAAGAATACGTCCAACACGCTCTTTTTTGCCTTTAGAAGCATTCAGTACATAAGAACCAGCGTTCATTGTACCAGAGTATACTCTAAAGTATGCCAGTTTACCAACAAAAGGATCTGTCATAATCTTGAATGCAAGCGCTGAAAACGGCTCTTCATCAGAAGAATGTCTCACTGCATCATTTCCATCCTCATCAACACCCTGGATTGGCGGGATGTCAAGTGGAGATGGCATAAACTCAAGCACTGCGTCCAGAAGCTTCTGAACACCTTTATTTCTGTAAGCTGTACCACAGCAAACCGGAACAGCCGTACATTCACATGTAGCTTTACGGAGCGCTGCTTTAAGCTCTTCTACAGACGGCTCTTCACCTTCAAGGTATGCCATCATTAAATCATCATCTAATTCGCAGATCTTCTCTACTAACTCTGTACGATAAAGTTCTGCATCATCAGCCATATCTGCCGGGATATCCTCGATAGAAATATCGTCACCCTTATCATCATTGTAGATATAAGCCTTCATCTCAAACAGATCAATAATTCCTTTGAACTCATCTTCTTTTCCGATTGGAAGCTGAAGACAGATTGCGTTCTTTCCTAATCTTGTCTTGATCTGCTCTACCGCACCATAGAAGTTAGCTCCTAAGATATCCATCTTATTGATAAATGCCATTCTTGGTACGTTGTATGTGTCAGCTTGACGCCATACGTTCTCTGACTGTGGTTCTACTCCACCCTTAGCACAAAATACACCTACTGCGCCGTCGAGTACACGAAGTGAACGTTCTACCTCTACTGTAAAGTCAACGTGTCCCGGAGTATCAATGATATTAATACGGTGCTCTAAAGCACCCGCTTTAGGTTTGCAGTTCTCCTGCAATGTCCAGTGACATGTTGTAGCAGCGGAAGTAATTGTGATACCTCTTTCCTGCTCCTGAGCCATCCAGTCCATAGTAGCAGTACCTTCATGAGTATCACCAATTTTGTGATTAACACCGGTATAGTAAAGAATACGCTCTGTCGTCGTAGTCTTACCAGCATCGATATGAGCCATAATACCGATATTTCTTGTTCTTTCCAATGGGTATTCTCTTCCAGCCATTATTGCCTCCTAAATAATTAGAAACGGTAGTGAGCAAATGCTTT
Organism: uncultured Dorea sp.; assembly: GCA_910578495.1. Taxonomy (GTDB): domain Bacteria; phylum Bacillota; class Clostridia; order Lachnospirales; family Lachnospiraceae; genus Dorea_D. The sequence continues at coordinate 11,561 of CAJTRE010000050.1, forward strand.
GTTTGCCTCTGCCATTTTGTGCATATCTTCTTTACGTTTTACGGCTGCACCAGTATTGTTTGCTGCATCCATAATCTCGTTTGCCAATCTCTCCTGCATTGTCTTCTCGCCTCTCTTGCGTGAAAACATTGTCAGCCAGCGAAGTCCTAAAGCCTGTCTTCTGTCAGCTCTAACCTCGATCGGCACCTGGTATGTTGCTCCACCGATACGTCTTGCCTTTACCTCAAGTACTGGCATAATGTTATTCATTGCCTCTTCGAATACTTCGATTGCCGGCTTATCGGATTTCTCAGCAACTCTTTCAAATGCTCCATATACAATTTTCTGAGCTACGCCTTTCTTACCATCAAGCATAATGTTGTTGATAAGCTTTGTAACCACTTTGTTATTGTATAATGGATCTGCTAATACGTCTCTTTTTTGAGTATGTCCTTTACGTGGCACGATCCTTCCCTCCTTAAACATTGTATTCTGTCAAGAACCGCAAAAGCCTGTAATTCTTAACAAATTTGATTAATTCATCGGTACTCACATGTGTCTTTCTAATGATCATGTGTAGCGCTAGGGCATACCGTCATGCTTAGCATGTATATATACCTTGCAGCTTACTTAATCATAGTTCTGTTTGTGACTACGGTTTTTAGTTCTTCTAATTTGAAGAACAATCCTCGTACTAAATTCATGCTTCATCTATAACTCGCATTCATTAAGTTCTCTGGATTTACTTCTTAGCGTCTTTTGGTCTCTTAGCACCGTATTTAGAACGTGCCTGTCTTCTCTTAGCAACACCTGCTGTATCAAGTGTTCCACGAATGATGTGATAACGTGTACCTGGAAGGTCTTTTACTCTTCCTCCACGAATCAAAACAACGCTGTGCTCCTGAAGGTTATGTCCTTCTCCCGGGATATAGCTTGTCACTTCGATACCATTAGACAGACGTACTCTGGCAATCTTTCTAAGAGCTGAGTTAGGTTTCTTTGGTGTAGCTGTTTTAACTGCTGTACATACACCTCTCTTCTGAGGAGCAGATGTATCTGTACTTCTCTTTCTTAAAGAGTTGTAACCTTTCTGAAGCGCTGGAGCTGTAGATTTCTTTACTGCTGTCTGGCGTCCCTTCTTAACTAACTGGTTAAATGTTGGCATTCTTTTCACCTCCTATGAATTAATAAGCTGCATTCATTTGTTTCATGAATATTTGTGCACCAAAAAAATACATCTTTTTTTTGCACGCTTATTCAGTGTATTACGAAATCGTGGTGATGTCAAGGTGTTTTATACATTTTTCCGAAGTTGAAAATGTCAAGTTTTTTTGCAACATTTTTTAAAAAAATTTTTAAGACCTTATTTTTTCTAAATATAAGCAAAAATCATCTAATAAATAGTTGGATTTTTGTACAG
>CAJTRE010000051.1 GCA_910578495.1 uncultured Dorea sp.
AGACTGAATTATAATGACACAATTGATGAGCAAAGGAAATATGTTCTGCTGATCATTGAGATATTGAAAATAAATCAGGAAGTTATAAAGGAAGGACTTCCTGCATTAGAAAAACATATACAAGATGATAAGCTGCCTTTTTTGCTTAAAAAGGGATTAAGTCTTGTCCATTATGCAATGGAACCGCAAATGATTGAAACCATCCTGCTAAATATAGCTATCGTGAACTGCATGGATGGATTAACTGCTTTGATTTGTTTGGATGGAGCACTTTCTATTCAAAAGATGTATTCACCGGATATAACGAAGGAGTTGCTGTGTTCCTATTTGAGTCCGGATTTATCGGATGAATTGAACGAGGAAGCAGGAAAGCTGAAACTGGATGGTGGATCTCCGCTGAGTACGAAAGAATTGCAGAAATTATTGAATGGTGCAGAAAGGTAATGTTTTATTGATAACAGGGCAGGTCTGATTGTGAAAGGGTGTCTTGTGTAGGGATAAAGAATGAAGAGATTTCTGAATAATATAAGAAGTGCAGAAAATCCAATACCTCTTAATAAGCAAATTATAAACACGATATGTATATTCTTTATTGGAATTATTTTGGGAACTTTTTCAAAGTTTTTAGACACCATGCCGACAAATGAATTACCATTTAATCTTAGAATTGATAACATTCCTTTTTGCAATAGTGTTTTTGAAACGAAAGACTATAAAGGATACAATGATTATGTTGGCATTAAGTGTTGGCATAGCGTTTGCTCTTGATTTTGTAGTACCATTTCATTTTGGATAAGCAACTTTTCGTTTGTCAGACAGTTGTTTAAAAGTTTATAGGGGAAACGTAATGACTAATCCATGGGAAGAAATATCATTATCTGATTATGAAAATCATATGAAATTAGATTCAGTTATGCAATTACAGAACCTGAACCAAATGATGAAAGATCAGTTCAGTGCTTATCCAGTAAGTTCTGTTATGGTTTTGGGGATTGCAGGTGGGAATGGCTTGGAACACATTGATAATAATAAATTTGAAAAAGTATATGGTGTTGATATTAACAGAGAATATCTGGCAGCGGTTACAAGAAGATATTCAGATATTTCAAATATATTGGAATGTATACAATTAAATCTCATTGAAGAAGCAGATAAGCTTCCAAAAGCAGAATTATTGATTGCCAATTTGTTAATTGAATATATCGGATATGATTGTTTCCAAAAAGCAGTCAAACAAGTGCAGCCCCAATATATCTCCTGTATTATTCAGATAAATATAGATGACAAATGGGTGTCCGATTCACCATATATTCATGTATTTGATGGTCTTGATGAAGTTCATCATCAAGTGGAGGAAGATTTATTGATTCAGACTTTGGACAATATTGGATATAAAAAAATTGCACAAATAGAAAGTCCGTTACCAAACGGAAAGAAGCTAGTCCAAATAGATTTTGCAGGGATGTAATGGAGCAGGAAATTGAAAGGGATAAAACAAAAAATTTACTGATCAGATAACAGCACCTGTGTCGCTTATACATGGGTGCTGTTTGCTATGATGCAGAACCGATGACTGGATATGCAGGGGAGATAGGAAAAAGTCGCAACTTTGACACATCTATTTGCTACAATAAATATATTGGAGGTTTTGGGATGAATGTTTTGATTGTAGAAGATGATGAATCTATTGCAAATTTGATAAGGATAAATTTAACGGCTGAAGGGTATAAATGTGTCTGTGCCTATGATGGGAAGACAGGAGCGGATTATATTGAGAAAGGCGGCTTAGACCTGATTCTGCTGGACATCATGCTGCCGGAGATCGACGGTTATGAACTGCTGGAGTATGTAAAGCCGATTGGAACACCTGTTATCTTCCTGACTGCCAAAAGCGGAATTGATGACCGCATTAAAGGGCTGAAAATGGGAGCTGATGATTATATTGTCAAGCCATTCCAGATTGGGGAACTGATGGCCCGTGTGGAAGCCCTGCTCCGGAGATATGGCAAGATCAATAACAAACTTACCTTTGCGGATGTGGAGGTAGACATGGTTTCCAGAACGGTCAGCAAGGGAGGAAAGCCGGTGGAACTGACAGTGAAGGAGTTTGACCTGCTGGTGGAGCTAATCCAGAACAAAAACGCAGCATTGTACAGGGAAAAGCTGTATGAGAAGGTGTGGGGTGAACCTTATGTAGGAGATACCCGTACACTGGATTCCCATATCCAGCGGCTTAGAAGAAAGCTGGATTGGGATAACTATATCAAGACCGTATTCAGGATCGGATATCGGCTGGAGGATGGGGAATGAGGCTGTTTCATAAAATCTTTCTATGTTTTGTAGTCATATTCAGCATCACTTTCCAGGTGGCGGGATATTTGCTGATAAATCATACTTATGGAAATGCGATCAGCCAGGAAAAGAAACTTGCCATTCAGAATTTTCAATATAACAGGTATATCCTGCAGTCTATCCTGTATTCTGATCCGGAGTTCTTTTTTAAGGAAGAGACAGAGGTTGAAAATATCTCAAACAGTTTTTCAGTTCCAGTTGCGGTGTATGGAATAGATGGAAAATATTTCTTTTCCAATCTGGCGACACAGCCAGGGGAGCTTGACTTTGTTGAAGTTGACGATAACAGGATATCTTTTCGCATTTACGAAAAAGACGGAAGAAATTATATTTTTGTATGTGATTATATAAGACAAGGTGAAAATGCAATGTATCTGATCACACAAACAGACATTAGTTCAGTGATAGATACACAGAAAAATATGATTGATTATTTCCAGAAAATATATATCGTTATTTTATGCATCAGTTTCCCGATGATTTTTCTGCTGACAAATCTGATTACGACACCAATAAAGAAAGTAAGGAAAGCGACTAGGAGGATTGCAGGTGGAAGGTATACCGAAAGGATCAGCATAAAGGGAAAGGATGAGATCAGCGAACTGGCATACGATTTTAACCAGATGGCAGGACAGATAGAGGAAAAAATCGCGGAATTATCGGACGCTGCAAGGCAGAAGGAGGATTTTGCCGCGAATTTTGCCCATGAATTGAAAACACCGATGACATCCGTGATCGGGTATGCAGATATGCTTTACCAACGGAATCTTCCGAGAGAAGAAGTAAAGAGCGCTGCCGGATATATATTGAAAGAAGGAATGAGGCTGGAGTCTTTGTCTTTAAAGCTGATGGACTTATTTGTGCTGGACAAGCAGGAATTTATTCTGGAGAAGATGTCTGTCAGGGAGATGTTTGAAAATCTGGAACAGGGCATAGAGCCTGTATGCAGGAAGCATGGTGCAATCCTGCATATGGAGATAGAGGACGGAATTATCCGGGTGGACTATGACCTTTTTAAGACAATGGTATTGAATCTGGCAGACAATGCTTTGAAGGCGGACTGTAGGGATGTCTGGGTAGAGGGGAAGCAGGATGGGAATATCTACCAGATCAGGATTAAAGATAATGGAAAAGGAATCCCCCCGGAGGAACTGGAGCGGATTACGGAGGCATTTTATATGGTGGATAAGTCCCGCTCTAGGAAACAGCATGGGGCAGGAATAGGAATGGCTTTGGTATCAAAGATTGTAGAGGTACATGGGGCGAAGATGGAGATTGAAAGTGATGGTAAAACGGGAACCCAGATTTACTTGAATTTCGTGGCAGGGGGAGAAGAAAATGATAAGTAAATATAAGTATACCATTGTTTTACTGATATTCGCTGCTTTTTTTATTTTTGGCAGTATGGAAGTTATGGATTATATACTGCGGATCAGGGAAACACAACTGCTGACGGAGAGTGGCAGGGTAGAAATGGAATCACCAGTCCGGACATGGGAGAGTTGGGAAAATGATAAAGAAGGTATGGTGAGTGAAGATATAGCAAGTGAAGGAAATGTTCTGAAAATCGAGCAAATAGAAGATGCTATAAAGTGTTGGAATGAACGTAACAGTTCAATACTGCATGAACCGGTGGCAGGACAGGTTTCGATGGAAGAAGCTATTAAGGCCGGTGAAATGTGGCTGATTGAAATGGGTATAGGGGAAGAAAAAGATGCGGCAGCCTATACTATAAATGCGGAGCTGGGCGTAGGTGTGCAGACAGGAGAAGCCGGGGAGCAGTTAGAGGCATATCATAGTTTCTGGACAGTAAAGTATTCCAGTCAGTCCATAAGTGCAGTACTATACCTGAATGCCGTCACAGGAAAAGTATGGGGTGCGGAAATCGTGCTATATGAGGAGCAACCGGAAAAAACGCCTGATGACAGATTGCGGCTTTTTGTGGAACTTGCTGGTCTGCAGGTATCGGACGATGACTCTGTTGTAATTGATTCTGGAGAAACGAGAACCGAAATTGCAATAAAAGAAAGCCAATTATATGCACAGGAGCGCTCATATAGTATGGCAATCGGATTGGAAAATAGTTATAAACGTACTACTTATCAGTTACTGATAAAACAGGATTAAAAATTTACAACTGTAACGCAACTATGTTGCAGTTTTAACACAACTTTACCGAAAGTAAGTCAAAACACTCAGGTAGAATATAAATATCCTATCTGGGTGTCTTTTTGATGGGAAATATAATGTGGAGGTAAAGAAATGGAGTCAAGGATGGAATTGCAGGTAGAGCATCTATGCAAGTCCTATCGAAAAAAAGAAGCACTTAGGGATGTCAACTTTAAGCTGGAACAGGGAGTGTATGGACTTTTGGGTGAAAATGGCGCAGGGAAAAGCACGCTCATGAGGATTCTTACCACGGTAGATTTGCCTACCAGCGGAAACATCTTGTACGGCGGAAAAAACATCACTGAGATGGATGAGGATTACCGCAATTTGATCGGATATATGCCACAGGATTACAGTGTATATCCCAGTTTCACAGCAACAGATTTTTTGTCTTATATGGGTACGCTGAAAGGAATCCCTAATGACAAATTGAAAGTAAGAATCCCGGAAGTGCTGGAGTTTGTCAATCTTTTCGATGTTGCTTGCAAGAAAGTGAGGACTTTTTCCGGGGGTATGAAAAGAAGGATTGGCATTGCACAGGCGATATTGAATGATCCTGAAATCCTGATATTGGATGAACCAACTGCAGGGCTTGATCCCAAAGAAAGGATTAGATTTTCCAATATACTCAGTAACATGGCAAAAGAGAAAATAGTCTTGCTTTCAACGCATATCGTGTCAGATATAGAAGCTATTGCAAGTCGGTTGATTGTAATTCGTAAGGGGGAGATTACTGAGACTGGCAATATAGATCAACTGATAGAAGGAGTGACTGGTAAGGTATGGGAGGCAACCGTCGGGCAAGATATGTTGAATACCGTAAACACAGAGCGGGCAGTCATTCACATCAAACAAATGGGAAAGGATGTTCAGGTTCGCTTTGTGGGAGATCAAATTCCGAACATTGAATGCCGGTCTGTAATGCCTACGTTGGAAGATTATTATATATATGTCAATGAAAAAACAAAAAGGAGTGGAATGATATGAGAAAAAATCAGGTAAAGTTAATGGTGGCGGGAATGCTTGTTATGGTACTTATGACAGGATGTGGTTCAAGTGATAATAATGCAGATAACAATAATACAGACAGCGGGTCAAACAGCATTATTTCTACAGATATGGAGGATGTTGGACAGAATGCAGAAGAGCAGGAGAGCCTGGCAGATATCGAGACTGCACAGATGGAAGAAAGCGGTCAGCCACAGTCTCAGTCCCAGGCTGCAGAGAGTATCGAGGAGGAACTGGCCGCTTATCGGGCTGAAAGGGAAAAAGGAGTATCTTCTAGTGGAGGCTATACGATGGTGGAACTTCCGAATGAGGAGAACTATCAGTACGGTGTTGGTGACAGTAGCGGCTATACATCCAGATTTGACTCCAAGGAATTGAATGAGGCATTTAAAGCAGCGGGCACTTATGTTGAAGGTACGCTTAACCTGGAAAGCGAAGTATGGACTTGCATCGATCCAAGGATGATCGCTATCTATGAAGATGAAGATAAAGGGGTTGCAAGTGGATATGATGCGGACAATATATTCCTTTGTGAATATAACGATAATGGAAACTGGCAATATTTGATTCTTGTCAGGGAAGGAAAAGGTTCTGAATGGGAAGTGCTGCACCATGGCAGCAGTTACAAAACGGATTAGTGCGATGGGAGCGGTAAAATGAAAAAACAAATATGGATGGAATATCGAAAGTTATGGAATAAGATAGCTGGCGTGGCGGTCATTGCCATGTGTGTTGTAGCAGTGTTACATCTTTTCGTATATTTAAACCTGCAGTATCGGTCAATAGACAGCCGGGGAGAAATTGTGGAGGGTTTGGCATCTTACAGGGCACTACGAGAAGCATCTAAAGAACTGGAGGGAGTCATGGACGGGGAGTATATACAGAACCTGATAACCAGTTACAATAGCAGCTTCGATAAGGCATATATGGCGGAACATAAAGGTTTCCTGGGTACAGGCGGCATGACAAAATATATGGTTCCTAATTATTTTATCAACTATGCTTATTTTGGGCCGTATATGTCAAATGGAAATAGTAAGGCAGGCTTGGATTACGATTTCTTGGAATCGGAGGAAAGGTTTTACGCAACTTATAAGGAAACAGTAAAAGAGCATTTAGAAGATGACAATATGTATACGAATATGTATTCAGATGAACAGCTCCTTGTCCTGAATAGGAAGGTAGATAATTTGAAAACACCTTTCTCTACAGGATATTATCAAGGGCTGGCAAATCTTAGGTCATGGTATATTATGGATTACAGCCTGGTGTTTATAGTATTGGTATTTACAGTGGCGGGTTTGTTCTCAAAAGATAACACTGGTGGTATTACAGAGTTGACGCTTTCCTCCAGATATGGGAGAAAGATGAATCTGGATGCACGGTGGATTGCCGGGAATCTGTTTGCCGTAAGTGTTTATCTGATTTATTTGGGCATTCAGCTAATTGTGAACGGATTGATTGGCACTTTAGCCGGATGGAATATATCTGCACAAATGTTATGGTTTCACAGTCTGTATAATATGACGATTGGGGATGGATTGCTGATCATGTTCGTTGGCGGGTTGTTGGGAGCACTTGTTGTTGGGAATTTAGTTATGCTGTTTTCAATAAAGCTAAAAAATGTAAAACTTGCAGCTGTCCTTGCCATCATAGCGGTATTGATAATCATGCGGACGAAAAATATGTACGGCGTGATTGAACTGGTCAGTCCGATGCACTTCGAGAGCGACAACATGTTTCAGAAGTTTATGTTCATAGGGAATGTGGCAGTCCCTTATTTTGTAGTTGTTTTTGTTCTGACTGTGCTGTATGTAGCAATCTTGTACATTGGTACAAGGCTGTCTTATAAAAAATATCATATAAACTGATGGTGGTGATGTGATGAAAATTATGATATTAGAGTGCAAACGGATGGTGAACAGGATAATTCTTTTGGGGTTTCTGGCATTTGTCCTTATTTTCTCCGTTTATGGCAGCCAAAGGAATTTGGATAGATATAATGAGCGTGACGAACAGGGAATTGCAGTCACCTGGAGGGATAACCTGTCAGAAGCGAGAAACGCTTCCAAAGGGCTTTATCTGGATAAGGAGTGCATGGAAAACCTGCAGGAAGATGCTGACCTGTATGGTTATCTCAATAGCGAGAATATCATGGAACTGATATCCAGCAACTATGAGAGAAAACCCTTAGAGGAATTATCTGATAATGAGATGGAGCGCTTTTTTCAAATAAGGGCAGAGATAATTCATGAAAATCTCGTTCTGGATACCAAAGTAGGTTATACGGATGAAGAAATAGAGGATTTTATGGATAGGGCGGAATCACTGTCCACTTTATCTATGGAGTATGCGGAAGGGTGGAAAGCGTTAGCGGAAAAGATGGGGAACTTTGTGTTCCTAATTGTTATCATTATAGCGGTTCTGGTATTGCCGCTGTTTGGACGTGATCCGGCGGTGCAGATGGAAGAACTGGTACGCTCCAGTAGATACGGAAAGAGGCAGTTGGATACGGCAAGGATTGTAGCAGCTTATTTGACAGCAACCGTTCTTTATGTATGCAGTATGGCGGTTTATTTTATCATCGTAATGCTTCCTTTTGGTTTTGACGGAGCGAGCCGGCCAATTCAGAGCAATGTAAGGACATTTTTTTCCCTTTACAATATTACCTACCTACAGCAATTTGTATGGAATTTCTTCAGAGGGTATGTAGTACTGATCTTCATGGTTAGTCTGACGCTAATCGTTACAATCCTTTTAAAGAATATTCTGGCTGGCGCTTCTGTTATAGCGATTTTTCTGGTGATGCTCGTGATTTTTAATCAGGTATATCTCTATCCGGTAAACCATTGGTTCGCAAACTTCATGCCTGTGAGAATGACTAATTTCTGGCACTTTTATGTAGGAAATGAATTATATAGAATTTGTGGATTTAGTATTTCCTGTATGAGATGGAGCATTGTTATATCTTTGACTTTATCTGTGATTTTCTTGGTAAGTAGTTTTACTGTGCTATATGCTAATAGAAAGAAAGGCTTGATTTAAGGGAAAAGATTGCATGAGCGTAAAGACTATCAGTTTTTATTGTTAGGATAGCCGTATGATAGTTACGAAGAAAAAAGTAGGGGTAAAAAACATGATTTAATTACTTGAGGGAGAAGCAGGATGAGGAGTAATGATAGAAATATCAGGATGAAGGAAAGGCGGGTGGGATATAGGAAAAAAGGACAGACAGGAAACCGGATGCTTCTCCTTGCAACGATGGCCGCTATTGCTGTACTTGTGTTCCATATCAGAGACATAAAGGTAGAACTGGAAGAAATGCGGACTGCTCTGAAGCGGATTGAAGTGCTGCAATATGGCAGAATCGAAACCTCAGTAAAAGCTGGGCCGCAAGAGGAGACGGATTATGTCAGCAGCATTGCCATAATGAACGTGGAAAAGCCGGTACAGCGTACCTGGGCAGAAACGATCCAAAGACTGGAGGAATTGGGTAAAGAGAATACGGGCATTGCGGTGATCTGCAGGAACAGTTCACAATATCCGGAGGCTATGCTGACAGCCCTGGCAAATAATCCGGAGATGGAGGATTTTGTGGCGGGCTATCTGGACGGTAACGAATACACGGCAGGAGGTCTGACAGAACTGGAAAAGGAGCAGGAATGTCCGCTGCTGCTTCAATGGGACCCACGATGGGGATATGAGCCTTATGGCGGGGACAGCTGTATCGGGCTTGCAGGATGCGGCCCCACCTGCCTGTCGATGATTTTGTATTACCTGACAAGGGATGAGACGCTCACGCCTGACAGGATAGCTGCCTATTCCATGGAGAACGGCTACTATGTAAACGGAACAGGCACCGCATGGGGGCTGATGGAGGATTTTCCTGAAATGTATGGCATCAAAGCCGTAGAACCAAGAATGACAGAACGTGCCGTAAAAGCGGCGCTGGATAAAGGTAAGATACTGGTATGTGCCATGGGGCAGGGTGATTTTACGGTGTCCGGCCATTTTATTGTCATTTATGGCTATGATGACGGCGGGTTTTGGGTAAATGACCCGAACTGTGTGGCAAGGAGCAGGAGGGAGTGGACTTTTGAGGAAATAGAGGATCAGATTAAGAAAATCTGGGCTTATGAAAAGTAAAGGAGGACAGTTATGAGCAGAAATGAAAAAAGAAGAATGAGTATCTATGTGGTGACAGGGATCGTCCTGGTTGCGGTGGTGGCAGTCCTGTCGGTGGCTGTGCTTAAGAAAAGAGATTCTAAAAATGCCCAGGCAGCAAATCCGTCTTATATGGATGAAAACGGAGGGGAGTATATTGCTGCGTTCCTGAAAGACATGACAGATAGTACCATAACAGTAGACATAGCCGAGTTCATTACGGATGATAACACGGAGCGGATAAAGGAGCTGAAACTTTCGGAAGAGGACATGCCGGACGGCTATTATATATACAATCCGGATGAGGAAACGGTTACATGGAAGCTGGACGGGCAGACCATATATACTTTTATTGATTGGAATGGCGATTTTACTGGTTCTGATTACCCGGAGGAGTACACCACAACGGATGCGGCGGAGTTTCAGAAGTATATTGGAACATATGAAGATTCGCAGCCGGGGATGCCGTTTTTCTTCCAGATAGAGGATGGAATGGTAAAGGTTATTCTGGAGAAACAGATTGCATAAGGGCAGGGCTGTTTCAGAAAGATATAGGCTTGTTGGTGAAAGTAGTTCATACCTGTATTTCAGAGAAAAAACCTGTAAGTCGGGAAATGACAATAACAGAAAATCAAAAAGTTATTATAATGAAATAGTGGCAACCGTTGATGTTAAAAATCAAATTGTTAAACAATATAATACAATAGAAGGAGGCAATTATGGAAAGATGGATATTGATATTATGCCATGACCGACCAAAGTTGGCTGACCTTCAGGGAGAATGGCAGAAAAAAGGCATATCTGTCCGCATCGTTTCAGGTGCGGGGGAAGCATCTAGTGAACTGTCAGGGAATACGGAGTATCTGCTGGTTATTATATTTTCAGATGGAAAGGAGTATCTATCTTCATTGAAGATCATAAGGGGGCTGACAAAAGCCCCTGTCCTGGTGGTAGACCGGCAGTATGACAGCACAGAAAAAACAGCCGCGGTCAAAGCGGGGGCGGATGAATACATTAAGTGGACAGACAGTTATCTGGAGGAAAACATTGCCAGCGGCCTTGCACTGATGTTGCTGCCCATTTTTTTTGACTTAAAATTGCTCTGATTGCCTGTCATAGAATTAACCGATATAATGACATGAGAATAGAGAAAGGAAAAGGTTCCAGGACACTAATCTTTTACAGAGAACTGAGTCCTGAAACCATTACTAAAAACATGGTTATTATATCAAAGTATGAAGTGGAATACAAGGAGGATGAGGATATTTTTAATAACCAGTAAAGAAGAAAGCGTCTGCCCATGCTGTGGAAGTCCCCTTAAGTACAGGGACAGCAGACGACGCGTGCATAAGACTGCGGGAGGCGGGAAGGAATGGTGCCTGATCCGGCGGCTTAGATGCAGCAATGACAGATGCAGGAG
>CAJTRE010000052.1 GCA_910578495.1 uncultured Dorea sp.
ATTGTACTTGGATTTCCTTTTTCGATCGTCTGTTCCGCTTTTGGAAGCCCGATCCGTGCTGACGGCAGACCGAAGATAAGCATGGTCGGTCTCCTGATCGGATGTGCTACAAACATGATTCTTGACCCGATTTTTATTTTTGTATGCGGGTGGGGCGTAAAAGGAGCTGCATGGGCAACGATACTGGGGCAGGTATTGAACGCGCTTTACTTTATTATCTGTTTGTTTCAATTTAAGTCAATTAAAATAAAAAAAGAATATTTTATTCCGGATGCAAAGGTTGTGGGGAACATCGCTTCTCTTGGAACATCCAGCCTTATTTCACAGATTGCTTCGGTGTTCGTTATTGCAATTATGAATAATATGCTGGTAAAGTACGGGGCGGTTTCTAAATATGGAGCTGATATTCCATTGGCAGCTTTGGGTGTCACGATGAAGGTCAGCCAGTTGATTACCGGGGTTACATTAGGGATTGCAAGCGGCGTGCAGCCAATTCTTGGATACAATTACGGAAGCAGACAGCATGACCGTGTTAAAAGTACATTGAAATGGTCGCTTATTTTGGGTACCGCAATCATGTTTGTGGCATTGTTTATCTTCCAGGTTTTCCCGGAGCAGATCATCGGTATTTTTGGACAGGAATCAGACCTTTATGTAGAATTCGCGGTAAAGTGTTTCCGCATTTATCTGCTTGCCTGCTTTCTGATCCCGTCGGGCGCAGTTGTAGGTATTTTTTTTCAGGCAATCGGAAAGCCGGTTCCGGCTGCGGCGCTTACTCTTTCAAGGCAGATTATCCTGTTGATTCCTGCTATGCTGATTTTAGGTTATACAATGGGCGTGGAAGGAATTTTATGGGCAGGCCCGTTTTCTGACACTTTGTCTGGGATTATTGCATTGATTACAGTGAAAGTATTCTGGAAACGTATTTTTGAGAATAAGGGACAAAAAGAAACAGCAGGGAGGTAATGGATTATGGCAGGTCAGGTTATTACAATCGGACGGCAATGCGGAAGCGGCGGACATACCATAGGGGAGCAGGTTGCTAAAATACTCGGCGTTCCCTTTTATGACAGAGAACTGATAGAAATGACGGCGCAGGAAAGCGGTTTTGGAAAAGAGTTCGTGGAGGAACAGGGGGAACACCGTAACAGCAGTATGCTGTATAATTTGGTGAAAAATTTATCTTATTCCCGTTCCATGCCCTCCGGAAATTCGGAATACCTGCAGGATGAAATTTTCTTTGTCCAGAGAAAGATCATCACGGAACTTGCAGAAAAAGAACCCTGTGTGATCGTGGGACGCTGTGCGGATTCTATTCTGAAAGAAACAGGAAACAGTCTGAATATTTATATTCATGCGGAAAACGCATTTAAGGCAAAGCATCTTATGGAAAGAAACCATGTGTCTTATGATGAGGCTGTCAGAGAAATGGAACGGCTGGATAAACGCAGGGCTTCCCATTATAAATATTATACGGACCAGGTATGGGGCCTTGCGGAGAATTACCATCTGTGCCTGGACAGCAGCCTGATTGGGGTTGAAAAATGTGTTTCTGTAATCTGTGATATTTATCAGTCCATAAATGCAGGGCAATAGAGAAAGGAAGAATTTGGCAGTGGCCGTGATCCGGAACTGGCGTGATGGCGTCAGGAGCAGTTGAGACGGGATTGCCAGGAGGGATTTTATGTTTAAAACATTGGAGAATTTAAACGGGATGCCGTACTCACTCCTGTTCTTGTGGTTATGGAAGTGATCATGGAAGTGATCATTCCCATTATAATGGCGGTTATTATTGACTATGGGCTGGAAAGCCGGAGCCTTGGGAAAGTTGTGCTGATCGGGCTTGCCATGATCGTGGCGGCAATGCTGGCGTTGTGGTTTGGGGTGGAATCAGGCAGGACGGCTTCCAGTGCCAGCTCCGGGTTTGCCATGAATCTGAGGCAGGCAATGTACGAGAAGATACAGACCTTTTCTTTCTCCAATATCGATAAATTTTCTACAGCAGGACTTGTGACCAGAATGACGACAGACGTGATGAACGTACAGCAGGCGTTCCAGATGTCCATCCGTATCTGCGTGAGGGCGCCGATCATGCTGGTCAGTGCGATGGTGATGACATTTATGATACACCCTCGTTTTGCCCGTATTTTTTTGGTGGTGATCGTCTGCCTGGCAGCCGTGCTTGCCCTGATTTCATCGAAGGCAAATCCGACTTTAAGGAAAGTTTTTCGTCAATACGATGAATTGAACGCAAAGGTGCAGGAAAATGTAAACGGAATACGGGTGGTAAAATCTTTTGTACGTGAGGATCATGAGATTGGACGGTTTGAAACGGAAAGTGAAAAAATCCGCAGCCTGTTTGTAAGCGCGGAAAAGCTGCTTGCACTGAATTCCCCTGTCATGCAGTTTTCCATGTATTCATGTATTTTACTGATTTCATGGATGGGTGCGAAAATGATTATTGCGGGAAGCCTGACAGAAGGGCAGCTTATGAGTATGTTTACATACGTGATCAACATTCTGATCAGCCTGATGATGGTATCCATGACGTTTGTGATGCTTATTATGTCAAGGGCATCGGGGGAAAGGATTTCTGAGGTGCTGACGGAGGAGCCGGATTTATTTAACGTTTCCCATGCGATCAGGGAGGTCGCGGATGGTTCTATTGATTTTGAACAGGTAGGTTTTGCGTATCCCTCCAATCCCGATAAGGAAGTAATCAGTGATCTGGACCTTCATATCAGGCCGGGAGAGACCATTGGCGTTCTTGGAGGAACCGGGAGCGCAAAGTCCACCTTTGCCGCTCTGATACCAAGGCTTTATGATGTGACAAGGGGCGAGGTGCGGGTTGGGGGCGTTCCGGTCAAGGATTATGACATGGCCAGTCTGCGGGACAGTGTGGCTGTGGTCCTCCAGAAAAATGTGCTCTTTTCCGGAACAATCAGAGAGAACCTGCGGTGGGGAAAAGAAGATGCAACGGATGATGAGATCATAAATGTGTGCCGGCTTGCCCAGGCGGATGAATTTATCCGGGATTTCCCGGCAGGGTATGATACCTACATTGAGCGGGGCGGGGCAAATGTATCGGGCGGGCAGAAACAGAGGCTCTGTATTGCCAGAGCGCTTTTAAAGAAACCGAAAATCCTGATCCTCGATGATTCCACAAGTGCAGTTGACACAAAGACGGATGCGTTGATCCGCAGGGCATTCAGGGAGAAGATACCGGATACCACAAAGATTATCATAGCCCAGAGAATCTCGTCGATCTAGGATGCGGACAGGATTCTGGTATTTGACAACGGCAGGATGAAATCAGTCGGCACCCATGAAGAACTGCTGGAAAGCAGCCCGATTTACAGAGAAATTTATGAGTCACAGACGAAGGAGGGCGGCGATGATGATAGTAGGGAATAAAAAGAATATGGGGGCGACGTTAAGGCGGCTGATTGCTTATATCCTGAAAGAATATAAATGGCAGTGCCTGTTGGTGGCGTTATGTATTCTGGTCAGCACCGTCGCGAATATCGGCGGCACTCTGTTCATGCGGAACCTGATTGATGACTACATCCTGCCATTTGTGAATCAGACACAGCCCGATTTGTCCCCTCTTTTCAAAGCATTGCTTGTGATGGCAGCAGTTTATTATGTCGACGTGTTCTGCACGTGGGCTTATAACTACATTATGATTTATGTGTCGCAGGGAATGTTAAAAAAAGTAAGGGATGACCTGTTTCGTCACATGGAACATCTGCCCATCCGCTATTTTGACACAAAATCCCATGGGGACATCATGAGCATTTACATCAATGACACGGATACCCTGCGGCAGGTAATCAGCCAGAGTATGCCGCAGATGCTGTCCGCAGCGATCACGATTGTGGGTGTTTTTGTATCTATGCTGGTTTTAAACCGTCCACTGACACTGATCACGGTTGTGATGGTGGTCTGCATGGTATTCGCAACGAGAAACATATCCTCAAAGAGCGGGCACTATTTTGTGAAGCAGCAGACGGACGTGGGGAGCCTGAACGGATACATAGAGGAAATGATGGAAGGCCAGAAGGTAGTAAAGGTATTCTGCCATGAGAAAGCCTGTATACAGGATTTTAAGGCTCTGAATGGAAAATTGCGGGACAGCACGAACAATGCGAACCGTTATGCCAGTATCCTTATGCCTGTGCTTGGCAACCTTGGGTATGTCAGCTATGCGGTAATCGCAATGGTCGGAGCCTGCCTGTCCATTTTTGGCGGGCAGATGACTCTTGGAACGCTGGCATCTTTCCTGCAGTTTTCTCGTTCCTTTAATCAGCCGATTTCGCAGCTTTCGCAGCAGTTGAATTCTATCATCATGGCCATTGCGGGCGCAGAGAGGATTTTTGGGCTGTTGGATGAGGAGCCGGAAAAGGACGGCGGATATGTGAAGCTGGTAAACGCACGTTATGATGAAAAGGGAAATCTGACGGAAGCTCCTGACAGGACGGGGATGTGGGCGTGGAAGCATTATCATAAGGCAGACAATACGACAACTTATCAGCCGATGCAGGGAGATGTAGTTTTTGACCATGTGGACTTCGGCTATACGGAAGATAAGGAGATTTTGCATGATATAGAGATTTTTGCGAGACCGGGGCAGAAAGTAGCCTTTGTGGGAGCTACCGGCGCAGGAAAAACAACGATTACCAATCTGATCAACCGGTTTTATGATGTGCAGGATGGCAAGATCCGTTATGACGGCATCAATATCAATAAAATCAGGAAAGATGATCTGCGGCATTCCTTAGGCTTGGTACTACAGGATACCCATTTGTTTACCGGTACTGTCATGGACAATATCCGGTATGGGAAATTGGATGCTGCGGAAGAGGAAGTCATTCAGGCTGCAAAACTGGCAAATGCCCACGAATTTATTATGAAACTTCCCGATGGGTATCAGACAGAGCTAAAAGGAAGCGGGAACAGTCTTTCCCAGGGCCAGCGTCAGCTCCTGGCGATTGCGAGAGTGGCGGTGGCTGATCCGCCGGTGCTGATTCTGGATGAAGCGACTTCCAGCATTGATACCCGCACGGAAAAAATCGTGCAGGACGGCATGGACCGGCTGATGAAAGGCAGGACGGTATTTGTGATCGCCCACAGGCTTTCCACAATCAAAAATTCGGATGTGATCATGGTGTTGGATCACGGGAGGATTGTGGAGAGAGGAGATCATGACAGCTTGTTGGCGAAGCGGGGAATGTATTATCAGCTTTATACCGGGAAACTGGAGCAGGAATAGGTTTTATCTGTCATGATTCAAATGATCAGAGCTGGATTGAAAAAGAAGCATAAAGTAAAGAAAGGATGGTGCTTATATGGACACAATGGCAAAAATTAAATTATTGGAGGATAGGCTTCAAAAGCTGTCTTCCAATGAAAAAGAAAATAATGGGGTGTGCAGGAAGATTAAGAGGAATGTTAGGAATCTACAAAAGGGGATGGCAATCCGTATATAGAATTGTTACTTCGAAAGAGAGAGGGGGTGTTGCGGATATGTTGATAATCGTGTGTTTTACGAAAAAGGTGTTTGCAGCATTCCGGAACCGCCAGTGTTTTGATATTGGTTTGCGGCCCTAATTTCCAATGTGATTAGTTAGCTGTAGTCTGGGGTGAAAAGATGTTAGAAGATAATCTCAAAATATAAGGGCTATTATTATTCAAAGTTTTTAGCGGAGGAAGAACACGGGGCGGAGCCACAACTGCGGCAGTCCGTTTTCGGCAAAGCTGAAATGCAGCGACTGCGGAGCTGATCCAGAGGCTGGTCGATGAGAACGCCGCCCGGAAACTTGACCAGCACGACTACCGCAAAAAGTATGACGGGTATGCAAGCCGGTATGCCGCCCTTGAGAGCCGGGAGGACAGTATGCAAAAGGAACGGGAGGAGAAAGAAATCCAGTATGGCATTTTCAGCGGCTTCCTTTCGGGGCATCGGTTTTGTGCCAGATGCTTCTGGCCGCTTTTTTTGTGCCAAATAATTATCTGCCTCCTACCCGATTGGTAAAATCACTTCTGTTATGGTATGATTAAATTTATAGCGGTCATAAAACTGTATGCGGAATTTTATATAGGGGAGTAGTCATGCGCTCAACTACGATAGATGAATTAAGAAGCGAAGTAGAAGGATATATTGAAGCAGCAAAGTCTGCTAAAGGTGATTTTGCAATGAGATTCCTAAATAGGGCAGAATGTGTGCTTAGAAGCTATGAAGATGTTCCAGAAAGATTTAAAAATGTATACTTTAAATTAATTGAAGATATTGGAAATGATATGGAATAGATTTAGCAGGATAACATTTTGTAGCTTTCAAGGGTTATTATGAAATTGTGTTTCTTTTGTAAATTTGGAACCTCTTTAATGATGTCGTTCTTTTATAATAGCTCAGTTGTCAAAACTAAAAATTTTGACAATCCTAAATACATGAGGAGGTACATATGCCAGAGTTAGGGAAAATTGAACGAGTAGAAGACTTGCGTAAAATATGGCCAAATGAGGCGAGAGACTTTACGGTATGGCTTTCCCAGGATGAGAATCTTACTATGCTTGGAGAGACGGTCGGAATTGATATTGATCTCGAAGAACGTGAGTCGTCTGTTGGAGGTTTCTCTGTTGATCTTTTCGCAACAGAAGAGGGAACCGGCAGGAAGATCATCATTGAAAATCAACTGGAAGATACAAACCATGACCATCTTGGTAAAATAATAACATATGCTGCGGGGAAGGAGGCATCTGTTATTATTTGGATTGTTAAACGTGCCCGAGATGAACATCGGAAAGCGGTGGAATGGCTCAATCAGCACACGGATGAGAATATCGGGTTCTTTCTGCTTGAAATTGAATTGTGGAAAATCAACGGTTCTGTTCCTGCACCTCGCTTTAATATAGTGGAACGGCCTAATGATTGGGCAAAGGCAATTAAAGCTTCTGCGGGACTGTCAGATACAAAGAAGACTAATCTTGAATATTGGGAAGCATTCAAGAAGTACGCATTCAATAAGGCAGAATTTAAAAAGATATTTAGTGAAAGAAAGGCATATCCACAAGGGTGGTATGATCTCTCGGCAGGAAACAGACATTGTCACATTACATTAACTGCCACAATGACAAAAAAACGTCTTGCGGCTCAGATATATATCAGTAAAAACAAGGATTTGTATAACCATTTTTTAGAGCAGAAAGCAGCCATCGAGGAGTTTTTGGGTGAGGAAATTACATGGCATGAGGCTTCTATAGATGCGGTGTTTGGATATGACACATATAATGCTGATTTTAATACTGATAATTGGGACAAGTACTTTGAGTGGTATTGTGAAAAGGCTATAAAGCTACGAGAAGTAGTCAAGAGATTTGTGGAGTGAGACAATGATTAAGGCAGTAAAAGGTGACATTATAAAAATCAAAGTTCCGGCAATTGTCAATGCAGCCAACGAATTTCTATTGGATGGCAGTGGCGTAGATGGGGCAATCCATAGGGCGACCGGTTCGCAACTCTTAAAGAAAGAAGTGCCGGATACTCCACGGATGGCGATTTACAAAGCCATGAAGTCCTATAAGGGCTGATTTCTTGAAGAATTACTGTGCGTTATCGTTAAAATATGTACACCCTTTGAAACCCCTTTAACGATAATACCGTTAAAAAGTGCGTAGTCTGCCCGCCTGAAACAGACTACCATTTAACTACGATTGACTATTACATTTTGCCTTAATTTGCCCTATTTTGCGTAATGTGCCACATTTCACAGATTTTATGTGGGTTTTACAGATAGTGCAAAAGTCCCCAAAACACGGCAAATCACGACATTTTAGGAGGGAAAATATTATGGTTAAGATACTTTTTATATGCCACGGCAGTATGTGAACCAATTCTTTAAAGCTTTGATTATAGTGGATTTTCAGCAACAGTTTAACGAATTTACCAACAATTTACCAATATTGGAGAGCGAATGTTGCAATACATTTGGAACACTTAATTAGTGGTGAAATATTACTGCGTAAGTGTTCCTGCTTTATGTAAGTGAAGAAAGCAAATAGAACAATATTTTCTATATTACTGGTTTAAGGTTGAAAGAAATAATAAATTTCGTTGACTTGTAGATAATAGTAGCATATAATTAGAGTACAATAAATGGTACGGTTTTGGGTACGGAAAGAGGTGCTATATGATTGCAACCAAACAGATGGATGTAAGGGCAAATATTAAAAAGTATTTTGATATAGCTTTTAATGGAGAGCCGGTAATTGTGTCTCGTAAAGAAAATAAGAATGTTGTTATAATATCTGAAGCAGAATATAATGAATTGGAAAAAGCCAGAAAAAATGCTGAATACTTGGAAAAATTGAATAGAGAGGATGAGCAGATTAGAAACGGGAAGATAGTAACAAAAACTATGGATGAACTTCTGGCAATGGAGGAATAATCTATGAAGATTACTTTTGCAGAAGATGGCTGGAGTGAATATCTCTATTGGCAGACACAGGATAAAAAGATATTGAAAAAGATAAATCAATTACTGCTGAGTATAGAACGGGATGGAGCATTACAAGGGATAGGCAAACCTGAACCTTTGAAATGAAATATGGAAAGTCTGGGTCATTTAGCAGGCGCATAGATGAAGCTAACCGTTTGATTTATGAGATTGTGGGTGACCAAATAATTGTAAAATCTTGCAAGGGGCATTATAGCGATTGAATGTGGAAGTTTAGTGATAAGGATATTCAAAGGAAGATGTGAAAGAGGACTAAATTTTTAGGAAATATTTTATTATCAAGTTATTACAGAAACATCAAATTCTGCAAAACTGGAGTTATATAGATTAATTGGCGAAGGCTATAAAGCAATGCAGGAAGGTAGAACCAGTACAATTGAAGAAGTAAGGGAAAAGCTGGAAAAGAGGAGAAAAGAACGTAGCTAGGGTGGTATTTACCGAGCCGGCAGAGTATGACCTGCTGGACATAGAATACTATATCTTTGTTGATCTTTGTAACCCGCAGGCGGCGTAGAGGATATCCGATGGCATTTTAGGTATAGTAGGTAAGCTGGCAGAATATTCTCATATTACAACAATGTTCGTTAAAGAGGATGGGTATCATATGACTGAAAAGACAAAAATACTTTCTCAGAAAGCATTGCCCTTCAGGGCGCTCGTATTCGGTTAAATCGCTAACTTGTTTTTTGAAAAACAGAATTGCTGATTCGATTGAATGAACGGAAATTGATGTATAACTTGGGACACAAACAGGCATATCGGATGTAAAAGTCCGGTATGCCTGAATTACAGTAAGAAAACTTTATGATATTTCCCCCTGTCCGCGCAAATAGGAAAGGAACGCTTCGCAGCCCTCTACGATATCCGCATAGGCAACGTCAAAACGGGAGCTGTACCAGGGATCGGAGATGCTGTCCTGTCTGCCGGCATATGACAGCAGCATGGAAATTTTCCCGCCTTTATGGCCTGTCATTCGTTCCATATTTCGGATATTCATGGAATCCATGCCGATGAGGTAATCATAATAATCGTAATCCGATTTCTTTAACTGGACTGCCCGCTTTCCATCGCAGCGGATGCCGTGGCGGGCAAGTTCTTCCCTTGCCGGAGGGTATACGGGATTGCCGATTCCGTTCCAGATTTCTTCTGTGCTTGTCGCAGCTGAAGCGATCTCGAACTGATCTGATATTCCCTGTTTTTTCACCATGTCTTTAAAAATGAACTCCGCCATGGGGGAGCGGCAGATATTGCCGTGGCAGACGAATAATATTTTAATCATATCTTTTATATCCCTTCATAAGCCTTCAAACCTTGATATTTCAAGCTTTTCGGCGCTTTTTTCATTTTTGGCTTTTTACCCTTAATCTGTGTAATTCGTTATAAATCTACGCAAATTTACGGGCAAATGGTGTAGTAATTGGTGTAGTAGATTGGTGTATTTCTCAACCTGATTTTCTCTGTTTTCCATGCATATCAGTTTCTTTGAAGTCCAATATCTTCGCCATCTGCTCCGCAGCACGGTCATAGCTGGCATGAGTATAAACATTCAGTGTAACACCTACATCGGAATGTCCCATTACATACTGCAAGGTCTTAATATCCATGCCTGCATTTGCCATATTGGTACAGAACGTATGCCGGAATACATGAGGTGTGATATGCGGCAATGGTTTTTCAGGATAAAGTTTCTTGTATTTCTTCATTGCCCACCGCATTTCGTTTTCAATATGCAGCGCCACTTTCGGCTTATCATCTTTGTCCAGCAAAAGAAAGCAGCTGTATCCGTCAACAATCATTTCTGTTTTCAACTTCTTACGATTGACAAGGATATTTTTCAGACTTCGATAAACTTCTTCTGTCATCGGAATAAAGCGGCATCCGCACTCAGTTTTTGTTTTCTCAACATAATACTTTCCGCCCCGTTCCCTGACAAGCTGATGATCCACACGGATTTTCCGGCTTTCAAAATCTAAATCACTTTTTGTCAAGCCACAAAATTCGCTGACACGCATTCCCGTTCCTAATAGTACGACAAATTCATCATAATACTTTGATGAGATTTTTGCAATCCTTTTACAAACTCATTATCATCTTCCCAAAATAGTTTCAAAAACGCTATTGCCTTCGCCAGCCAACTATTATATATAGCACTATCTACATATGTTCCGCCCAGCTCGCTATTTCGCATTGTTTTCAATACATTATTTCCATCTTGAATTAAAGCTTCAATCCCTTGTAAAGCCTTCTCTTTATTCATTGTTGTTTACCGCCTTTATTTTTGTAAAAATAATTTTTCCTTTTTATAATCTTAAGGCATTATATTGAGGTCATAACCAACAATCAGCCTTCATTGCATCAATTATTACTACACCATATTATCCCGATTCTGTCCATTGTAAAGAAACCTTCTAACTTCCATAACCAAATCATTCGGATCATCATCAATTACCACATAGTAAATTATATAATTATCCACATAAATACGATAATAAGAATATCTACGCTCCCTGACAGAATGATATGGTTCAAAAGATTCAGCCACTGGAAGTCGCTCCATAATAGCAGACTCTAC
>CAJTRE010000053.1 GCA_910578495.1 uncultured Dorea sp.
TACCAGTTCTTTTATTTTAAAAAAACTGGTGTCACATCATTGACTAATGTACATATTTTAATATTTACCATTCTTCCTCATCGTCCATCATCCCCTGATCCGGCTCCATAATGGCAAATGCAATATTGGTTGCATGATCCGCCACACGTTCCAGACCGGACACTGTATCAGAAAATATCATCCCCGCCTCAGGCGTACATTTATTCTTCGTCAGACGTTTTACATGAGCTCTTTGAAGCTTTCTCTCATCCACATCAATTTCATCTTCCAACTGTAAGATTTCCTTCATATGTTCCTGATTGCCATTCGTAAACATATCCAAAGAATACTTTAATATCTTCACCACCTTTTCCAACATATCACTTAACTGCTTCTGGGCTTTCTCACTAATCTCCACGCCTTCTTCTATTCGGCGTTTTGCACAATCCGCCAAATTCTCCGCATGATCACCGATACGCTCAATATCGTTTACTACATGGAACAGTCCCGCAATTTTATTTGCATCGGCAAGCGGAAGCTCCGTCTCATTTGCCTGCACCAGATAATCTGTAATCTTATGGTTCAGGAAATTAATATATTTTTCACGCTTATATACTTCTTGAATGGCTTCCTCATCCATATTACAAAGCGCCTGCATACCTTTTTGCAGATTAGTGACCGCCATGTTACCCATATGCTCAATCTCTTTAATTCCGTCATGCACAGCAGCCGTCGGAGAAATAATCTTCTTTCCGCCAATATAAAGAAGCTGATATTCGTCCTCCGAATCTCCGTCTTTTCCAGGAACCACCTTGTAAGTTGCCTTTACAACCCATCCCATAAATGGGAACAAAATAATAACTTCAAATATTTTCATAGATGTATGTGCGTTTGCAACTGCGCGGGCAACACTTCCTCCGGACATCGTCATCAATGCATCTGTAAAAGGATTCAACGCAAACAAAAGCAATACAAATGTCACTGCCGAACCAATTACATTGAACAGGAAATGAATCATGGCCGCCCGCTTAGCATCTTTGTTTCCACCAAGACTGGCGATAAGCGCAGATACACAGGAACCCATATTACAACCCAAAATCAAAAACGGACAGATGGAAAATACCAGAAGTCCCTGAGAAGCCATCAGGATGACAATACCTACTGTAGCAGAAGAACTCTGCAAAATCGCAGTAATGACAAATCCTACCAACATAGCTGCAAACGGGTTCTCCATAGATTTCAGAAGATCCACGATTCGCGGAGATTCTTTAATTGTTGTCATGGAATCCCCCATAATACTAAGTCCCATAAACAGAATACCAAAACCAAGCACAACCTCACCGGCCCTTTTGATCTGCGGCTTTTTACAGAACATTACCATAACCACGCCTACAATAACAAACAGAGGCGCTATATCAGACAAGTTAAATGCAATCAATTGTCCGGTCACTGTCGTACCAATGTTGGCTCCGAGAATAACTCCCGTTGCCTGCAAAAGATTCATCAAGCCTGAATTAACAAAACTGACGACCATAACTGTGGTTGCACTAGAGGACTGAACCACTGCCGTAAACAAAATTCCTACCAACATTCCAATGAATCTGTTCTTTGTAAAAAACTCAAGTATTCCTCTCATCTTAGCCCCGGCCGCTTTTTCCAAACCATCGCTCATCTCTTTCATACCGAACAAGAACAAGCCTAAGCCGCCCAACAAGGCAAAAAATGTCACAATATCCATTTGCGCTCTCCTTTATTCCTTATCTTTTGAAATAATTTCTTCCATACTCTATATCCTGATCAATACACGCTTTCATTTCCTCTATTCCGGAAAATTTTCTCTCCGGTCTGCGGAAAGCATGCAATTCTATCCGAACATCTTTTCCATAAGCATCTCCGTCATAATTGAACAAATAACTTTCAATCAATACATTATCATCTGTAGAAACGGTCGGTTTTACCCCTATATTGGAAATACCTTCATACCAGACTCCATCTACCAGACTACGGCTTGCATACACGCCCATCGGCGGCAGAATCTTATTTTCCGGCCACTGTACATTCATAGTAGGAAATCCAAGCGTCCTCCCAAGATGTTTGCCATGTCTGACAGTTCCACACACATTGTAATGATACCCAAGCAGCCTCGCTGCCAGTTCCAGATTGCCTTCCGTCAGTACCTCTTTTACATACGTACTGCTGATGATCCGATCCTTATACCGTTCTTTCGCAACAACAACTGCCTTATAATCGTATTTTTTTTCGTATGATTTAAGTAAAAAAGCGTCTCCCTTCTGCCCATAACCGAAGTGAAAATCTGTCCCAACCACAACATACTTTGCATGAAAAACACCTTTAATAACATCTTTGATAAACTTCTCAGCTTCCATATGTTTAAGTTCCTCAGAAAATGGACAGTTCACAAGATAATCCACCCTGTCTCCCAGGCGTCTCTTTCTGTCCTTTGTCGTCATAATCACCTGTCTGCCCGGCATATCAAACGCACAGACAACTGTTTTTACTCCGTCTGAATCACCATATCCTCTTATCTTATCTACCAATTTCTGATGTCCTCTGTGAAGTCCGTCAAATTTCCCGAAGGTCACCGCTGACTTTCCGGTATCTGTATACTCTTTCAGACCTTCAATATACTGCATCTTTTTTCCTCTCGCTATATCTCTTCTTTGTTAAAAAACATCTTTACAATTCTGTACTCTCTCTCCCGGGCATGATACTTATAGATACCGATAAAATGTTTCTGCGTATCATACACACGCACCTGTTCTTTATCTTGTATGTCTATGTCCATCCCGGCAGGCGTTAAGTTCTCCGCCTCCTGCAAAACAGCCTTTCCCGGAAATCCGTTGCCATTATGGACTAAACTCTCCCACTTACGCTTTACAGTGACTGCTCTGTATTCTGAAAACATTTCATCAACCGGAACTACCACACTTAGAAGTTTTCCTTCCCGATAAAGTTCAGAAATCTGCTCCAGCGTGTGAGCATCTTCGATTTCAAACCGGCTGACTTTTGTACGTATTAATTCCTCCATACATCCGCCACAGGAAAGCTTTTCGCCGATATCATGACACAGCGTCCGGATATAAGTCCCTTTTGAACAGGTCACTCTCATGCGGACGCGCGGCAGATTCATTTCCAGAATTTCGATTTCATAAATTCTGACATGTCTTGCCTTACGCTCAATCGTCTTTCCTTCTCTGGCAAGTTCGTAAAGCTTTCGACCATTGACCTTTAATGCAGAATACATAGGCGGAACCTGCTCATAATCTCCCACAAATGAATGCACTGCCTCTGTTACCAAGACTTCGGCAAGCCCTTCCACACTTCTCCTGTCAAGCACTTCACCGCTGACGTCCTGCGTATCTGTCGTCATTCCAAGCAAAAGTACCGTCTCGTAAGTCTTGTCCTTATCCGTCAGGAGATCACATACCTTCGTGCCTCTCCCAAGACATACTGGGAGCACACCTGCAGCATCCGGGTCCAGTGTTCCTGTATGCCCGACCTTCCGCTGTTTTGTAATCCCTCTCAGCTTTGCCACAACATCATGGGACGTAAATCCCTTTTCTTTATATACATTAATAATTCCATGTATCATTTCACATTCTCCAACTGAAGGGCAATCTGCTCAGACAAGTTATTCAGCACGTCATGAGGACGTCCTGCCATTGTAAATCCGGCAGCTTTCTTATGTCCGCCGCCACCAAAAAACTGGGCAATCACACTGACATCCACATCTCCCGAAGCACGAAGGCTCACCTTGTATTCACTTGGTTTTAGCTCATACAGGAATACAGCAACCTCCACGCCTTTCGTATTGCGAAGCTGACTTACTATTCCATCCAGATCTTTTGGTTTCACACCGTAAAAATCCATATCCCTCTGTCTCATATATGTCGCAATACATTTCTTGTCCATGAAAAGCACACTCTCAAGCAGCGCTCTTCCCAATGCCTGATTCTGTTCATATGTTTTTTCATAATACGTTTTCTGAATAATCCCCGGTGCATCTACACCCTTTTCCATCAGTTTTGCGGCCACCCGCATAGTGGAGGGAGCTGTGCAGGAATACTGGAACACACCTGTATCATGGACAATGCCAAGATACAGCGCCTCCGCCACTTCTTTACTGATCTTCTCTTCTTCCAATAAGTGATAAACCAGTTCAGAAGTAGAACTTGCTTCCGGTTCAATATAATTATATTCCGCAAAACTCACATTACTGATATGATGATCCACACACAGCGTATGTGCCGCCCCCTCAAAAAGCGGCGCCGAAAATCCAAGCCGCTCTTTGTCGCCGCAGTCCAGGCATATGAACAAGTCATACACCTCTCCTTTGTCGATGTCACAGTGAATATCTTCTGTAGATTTGATAAATCTGTATGATTCCGGGAGTTCCTCCAGATAGACGTCTACCGTTTTTTCCGGATAATTCTCCCTAATATACTGATACATTCCCATACAAGATCCTGTACAGTCTCCGTCCGGTCTTACATGACCGCCGATGGCTATCTTCTCTGCCTGTTTCAGAATTTTATTCAGCATCATCTTCACCTTCCACTACATTTCTCTGGGTTACTTCATCTATTTTTTTAGACATGTTCACACCATATTCAATGGACTGATCCAATATGAACTTAATTTCCGGTGTATTGCGCATATTCAGATTATGCGCCAGTTCGCGGCGGATATATCCCTCTGCGCTCTGTAAGCCTTCCAGTGTATCTTTCTGAGCCTTCTCGTCTCCAAGTACGCTGATATATACCTTACATGTTTTAAGATCCGGCGCGACCTGTGCCGCAACCACAGAAGTCCATGGGGCTACCCGCGGATCTTTGATTCCTCCGCGGATAATCGTACTTAATTCCCTCTGAACTTCCGTATTTACTCTTGTATTCTTAATGCTTCGTTTTCTCAAATCATTTCCCTCTTTTCTTTATAAAAGACGGGCATCGTGTTCTGCATTTTCCAGACTATCTCGGAATCTCGACCATCTTATAGGATTCTACCAAGTCTCCTTCTTTGACGTCGTTAAATTTCTCAAATACAAAACCACACTCATATCCTGCCCTGACTTCTTTCACATCATCTTTGAATCGTTTTAGTGATGCAAGGGCTCCCTCAAAGATTACAATTCCGTCTCTTGTAATACGTGCAGAACAATCTCTCTCGAAAGTTCCGTCAAGTACATAAGAACCTGCAATTGTTCCAACGCCGGAAGCCTTAAATGTCTGACGGACTTCTGCATGACCGAGTACCTTCTCCTCAAATACAGGATCCAGCATACCCTTCATAGCAGCCTCCACATCCTCAATAGCGTTGTAGATGACACGATATAGACGAATGTCTACACCTTCGCGATCTGCCGTCTCTTTCGCTGTTGCGTCCGGACGTACGTTAAATCCGATGATGATCGCATTAGACGCAGACGCCAGACTTACATCAGACTCATTAATCGCACCGACACCGCCATGAATGATCTTCACTACAACTTCATCATTAGACAGTTTCAGAAGACTCTGTTTGATCGCTTCCACAGAACCCTGTACATCTGCCTTAATTACAATACCAAGCTCTTTTAAATTACCCTCCTGGATCTGGGTAAACAAATCGTCCAGCGACAACTTAGACTTGGTCTCTTCTAATAGTTTCACCTTGCTCTGAGAAATAAATGTCTCCGCAAAGCTTCTTGCTTCTTTATCATTTGCACATCCTACACACACTTCGCCTGCATTTGGAACATCGTTAAGACCAAGGATCTCTACCGGAACAGACGGGCCTGCTTCTTTAACACGTCTTCCCTTATCATCCATCATGGCTCTGACTTTACCATGTGCAGAACCTGCCGCAATCGCATCTCCCACACGAAGCGTACCTTTCTGTACAAGTACCGTCGCCACCGGTCCGCGCCCTTTATCAAGCTGCGCCTCCAGCACAAGTCCTCTTGCACGTCTGTTTGGATTCGCCTTTAACTCTAACACTTCTGAGGTGAGGATAATCATTTCCATCAGATCGTCTAATCCTTCTCGTGTTTTTGCAGATACTGGTACAAATATGGTGCTTCCGCCCCAATCTTCTGGAATCAGTTCATACTCTGTAAGTTCTTGTTTTACACGTTCGATATTGGCGCTTGGTTTATCAATCTTATTGACGGCAACGATAATCTCAACGCCTGCCGCTTTGGCATGATTAATAGCCTCTACCGTCTGCGGCATTACGCCATCATCCGCCGCTACAACTAAAATTGCAATATCTGTAGAGCTTGCTCCACGCATACGCATAGCTGTAAATGCCTCATGTCCCGGAGTATCAAGGAATGTAATCTTTTCTCCATTCACATCTACAATATAAGCTCCGATATGCTGTGTAATTCCTCCTGCCTCACCGCTGATTACATTCGCATCCCGGATAGCGTCAAGAAGGGAAGTCTTACCATGGTCAACGTGTCCCATAACACAGACAACCGGCGGACGTTTCTTCATCTTCTTTTCGTCCTCTTCCTCTTCTTTCAGAAGTTCCTCAATCACATCAACGACTTCTTCTTTCTCGCAGAGGATGTCAAACTCCAGTGCAATCTCTTCTGCTGTCTCATAATCAATCTCCTGATTCACTGTCACAATCTTGCCCTGCATAAAAAGTTTCTTCACAATAACAGACGGTACAATCTTCATCTTATCTGCCAGTTCTTTAATTGTAAGAACCTCCGGAATAACGATTGATTTAATCTCTTCTTCGTGCTTCTGCTCTTTCGGCTGAGGTTTCTGCAGCTGTTTTTTGCCTTTTGGCATTCTCTCTTCTTCCTCGTAACGATAATCTTTCTTCTTGTGATCGTCCTTACCTTTGCCTTTATTGCTTCTCTGTGGTTTCTGTGCCGGAGTTTCCGGAGCCGGAATACTGGAGCCGCCGCCCCTTCTGTCGTTTCTTCTGTCGCCCCGATCATTTCTGTCTCCGAAACGTCCCTGATTTCTGTCTTTATCGAAACGTTCCCCCTGGTTTCTTCCGCCTCTTCTGTCTCCGCGGTCGTTTCTGTCACCTCGATCATTTCTGTCGTTTCGATCGTTTCTGTCTCTTCTGTCGCCCCGATCATTTCTGTCTCCGAAACGTCCTTGGCTTCTGTCCTTATCAAAACGCTCGCCCTGATTTCTTCCGCCTCTTTTATCTCCGCGGTCATTTCTGTCATTTCGATCGTTTCGATCGTTTCTATCTCTTCTGTCTCTCCTGTCACTGCGGTCGTTTCTGCCGCCTGATGATTTTTCCTGACGGTTCTCTGCCGGACGATTATTGTCCTGTGCAGACACCACCTGTACTTTCTCTGCCGGCTTTGCTTCTGGTTTCTCTGTCGGTTTCTCTATCGGTTTTTCTGCCGACTTCTCTACTGGTTTTACTACCGGCTTTTCTGTCGGTTTTGCTACAGGTTTTTCCACCGAAGCCGGGTTTCCTTTTGCCGGACGGCCGTTATTTACCTGAACAGGTCTTCCCTGTGACTGTGCTTGTTTCCCGCCTTGACGTCTTCCCTGTTTCACACCATTTTGTGTATTCTGAGGACGGAACACATGTACAATATTCTTTTTCTTTGGCGTTTCCGCAGCCGTCTTTTCCTCTGTTGTTTCTGTTTCTTTCTTTGGTGCAGATTTAGTAAATGCATTTCTCACCTGAAAAGCAGCTCCTTCCTCCAGCGCACTCATATGATTCTTTACTTCTATATTCTTATTCGTAAGAAACTCCAGCACATCTCTGCTTTGTACACCAAGTTCCTTTGCCAACTCATATACCTTAATTTTTGCCATTACACTACCTCCTTTTTGCAGTCTGGTTATCTTTGCGTATCCAAATGTTTCCGGATTCCTTTGGCAAACCCTTCATCTAACACCGCCAAAGACGCCCTCATCTCTTTTCCCATCATATGCCCCAACGTATCCTTATCTTCACACACATACATCGGCACTTCATAAAAATCACACATATTTTGAAATTTCTTCTTGGTATTATCTGAAGCGTCGCCCGCTACAATTACTAATGCAGCTTTTCCGGACTTCACTTCTTTTTCTGTGCAAAACTCTCCGCTCACTGTCTTTCCAGCTCTCGTGGCAAGACTGATCAGCGACATAGCCTTATTCTGACTCAATCCCACTCATCTCCTTTTTCAGCATCTCATAGACCTCGGCAGGTATTTTCTGCTTGAAAGAACGTTCAAGGCCTTTGTTCTTTACTGCCTTTAAAAGACACTCCTCGCATGGACATATATACGCCCCTCTTCCATTCTTCTTACCTGTAGTATCCAATGAAAACTCGCCTTCTGCCGTCCGGATAACGCGAATCATCTCTTTTTTACTTTTCATTTCCTGACAGCCCACACACTGGCGTACAGGAACCTTCTTATTCTTCAACATATTCTTCGCCATAACCTTCTTCGTCATAGCCCTCTTCATACATTTCCTGCTCGTACACGCCTTCCATCAATTCCATATAATTTTCTGGAAGTTCGCCCGACTCAATCGCCTGTGTCTCGCTCTTAATATCAATCTTATAACCGGTAAGTCTTGCTGCAAGTCTTGCATTCTGTCCTTCTTTACCAATCGCCAGAGACAACTGATAATCCGGCACGATAACGCTTGCTGCTTTTTCATCCGGATCTGCCATTACGGAAATAACCTTCGCCGGGCTTAGTGCATTCTCGATCAAGATTCCCGGGTTATCACTCCAGTTGATAATATCAATCTTCTCTCCGCGAAGCTCCTGCACAATGGCATTGACTCTCGCTCCGTTCATACCTACACACGCTCCCACAGGATCTACGTCCGGATCGTTGGACCATACGGCAATCTTGCTTCTGCTTCCTGCCTCTCTGGCAATGCTCTTAATTTCAACAATACCATCTTTCACCTCTGTCACTTCTGACTCAAACAGACGTTTCACTAACTCCGGATGCGTACGTGACACCAGAATCTTTGGTCCCTTCGTTGTATTCTTTACTTCCACCACGTAGAGCTTAATTCTCTCTGTCGGTTTAAACACCTCGCCTTTTACCTGTTCATTTTCCGTAAGCATAGCGTCAGCTTTCCCTAAATTGATGCTTACATTCTTGCCCACATAACGCTGCACAATACCGGTTACAATATCTTTTTCTTTTTCAAAATACTGATCGTACACAACTTTTCGCTCTTCCTCGCGAATCTTCTGTAAAATCAGATTCTTAGCATTCTGTGTCGCGATACGTCCAAAAGATTTAGACTCAATCGGAATCTGAACAATGTCTCCAATATCATATTTACCGTCGATATTTCTTGCATCCATAACACTGATCTGCTCCAACGTATCTTCTACATCCTCCACAACTTCTTTTTCAGCATACAAGTGATAATCGCAAGTCTCTCTGTCCATAATAACTTTTATATTATCTGCTTTTCCGAAATGATTCTTGCAGGCGTTCAGAAGAGAATTCTCGATTGCATCAAGAAGAGTCTCTTTGCTGATATCCTTTTCTTTCTCTAAAATATTCAACGCTTCTAATAATTCTGTGTTCATTATCCTTTTCCTCCTGTTCTAAAAATCGAACGCCAGGCGAATGAGCGCTATCTCGCCTTTTTCAAATGTTTTCATAGTTTCATCTTCAAGCTGGATCGTCACCGTACCCGCGTCATATTCTTTAAGGATACCGGTAAATTCTTTTTGTTTATCTATCATACGGTATGTCCTGATTTCTACTTCTTCACCAAGACTCCGTTTGAAATCTTTTTCTTTTTTAAGAGGTCTTCCAAGTCCCGGAGAACTGACCTCCATAATATAAGTATCATCAATGTAATCTTTCTCATCCAAAATATCTGATAACCTACGGCTCACCTTCTCGCAGTCATCAATACTGATTCCACCCGGCTTATCAATATAGCTTCGCAAATACCAGGCGCTTCCCTCTTTTACATACTCCACATCCACTAACTCAAATCCGTACTCTTCCACTATAGGGAGCAGTATTTCTTCTGTCTTCTGTTCGTAAATCTCTTTCTTTGACAATTCTAAACTTCCTTTCTCACCTTAACTGACAAAGAAGAGTGAACTTTCGTCCACTCTTCTGCCAGATTCTTATGCAACTATCAAACAGTATAACACTACCTCCGCCCAAAAGCAAGGGGTAATTGGCAATTCCTCTAAAACGCTCTGTAAGGTTACAATTGATGTGACACCTTACCTCTATACAAAAACGGTTGAGTC
>CAJTRE010000054.1 GCA_910578495.1 uncultured Dorea sp.
AAACTTTTTCAAAAAATATTCAGTTTTCTATTGACTTTTTATTTGCAGGCTATTTTTCGCCGAATTCTTTTTTTAGAATTTCCGTCTGTGTAGTGATGCCGGACCTAATGTCAGATTGATCAATGGAACCGTTTAGACGTCCCTCGTGGTAAATGAGAATGCGGTCACTCATTCCCATGATTTCCGGTAGTTCAGAGGAAATCATAATGACAGCCATGCCTTTAGCCGCAAATTTACACATAAGGGCATGAATCTCAGATTTTGCCCCAACGTCGACACCTCGTGTTGGTTCATCAAGGATTAAGACTTTCGGATTTGCCATAATCCACTTGGCGAGCACTACTTTTTGCTGGTTCCCTCCACTGAGCGAGAGCGCGGTATGTTCAATACTTGCACATTTAACAGTCAATGTTTTTGCATTTTCTTCACATTCCTGCTTTTCTCTTTTTTGATTGAGTAAAAAACGTTTTTGTTTTTTAGGCAGATTTGGAAGAGAAATATTTTCGCGGATGGAACGGTTCAAGCAGAGGCCATATTCTTTACGATCTTCATTAACCATACAGATGCCGAGCTTAATAGCATCTTGTGGATTTTTAATCTTCACCTCTTGATCTTCCAGATAGATTTTTCCGGAAGAAAGAGGATCCAGTCCAAATATTGCACGTACTGTTTCGCTTCTACCGGAACCGACAAGGCCGGAAAGACCAAGGATTTCCCCTTCATGGACTTCAAAACTTATATTTTCGAAGCCTTTTCCACAAAGATTTTCCACGCGCAATACAGTTTTTCCAATTTTGCAATCTACTTTAGGAAAGATGTTTTCCACATTGCGTCCAACCATCATGGAAATTAATTTGTCTTTTGTTACACCTTCCATATCACAACTGTTTACGAAAGTGCCGTCTCGGAATACAGAAACACGGTCGCAAATTTCGAAAATTTCTTCCATACGGTGTGAGATATAGATAATCGCAACGTCCTTTTCTTTCAGTTCGTTGATTGTCTGGAATAAATGACGTGTTTCTTCACTGTCCAGGGATGAGGTTGGCTCATCCATAATAATGAGTTTTGCGTCGCAGGAGACAGCTTTTATAATTTCTATCATCTGTACTTGAGCAAGTGTCAGCTCTTTCATTAAAGTTGTGGGAGGATATGGGAAATCAAATTTTTCCAACACCTCTCTGGCACGTAAGTTTTGTGCTTTTTTGTTGAGAAGAAATCCCCGGGTACTTTCTCTCTTTAAGAAAATGCTTTCTGCAATTGTAAGATATGGCTCTGGGTTTAACTCCTGATGAATCATGGAGATTCCCTGATTAATGGCATCAATTGGTCCATGTACATGATAAGGCTTGCCACACCATGTAATAGAGCCGCTATCGGGTTTGTGAAGACCGATAATGCACTTCATTAAAGTTGATTTTCCAGCGCCGTTTTCACCGAGAAGCGCATGTACTTCTCCGGGACGGATATGAAGTTGTACGTCTTTTAAAGCTTGTGTACCGCCAAAAGATTTAGAGATACCAGAGCATTCCAATATAAAGTTTTCTGACAAATTCTTCACCTTTTTCTCTGTTTGTTGTTTTTCGTGTTATGTAGTTTCGTGATTGATTAAGGTGATACCTTCTGCGTTATAAAGTTCTGCTATATGTTGCTTTGTTTCTTCTGTAAATATTGTAATTTGTTCATAGTCATAGATTCTTGATAAAGCATGATATTTGGGAGCGCCAAGATTGTGATACCACATCAGTTCCACGCTTGAAATGCCGATAGTGTGAAGAGTATCACAGATTTCCCTGATATCTGTTTCCATATCATTAAAATTTGGAATTACGGGAATTCTTGGTTTTGCATCCGGCCTTAAATCTAACAGTTGTTGAATATTGCTTAAAATCTGTCGGTTGCCTACACCGGTTGCCAGTTGATGTTTTGCTTCATTTACATGTTTGATGTCAAAATAAATTTCATCCAAATACGGAAGCGCCTTTTCAATACTGGTAAAAGGACAACATAAGCAAGTTTCAATACAAGTTAAAAGTCCTTGTTTTTTTGCAAGTACGAGCAATTCTAAAGTAAATTCCGGCTGAAAAAAAGGTTCTCCTCCAGACAAGGTAAGTCCGCCGCCGGAAGCGTCATAGAACACTTTGTCTTTTAATACAATGTCTATGATTTCTGAGGCTGAAAGCTCCTGACCGCTAATGCGTGGGACTCGGTTGGGGCAGAGCTTTTCACATGTTCCGCACAGAGTACAGTGTTTACCTGATACTTGTATTGTTTTGTCTGTCAGGGTTAAAGCATGTGCAGGGCAATTTGCTATGCAATGACCACACTGTGTACAATTGTTTCGATGCAGCATAAGTTCCTGTTTGTAGTCCTGTGTTTCTGGGTTGGCACACCAAGGGCAATGGAGCGGGCAGCCTTTTAAAAATACAGTTGTTCGAATTCCGGTTCCGTCATGCAGAGAAAATCGCTGAATATTGCTGATCATGTCTGGCACCTCATATCTTCTGCATTGCTGTACGAGAAATAATCTCGTTTTGAATATCAACATCCAAGTCTGTAAAAAATGCGCTGTATCCGGCAACACGGACAACCAGATTGCGGTGTTTGTCAGGATTTTCCTGAGCATCTTTTAAAATTTGGTCAGATATAATATTAAACTGGACATGCATTCCACCTTTGGCAAAATAGCCGCGGATTAGTTGTGCAAGTTTCTTTTGGTCTGTCTCTGTCTGTGCAAGACTTGGAAGCAGCTTCATATTTAAGTCAACACCATTTGTAATTAGTTCTAAGTTTAGTTTTGAAGCAGACAGGAATACAGCAGTTGGTCCATTTTCATCTGCTCCCTGCACAGGGGAGATACCACCGTCTGCCAGAGGGGCGCCTGCTTTTCGTCCATTTGCCATCGCTCCCACTTGACGGCCGATTGGCGTATTGGCAGAAACACAATATAGTCCCGGGCGGAATTTTCCGCCTCTCCATTCGCTGTGCTTGGCAACTTCAAGGCAATAATGTTCGCCACTGTAGCGGACATAGTGATCAACTTCGTCAATATCATTACCATATTTAGGTGCGTCATATAAAAGCATATGTCGTTTTTCGGCTTCACCTTCAAAATCAGTTTGAAGCATTTGAAGTAATTGTTCCATGCTGATTTTCTTTTCTTTAAAGACGAGTTTATCAATTGCCATGAGAGCATCGCCCACATCAGGAGCTCCAACACCTTGTACACCACAGTAGTTGTAACGGCTGCCGCCTGCTGCACTGTCAAGCCCTCGCTCCATACAGTCATCGAGAAGTAAAGAACAGTAAATGTGCGGTGTGTAGGAAGCAATACATTCCTCAATGATATTTAAAGAATGCGTCATTTTTTTAACAAAATAAGAAACTTGTTTTTCATAGGCTTTTTTCACGTCTTCTATGGAAGTAAATTCGCAGGCATCTCCGGTAGAGAGGCCCATTTTTTCATTTGTCAGGAGACAGTATCCGTTTGTTAATGCAAGTTCTAAACATTTTGCAAGATTGAAATAGCAGGCATTGGAGATGCTTAAACTGTTGCCATATGGATTGGGTTCTACGCAGCCTACAATTCCATAATTTCTTGCTTCCATGACAGGCAGCCCATCTTTTATAAGTGTCGGAATAATAATGTCGTCATTAAATAACGGATATTTTCCACCGCCGACAGAACCAAGTATTTCAAATACTTTTTGTGGAAGTGCGAGCGGATTTTTTTGACTGATTCTTACACCGATATTAGGTTCGCAGTTGAATACGTGCCGGTCAGCTTCCAAACAAAGGAAGGTCAGCTCGTTGCAGGCATCGTCTCCGCGACTGTCTACACCGCCGAGGGTAAGGTGGGCAGAAGTTGAAAAACCGCCGTTATTTCTTGCACTGTTATATGTACATGCTTTGATAATATCATTGTGTTTTACCCAGAGAGCTTCTATTATTTCTCGGGCTTCATCTTTGGTAATGACATCAGCTTCTATATCCTGTTTATAATAAGGATACATATACTGATCAAAACGTCCGCAGGAAATAGCAGAACCATTTTGAAAAATGTAATCAATTAATAACGTAAACCAATAAGTCTGTAACGCCTCATGGAAATTGCGTGCAGGGAAGTAAGGTACTTGACTGCAGGCTTTTTTGATTAAGGCGAGTTCCTCTTTGCGGCGAGGATCTTTT
This sequence comes from uncultured Dorea sp., assembly GCA_910578495.1. Lineage (GTDB taxonomy): Bacteria > Bacillota > Clostridia > Lachnospirales > Lachnospiraceae > Dorea_D. The sequence continues at coordinate 4,189 of CAJTRE010000054.1, forward strand.
TCATTTCCTGCCATAGAGGCCGCTAAATTCGCAAATCTCTGAGCAAAATGCCGAACAGCATTGCAAATTATCAGAGAGGCTTCATAAAACGCTTTTTTATATTCATACTCACTATCGGAGTCTGACAATGATTCAAGATGTTGTTCTGTCTCTTGTTCAATGGACTGAAATCCCTTTTGAATCACCATTTGGATATTGGGTAAATAATGTCCGTATCCGCTGCGTGTCCGGCTTAATGCATTAAAAACAGCATTTGGAGAAGTTGCAATTTTTTTTAAGTCTTCCGGGAATTTCTCCCAGGTCAGATCTTCTAATGTTTTTCCATGCCACCATGGATAGATTTCCTCCAGAAGTTCCTTTTTTTGTTTGTCAGTAATTTGAAGAGTATCAACATCTCTCACCGGCATTAGGTCAAGTTCTTTTTCGGAAATGATTCCTGTCTCGGGAAAGAGTGGTGCAAAACGCTGTTTGGAAGCATGGTTCCCGACAATAAGTTCTTCCGGACGAATAAAAATTGTCATATGTTCTAATACTTCTGATAATGCTTTTGCGCGCCGGATTAAATAATGCTGTCCTTCGGTCTGTTTGTAGCTTGCGGTAACAAGACGTGCACGCTCTAAGCATATGGAAGGGCAACTTGCACGCATATCAGCATTTAAAGAAGCAGTTCGCTCTTGGCAGGTAATTCCCTGTGGTAAATACTTTTTCATGAGAATCTCCTTCGTTGTATGTTGTGTTAATCATTTACATTAAGTTTTTTAAATAAAAATTGTGCGGCGCCCAAAATTCCTGCATTTTGACCGGAAGGAGAAAAGAGCATTTGGAATGTATCTCTTGGATAAGGGTGCCGAAGCATTTGCAGCGTATGTTTTAACAAAAGTTCTCTTGGAAAACTATCCATATTTACAAGTCCGCCGCCAATAACAGTGTAAGCACTATTTAGAAGATTTCCTGTAAGAGCGATGACTTTTGCCATATCATATACGAAAGTCTGAAGCTCGGGGCTGTCCAAATGCTTTTTGAACAGTTCCGGAAGTGGTGTATCCGGGAAATGTTCTTTTTGTATCTCGGTAAGGCGCCAGCCCGAAGCGATAGTTTCGCAACATCCCTGTCGTTCATTGCAAGTACATTTCCGCCGGTTATCACTGATTGGAAGGTGACCGATTTCCCCGGTAACACCGTCATTTCCGTAAATTGTTTCGCCGCGGTATAAAAAACTTGAGCCAATTCCGGTTCCGAAGTAAATTCCGGCAATCATGTTCGAAGTTTCTAGATTTAATTCATGGATATCGTTATAAAGAATAAAATCTGTATCTTTTCCTAAAAAGACGGGTACAGAGATCCATTCCTTAAGTCCATCCACGATATTCAAACCATCAAAACGGCATTTTGCATCTTTGCCAAGGTTTGAAGCTGAGTAAAGTATTTTGCGATTAGCATCCAGTGTTGCCGGAAAGGCAACTCCGATTGCTAAAACTTCTTGTGTCACAAATTCTTGAATATAAGTGTTAATAAAAGAAGCAAGGTCTTTAATGGCATCTTCGGCTGAACCATCAGCAATTTCCCGGCTGCTGGAAATACGTGAGTGGAGAAGAGTGCCGTTAAGAGCAACTGCGCCAATTCGGGCATTTGTACCTCCAATGTCGAGACCTATTACACATTTTTCAGACATGATAGTAATTAGTTCCTTTCTAAAATTCGTATCAAATTGCGATAACGATATCTCATGCATATAATATTGCATAAAAGTTTAAAAGTGTCAATACTATTTATAATGCTATAAATATAAAAAAATAAATGCCATAATTTGTGCAAAATATCAATTGAATTAGAAAAAGATTTGGATATATAATGAGATAACGATATCTCAATTTCAAAAATTAAGGAGGAAACAAACATGAAAACAGATGCTTTGTACATAACAAAAGAGCACACTACGGAAATCCGACAGGTTGAGATTCTGCCTCCGAAGTGCGGAGAAGTTCAAATCGAGGTTGTTGCGTGCGGAGTTTGTGCGTGGGATGTGTATTTGTTTAAAGGAAGAGATTTGCGCCAGCCATTTCCATTTCCGTTTGGGCACGAGGCAGTGGGAATCATTCAAGAGGTTGGTGAAGGCGTAACAAAATTTGCAAAAGGAGACAAAGTCTTCTGTATTGATGGCGGTCCGTCTATGGCGCAGGTGATTAATATGAAAGAAGAGATGGTGGGAATGCTTCCCGGAGATCCTGTAACAAATGAAGATTTTGCATATTTGATTGGAGAACCTTCTGTGTGTGTTGTGAATGGGCTTTCTAATATTAACGTGAATCCGGGCGATAATGTTGCAGTGATTGGAACCGGATATATGGGGCTTTTGAATGTACAGGCATATCATCATTCTCATATTGGTAAAATGATTTGTTTTGATGTGGATGAGGAGAAGCTGAAATTGGCGAAGAAATATGGGGCGGATGAGTGTTATCTGATCGGCACTGAAGCAGCGGAAAAGGCAATTCGGGAGATAATAAATCAAGGTGGATTGAATATTGTTGTAGAATGCTCAGGTTCTCAACCAGGCTTGGAGCTGGCAGTGAAACTTACGGCGCCGGGCGGAGTGATTTCTAATTTTGCATGGCATCGTGAAAATCGAACGTTAGACGCCTCTTGCTGGCATTTGAACGGACTTCGGATTGTTAATACTGCGCCGGCATGCGACCGTCATTTTGCAGACCATGTGCTTCAGACACAGCGATTAATGGAAAGAGGTGTGTTTGAACAGAAAGAATTGATTACTCACATTATGGACTACCATGAGATTCAGAAAATGTTAACGGTCGCAGAAATGAAGAGTGAGGGATACGTTAAAGGAGTTATTACATTCCGCCGGAATGTGTAAATCAATATTAATTGTGTACTAAAGTCGATTTTTTTTCGGAAATATGTTATGCTGGAAAAAAATGGAATGGAGTTAAGTTATGGTGAAAAAATCAAGAGGCAAAAATATCTCGATAAAGGATATAGCGCAGTTGTGTAATGTTTCTGTGCCTACGGTATCCCGTGTTATTAATCAGTCGGGACGATATTCGGAAGAGACAGAACGCCGAGTGCGTAAAGTAATTGAGGAGACAGGCTATCAGCCAAGTGTTTTTGCCAGAGGGCTGCGGACAAACTGTGCCAATAACATAGGTATTATCGTGCCGGATATTACAAATGAATTTTTTTCTTCCATAACTCTGGCAATTCAGAATGTATTATTTGAGAAGTCTTATACAACGATGATTTGTAATACGAACGAACAGCCGACCGTTCAGGCAAAGCAGTTGGAGATGTTAAAAAGCAGCAGAGTTGCAGGTATTATTTTTATTTCAGGTGAAGCAATTACGGATGAAGATTTGACTGATGGGATTCCTAAAGTATTCGTAGACCGTCTGCCATGGAATGCGGCATCTAAGGATGTCGTGACAGTGGAAGCGGACAACTATACCGGTGGAAAAATTGCGGCTAATACGCTGTTAGAGTCAGGCTGCAAGCATATTGTGGCTTTGTTTGAGGCTCGAGGTTTGAGTACCCAGATTGCCAGATATTCCGGATTTATTCGTGCGCATCAAGATTATGGACTTGATGTGGTAAAAGAACTTTATCAACCGGTTGCTCAGGTTTCTTTCCAAGAAGGATATGAAACAATTTGTAAGCTGATAAAAAGCAAGGTTCCGTTTGACGGGATATGCTGTTATACAGACTCTCTTGCCTGTGGAGCGCTCAGTGCGTTGGCGGAAGCCGGAATATCTGTGCCGGATCAAGTACAGGTTACGGGATTTGACGATATATCTATGGCGAAGTGGGCAGTACCGCCGGTGACAACAATTGCACAGCCGGTAAAAGAGATGGGACGTCTGGCTGCAGAATTAATTTTTAAGATGAGTAAAGGTGAAGATATTGAGCAGAAACAATATACTTTGCCGGTGGAGTTGATTAAGAGAAAGTCAACAAAATGAAAACACAAGATTGAGAAAGGAAATAATAATTATGAAAGAAAAAGGAGTTAATTATAAACCGGAATATGCAAAATATTTCGATCACACGAAACTTTATCCAGAAGCAACCACAGAAACTATCAAACTTTTCTGTGAACAGGCATTAGAGTATGAGTTTGCGGCAGTGTGTGTAAATCCCTGTCATGTGAAGATGACAGCTTCACTTTTGAAAGGAAGCAATGTAAAAACAGCCACAGTTGTTGGATTCCCTTTGGGAGCGAACACAACCAATATGAAGGCTGCGGAAACGAAAGAAGCTGTAGAGAATGGTGCTCAGGAAATAGATATGGTCATTAATATCGGCGCAGTAAAAGATGATAATTGGGATTATGTAGAAAAAGATATTACTGCGATAATTGAAGCCGCAGGAAACGCAGATGTGAAAGTCATTATTGAGACGCATGCTCTGACTGATGAGGAGAAAGTGAAAGTATGTAAGCTTGCCGAGAAATGTGGGGCGAAATTTGTCAAGACTTGCAGTGGATTTTATGGAACAGGCGGAGCAACGGTAGAAGACGTAGCGCTTATGAGAAAGAGTGTCAGTGAAAATGTATTGGTGAAAGCGTCAACCGGTATCCGTACTAGAGAAGATGTAGATAAATTACTGGCTGCAGGTGCGGTACGCTTTGGAAGCAGCGCCGGCCCGAAAGTGGTAGATGGAGATTAATTTTTTTAGAATTGCGATAACGATAACGCAAAAGTAAACTGAAAGTATACGAGGAGGTTTAACATGAAGAAAATGCGTATAGGAGTCATCGGATGTGGGAATATCAGTGATATTTATTTTAAAAATTTGACAACGGCATTTGATATTACATGTGTACAGGCATGCAGCGATCTTGATATGGAGCGCGCGAAGAAAAGTGCAGAAAAGTATGGAATACCTCAAGTACAGACTGTAGACGAACTGTTGGCAAACCCAGAGGTGGATATTGTACTTAATATTACAATTCCTGTAGGACATTATGAGGTGTGCAAAAGAGCGCTTGAGGCGGGAAAACACGTATATGTGGAGAAACCGTTAAGCGTAACGGTAGAACAGGCAAAAGAACTTGTCGCATTGGCGGAGGAAAAAGGGCTGTATATTGGTTGTGCGCCGGATACGTTCTTAGGTGGAGGTCTTCAGACATGCAGAGAGATGTTAGATAGCGGAATTATCGGAAAACCGGTTGCCGCAACTGCATTTTTTGGACATCATGGACCGGAGAGATTTCATCCGGATCCGTCCTTCCTATATAAAGAGGGGACTGGTCCAATGTTAGATATAGGTCCATATTTTGTGACAGCGCTTGTATCAATGCTGGGACCGGCGAAGAGTGTATGTGGAATGGCGGCTTCCGGATTTGAAGAGAGAACCATAACATTTGATTGTCCAAAGAAAGGGGAGAAATTTCCAGTGGAAACACCTTCCCATGTTGCAGGAATGATAACTTTTAAAAATGGTGTGGTAGCAACAGTTACGACAAGTTTTGATACTTGGGGACATGGAATCCCGTTTATTGAAGTATACGGAACAAAAGGAACACTTAGAATGCCAAACCCGGATACATTTGGAGGCCCGATTTTCTATCTCAAAGAGGGAGAAAATGAGTTTAAGGAAGCACCGGCATCTTATCCATACAGTGAAAATAGCAGAGGCGTAGGTGTGGCAGATATGGCAAAGTGTATTCTTGAGGGCGGTGCGCACAAAGCACAAGGGAAGATGGCGCTGCATGTATTAGAAATTTTAAAAGGTGTTTTGGAAAGTGGAAAGACACAAACATATGTTGAATTACAGACAACTTGTGAGCGGCCGGAAGCTTTCGAAGATAAAAACATCCATTTATAAAAAGAATATTGGTTTCAACTCCAAGCTCTCATGAAAGGAACTTGGAGTTTTTTATTTGGAAGTATAAAATCAAAAAAGACAGATTAATGTACATTAGTCAATGATGTGACACCAGTTTTTTTAAAATAAAAGAACTGGTATG
>CAJTRE010000055.1:0-5042 GCA_910578495.1 uncultured Dorea sp.
TTTCCCATTGCCCGAATATACTTCGTTGTTATTTCGTCATAAGTAATTCCATCTTCAAATACGTTATTGCTTACCACAACTAAATGATTTGTCTGCTCTTTCAGCATCTTTATATCTCGTATGACATTTTCCGTAACCTGTATTTCCGTCATAGCCTTTTTCTCTGAAAACATCTCATTTGCCGTCAAATTAGAGATACATTCCAGCAAAACAGCCCTGTCTCCATCTTCCATTTTTTCCAGTGCGCTGGAAATCCGTACAGGCTGCTCAATCGTGAAAAAACCTTTCCCATTTCTTAGCTTCCTATGTCTATCAACCTTTTTCCTTCCCTCGTCATCAAAAACCTGCATCGTTGCAAGATAATATTTTCTCATACCTGCCTGTGCAAGAGAAACAGCCATTTTCTCCGCATAAGAAGATTTGCCGCTTCCACTTCCTCCAACAACCAAAACCATCATTATGATAAATACCTTTCATATTGTTCTACACTGATATCTGAAAACAGCGTTCTTTTACGATATACACACATTGCCATTTCCAATAGCGACAGCATCATCACTGCCCCCGTTCCTTCGCCCAATGCCATTCTGCCGTCTATCACAGGTTCTATCCCTAATTCCTTCATAAGTTTCTCAACTGCTGGTTCTTTGCCTTTATGTGACGGAATCAGATATCGTATTGTTCCCTGCGCAATTCTTTCTGAAAGCAATGCTGCTACCATGCTGATCACACCATCAAGCACTATCGGTATATGGAAAACGCCGCCGCCAATACAGACTCCAACAAGCCCGGCAATGTCCAATCCTCCGACTGTTTGGAGTACAATGAGAGGTTCCGCTTCATAAAGTTTATACTTTTTGACTGCCTCAGTAATCATCTGCTTTTTACGCTGTAATTTTTCATCGCAAAGTCCAGCGCCCCTTCCAGTCACTTCATCTGCCTCACATCTTAACAATGCCGCTGCAACCGCACTGCTCGTTGTCGTATTTCCAATCCCCATTTCCCCGGTTGCGAGGATTTGATACCCCTTCCTTTTGCACTCTTCCACAATTCCTATACCAGTAAAAATTGCCCTGACAGTTTCTTCTCTTGTCATAGCCGGCTCCTTACTAAAATTTCTGGTACCGCAGCGGACTTTTTTGTTAAGCACTCCTGCAATCTGTTCTTTTCCATTGATTCCAATATCTACAGGAATCGTGTCCGCCCCTATCTTCGCCGCCATTTTTCCTACGGATGATGCACCCTTTCCCATCTGCGCTGCTACTGCCGCTGTGACTTCCTGACCGGACTGGCTAATGCCTTCCTCTACAATTCCATTATCTGCGCACATGATGATGACAGCTTTTTTTGAAATATCAATTTCATCCGTACCTAAAATCGCGCCAATCTGTGCGGTGATCGTTTCAAATCTTCCCATCCCATCAAGAGGCTTGGCTATGGAATCCCAATTTTTCAATACCTTTTTGTATATTTTACAGTCCGGTTCCTGCAAATTAAGTTTCTTCAAGGTTTCGTCTGTATGGTTATCTAATATGTGCCTCCCTGAGTATTCCATATATTTCCTCCATGTTTAGATATTCTGATAAGATATCTGCCAGCTTATCATACTGTTTCTCTTTAAAATCCTTATAATCAATGCAGGATTCAATGAATAATCCCTTATTTTCAGCCAATGCAGTCACAAGAGCGTTTGCAATCGCAGCCCTGTCAAATATCCCGTGAATATACGTTCCACATACATTTTTATTTCTTCCGGTCACAAACGCCGTTTCCATATTCAACAACTCAGATTTATTCGGAGAATGCCCGCTATCCCCCACATGTATCTCATATCCATTAAACTCCAATCCTGAAAGTATGGAAAAAAAACCTTCCATTTTATTCACTGTACCGTGTACCTGACGGCGCACTTTTTCACGTTTCAGCCTCGTTGTGACAGGCAGTAATCCCATTCCTTTCATGGTTCCGCCATTTTCCATTCCTTCTGGATCAGAAATATGCTCCCCCATCATCTGATACCCGCCGCAAATACCACAAACCGGTATATTTTCCGCCATTTTTATAACTGCTGCTTCCAATCCTCTCCCACGCATCCAGTCAAGGTCACTCATTGTGTTCTTGCTGCCCGGTAAAAAGACCATATCCGGACATCCTAATTCCGCTGCTGATGCAACATAGCGAACAGACACCTCCGGTATCTGTTCAAACACATTAAAATCCGTAAAATTAGAAATTCTGGGATACCTGATGACTGCTATATCTATCTTTCTTTTTTCTTTTTTTCTAAAGCGCTCTGTCAGACTGTCCTCATCCTCTAATCGTATATCCATATAGGGTACTACCCCTGTTACCGGAATACCTCCCTTTTCTTCCAGTATCTCAATGCCGGAATCAAGCAGTGAGCGGTCTCCCCTGAATTTATTAATAATCAGTCCTCTCACACGTTTCTTTTCCTCTTCCGTAAGCAGCAGCAGCGTTCCTAAAAGCTGTGCGAATACACCGCCCCTGTCAATATCGCCTGCCAGCAATACCGGAGCATCCACAATCTCTGCCAGTCCCATGTTGACAATATCATTCTCGCGTAAGTTTACCTCTGCCGGACTTCCAGCGCCTTCTATCACAATGATATCTGCCATTTCCTCTAACTTTCGGAAAGCTCTCTTAATATCCGGAATCAGCCCTCGTTTATAAGAAAAATATTCCCTCGCGCTCATATTTCCAAGAACCTGCCCATTTACAATTACCTGTGAACCTGTATGGTCTGTCGGCTTTAATAAAATCGGATTCATGCAGACCAACGGGGTAATCCCTGCTGCTTCTGCCTGCATGACCTGAGCCCTTCCCATTTCAAGTCCTTCCTCTGTAACAAAAGAATTAAGCGCCATATTCTGTGACTTAAAAGGAGCTACTCTGTATCCATCCCGTTTCATTATCCTGCATAGTCCCGCTACCAAAAGACTCTTTCCTGCACCGGACATGGTTCCCTGAATCATAATAACCTTTGCCATAATTACCTCTCATATTTTCCAATCTGCTTCATATACGCAAGAATCTTTTCGTTTCCAATAAAGTCTTTTTCATTCATATCATATAATCGTTCGATAAAATCCGATTCAAAAATCTCCTCTGGCGTCCCATATCGTTCCACATACTCTCCTTTCAGGCAGAGTATTTTATCGGAAACAATCTTTGCCAGTTCCAATTCATGTAAGGACATAATAACAGTCAGTCCTTTTTTCTCCCTCATTTCCTGTAATAATAGCAAAAATTCAAGCTTATATTTGATATCCAGATAAGACGTCGGTTCATCTAATATCACAATTTCAGGTTCCTGACAGATTGCCCTCGCCAGCATCACCCGTTGCTTTTGCCCGTCGCTTATCTTGCCAAAGTCTTTTTCGCTGATGTCTGTTATATGGGTAAGCTGCATCATTTCATCTACAATCCGCTCATCTGCTTCGGATAAAATGCCAAACCATCCGGTATATGGATAACGCCCGGTTGCAACCATGTCTCTGCAGCTTTTCAGTTCTACCCTTACCCTCTCCGTAAACACTACGGACATTTTCTTTGCCAGTTCCTCTGCCTTCATTTCAGACAAATCATCTTCTCCAAGATATACTGCTCCGCCAAGTAACCCAAGCTGCCCTGCAATACTTTTTAAAACGGTAGATTTACCCGCACCATTTGGTCCGATCAGGCACAGGATTTCTCCTTCCCGCAGTTCAATTTCCATATCCTTGATCAACGGTTTATTATCATACCCCACACACATTTTTTTCGTGGAAAAATAATAGTTCTTCATGCTTTTCGATTCTCTTTTCGTCCAAACGAAACATAGCAAATCTTAGGTGGTGTTCTTTAGCGCCTTAGATTTGCTTTTCGTTTTATAATCCAAAGCACCACTGGCGCACCGAAAATCGCCGTCACGGTGCTAATACTCAGTTCTGTTGGCGCAAGTATTGTTTTCGCAAGCAAATCACAAAACAAGCAAAAAGCACTTCCCCCAACAAAGCAGGCAGGTATCATCCAAATTGGCTCTGTTGTATTCAGCAATTTCTTGACCAAATGCGGCACTGCAATTCCAACAAAAGAAATCGGTCCCGCAAATGCCACAATACACGCAGATAAAATACTGGAGAAAATTACAATACACACACGCAAAAGGCGTAAATTAACACCCACATTCCGCGCATAAACATCTCCCAACTGGTAAGCGCCAAGTGGCTTTGACATCAGAAAAACTGTCAAAGACGCGGCGGCAACCACAACGGTCATAACTTTTACGTTTTCCCATGTCATTCCCGAAAAACTTCCCCGTGACCAGTTGTGAAGATTTACAATATCCGCATCATTGGCAAAGGTAACTACTAATTCCGTGACCGCCGAGCAAATGTAACCTATCATAACTCCGCTGACTACCAGCATTGACATATTATGGATTCTATGGGACATCAAAAGTACAAAGCCCATAGATAGCATAGCTCCAATAAACGCAGCCAAAATCATAGTTGCCGATGTCACCCTGACTCCCCTTCCCATGAGAAAAACCATTACAAGCGCCACCACCATTTTAGCCCCGGAAGAAATTCCTAAAACAAACGGTCCTGCAATCGGATTATTGAAGAATGTTTGCAAAAGATATCCGGCAAGAGAAAGCGCACCCCCGAGAAGCAACACGGCTATCGCCCTCGGAAGCCTGATATCCCACAGAATCCTTGTTACCGTTCCATTACTTTCCTGCCCGCTAAATATTCTTGCCACATCCGGCAATGCGATTCTGACACTTCCAATACAAATATTTAATATGAAAAAAATCAAAACGCAGGCTCCAAGCAAAAAGAAAGCCGCAATTTTTCTATGTTTTCTGTTTTTATGCATCATAATCGCAGCCTTTCACTCTAAATGATAAAGATAGTTCATATCATCATTTTCTCCCTGTATCATCGAATGGATATCCTCAATGAAATATCCGATTGCAAGGGATTGCTGGTACATATCGTTTGTTGTACACCACACATTTCCATTCTCCACAGCCTTAA
>CAJTRE010000055.1:5140-9185 GCA_910578495.1 uncultured Dorea sp.
AAATCCGCAAGCAGCTCACATTTATCAAGCAACTCCTCTACACTGGAAACACCTCCATCAATAGAGCTGTTATAAATCAGGAAATCTGCATCTTTTGCACTGGCATAAAATTCTTCGACCTGTATATTCATGGTAGAACGCTTTGTTTCAGAATCGCCTAAATTTTGAAAGATATAGTTTCCACCTGCAAGTTCTATCATCTTCGGAACATAATCAGAAGATTGGCGTACCTGTACCATACCATTGGAAGTAATGAAAAAGAAGGCTACTGTTTTATCTGTTCTCTCAGATGCACTTACTCTCTCAAGAATTGCTGCCTGATCCGTAAATATCCTTTCTGCCTCCTCTTCCTTTCCAAGCAGCGCCCCATAAAATTTCACCCATTCTACCCTGCCAAGCGGATGTGACTCATAACTGGAATAGTCTATCATAACAGGGATTCCAAAGTTTTCCAGATTTTCCACTACTTCAGGCGAATGCGAAATCATCATATTTTCTATGGCAAGCGCACAATGATTTGAAACAAGCAGTTCATAATCCGGCTTGCTGTATTTACCCGCATAAAGGATATTACCCTTTTGCATTTCCTCTCTGGCTGCTTCAATAAACCAGCCATCTTCCTTTTGCCCTGAAAAAGTAATAGAATTTAATCCATCCAATTCACTGAAAATATCCATCGCCGAAGATGCCACAAGATAGATGTCTTTTATCGGACGCCTAAGCACCACAATTTCTTTATCTAAAGTTTGCGGTACATCCCCATTTTCCGGTACAATCAAAAACTGCGTGCCATCCATTGTTATCGTAAGCAGGGTATAACCGCCCTCATAATAATCAACTTTAAAATTTTCCGCATACTGTAACTCTAAGCTTCTCTCATAAACCAGTTCTTCTCCTGAATCCAAATCTGATTCTTCCTCTATATCTGCCATTACTTCAGAATCGGGAGAAGGACTGCCACAGCCATACAGCCATAGCAGCCCCACAAGAAACAAAAGAAACAAAACAGATGCCTTTTTTCTTCCTCTCATCTTATTCCCCACTTTTGGAGGCAAAAAGATTTTCTTAGAAAATTTTTTGCCTTTTATTCTTTGACTGCTGTATCTAAATGGAAAGTGAGTGTATATTCTATTTCATGAGGTTTACTCATCGCTACAGTGTCGCCGATAATATCCATTGGTTCATCAAATATAAGAACAGGAATCTCAAATATAGAATCGCCTTCCGTATTTACTGGCAGATATTTTTCTCCATTCACTATCATATAATCATAATTAGGGCTGTTCCATTGTACGGTTGCCATCGCTTTTCCACCTGCCACAGTTACTGATACGGGAGACAAAATTTCCGCCTTTCCGCTTCCGCCTGCAAAGGTAATTCCCATACTATATGTACCATCTTCCAAAGATACTTCATCATTTACCTGTTCATCATTCTCAAGCGGCACCGGATTGGAGACGCTGACCTTATGGTCGTACCATTTTCCCTTTGTCCCAATAAGCGCCAGATCAAATTCGCTCTCCAGCAAGGGAACAGGCACATCAAAACCATAAACTTCTTCCGTCATACCGTCACTGTATGTGACTGTATCTTCTGTCGGTAAAAGCAGCTCTGCTCCTTCTTCCGACGCATCTTCAGCCAGTCCGGGATAAAGATTTAAAATCTTTTTTGAACCAAGGGTAATATGTATTGTCATTTCCCCGTTCTCTACTGTCAGCGTTCCCTTGCCCTCGCAGGTTTCATTGACACGAAACATACTGCTGTCTGTCGTAAACTCTGCTGTATAAATCCCATCTGCCAGCTCTGCTGTATCCTGATTCTGCTTATCTGTTTCATCACTTTCAGGTTCTTCTTCCATTGGTTCTTCAGGCAATGTTTCCGTTACAGTTTCTGATGATTGCTCTGTATCCTCTTCTACAGTAACATCTACCGCAGAATCTGATTCCTGCGCATTATTGTTATTTCCACAACCCCCAGACAACGTGACAGCGAGAAGCGCAATAGCAATTATTATATTCTTCTTCATGATTCTTACCCGCCTGTTAATCTTTCATTACATCTGCCGTATGCTCTACATAAAGCTGCTGAATTGCTTGAATAGAACCAAGACCTTCAATCTGCGCATCCACGCTTTCAAAATTTCCAGAAGCCTTGAACATGCTAATCCATGAATCCTCATCTTCTCCTGCCATGTCATTATTGGCATGGTCTCCTGCAACAACCATCAACGGACGAAGGATTACCTTTGTATAACCCGCCTGTTTCACAGCATCTATCACCGCTTCGCAAGATGTTTCTTCCGGTTCCCCTTCCACTGTTCCGATAAATGCATTGACACAGCCAATGTCTGTCATTTGTGTCTGCATCTGACTGTAACTTACCTTTGCTGCATGGGAAGTGCCATGTCCCAGAAATACGAACGCTGTCCCATCCTCCTGCGCTTCTGCCAAACTCCCAAAACCTGCGTCCGCCACAGCTTCCGCAAGGATTGCTTCCGCTACCGCTGCCTTGTCCTCATTGACAACAGATGCATCCGCACCGACCTCGCCAAGAAGCGGCTCTGCAATCTTTACTGTTTCAAACTGATCTCTATATACTTCAACTGTCTCCATCAGTTCATCATACTCTGCCCCATGCATCAGATGAGTAGGCTGTACCACTAAATTCTTTACTCCGTTTCCTACTGCACGTTCCAATGCCTGATCCATATTGTCAATGAACTCTCCGTCTCTCGCCTGCACATGGTTGATAATAATCTGCGCCGTAAAAGCCCTTCTTACAGACCAGTCAGGATTTGCTGTCTGTATTGCATCCTCTATTCCTTTGATATCTGCAACACGGCTGTCATTAAAAGAAGTCCCGAAACTGACTACCAGAATTTCATTTTCTCCGATATCGTCCTGATTTCTCGGATTGTCTTTGGAAGCGTCGCCTGTATCCCTGCCAAAATAATCAGGATCGGCTTCTTCCCCTTCCACCAGTTCTTTCTGGGCATCCGTCAGCGCATCCCATGCCGCTTTTGCCTGAGCGCACTGCGCATCAGTGTCTTCTGTTCTCTTTTGTACATAGATTGCATCAATCAATGCTGCAACTTCATCTGCTGCTGCCTGATCAGAAACAACGTCATCCCCTGTCTCCGATTCATCCGCCTGATTTTGGCTGTCATTCTCTTCTGCCGATTCTGCACTCTTTGTATCTCCCTCCTCTGACTGTACGGTATTTTCCGCCGATGCCGGGGCATCTTTTGAACAACCTGCCAGCACCAGTGAGCAGGTCATAACACCAGTTAATAAAACAGCTACTAATTTCTTTTTCATTTTCTCCTCGCTTCCTTCCCTGTCCTGTCGCTCTACAGGGATATTATTTTAAATTTTAATCGAGTAGGGAAGATTCATCTTCCCCTACTCGCCGCGTGGGGCGCACGTTGCGCAAGCAACAATTTCATCTGTGCGCCCCTGCGCATAAAAAAATCCTCCACCATAATAACTACGGTAAAGGATTCATACACAAAATAAGCCTGCCAAATGCACTAAAATAAACAATCTTCCATCGTGCTTTCTGCAAGTTCAAAACGTACAACCAGTTACTCGTGGTTTGAAACAAATGTTTCTGTACAGCATTCAGGCAGGTCTCCCGGCTTATAGATCATCACATCAGCCGTCTTCCCAGGAAAGGATTTATTTAATTCCCAGTGACATATCGGCTTCTACTCCCTAATTACGGTGACGAGTTCGTACAGGATTTGCACCTGTTTCCCTTTTCACCAAAACCAATGCTCATTTCCCGCATTGTTCTGACACCTGTATACTATTTATTCAATTGTACAAGGTATAACACATTTTTTCCCTAATGTCAATAACTGCAAATCAAATTTTTGTTACCTAAAACTTGTTAGAACAATCCGAAAATTTGTCCATATCCATAAGTCAACTGCATATCGGTCATGACTGGCACTCGTTTCCATGCCAAGCTGCCTTCTGCCATTCTGCCTGAACAATTAAGATTGCTACAGTCAACGCAAATGCCTCTACACCTGACCTTATCA
>CAJTRE010000056.1 GCA_910578495.1 uncultured Dorea sp.
ATAAAGAAGCAAGGAGGAGAAAATCATGTTAGGAAATTTTATATATTCAAACCCAGCAAAAATTTAATAATCACTCAGGATTCCGAGAGATTATTTATTTTTTAATTCTGTGTGACACAGCTTGCATATTTCCCGTGTGAAAAAATACGCGGAGGAAGATGATGTAAGATATTGGAAGTTCTTTGAAAAATTGCTTATGACTGTTCCCAAAGAATGGTAAAATTAAGTGTGGAACATAATGGGATAAAGCATTTTGAATGCTGGATTGGAGGGTATATGACACTACAACAATTAAAATATATGATAATCGTTGCGGAAAGAGGTTCTATTACAGAAGCGGCAAAAGAACTGTATATTTCTCAGCCAAGTCTTTCCGGCGCAATAAAGGAAGTAGAAAAGGAATCTGGAATAACAATTTTCAGCCGCTGCCGGGCAGGAGTAGCACTGACAAAGGAGGGAATGGAGTTTTTAGGATATGCAAGGCAGGTAGTTCAGCAGATGGAACTTCTGGAATCAAAATATATTGATAAAAAGCCCGCAAAACAGAGATTTTGTGTTTCCACGCAGCACTACACCTTTACAACAAATGCGTTTGTGGAATTGATACAACATTTCGGGCAGGAATGGTTTGAGTTTATCCTGAATGAAACGCAGACGCACCAGATTGTGGAAGATGTACGGAACAGGTTTAGTGATTTGGGAATCCTGTATCTTTGCAACAGCAATGAAAATGTGCTGAGAAAGCTGTTTGAAGAATACAATTTGAATTTTTTTGAATTGTTTACTGCAACGCCTCATATTTTTATAGGTAAAGACCACCCGTTGGCAAAATGCGCATCTGTCAGACTGGATGATCTGAAACCATATCCCAGACTTAGCTTTGTGCAGGGAACCTATGAATCTTCCAATTATTCGGAGGAGCTTTTCAGCAACGAACCTGTTGAAAGAAGCATTAAGGTCAGTGATCGAGCAGCGATTGTAAATCTGATGGTCGGATTGGATGGATATACAATCTCAAGTGGTATTTTTCCGAAATATCTGCAAGGGGATTCTATTGTTTCTATCCCTCTGAAGGAAGATGAGGTGATGCATATTGGGTATATACTGAACAAGGATAAAGAACTGTCGGAATTAGGAGAGATTTATGTTGAGGCTTTGAAACAGTACCAGACATAAATAAAACATAGGCTCACCCTATGTAACAGCATATAAAACAGATATTACCTATTACATGACGTTCCGTGCTAAGATATAGAAACGGAAAGGAGGCAAAAAATGCCGGGTTATGTATTAGGTAATTTTTTTATCTATTCTGTTATCAATGCTTTTACGCCGGGACCGGGAAATATACTGGCGTTAAATACGGTAACAAATTATGGATATAAAAAAGGGAGACCGCTTTATTGGGGGATATTTGCAGGATATTATGTTGTACAGGTAATTTGTGCTGTTTTCGTGTTTGGGGTAAGCACCTTTTTACCGAATTTGCTTGGAATTATGAAATACATAGGCGCTGCCTATATTTTATGGCTGGCAGTCCATATTGCGTTAAGCAAACCAACTACAGGCACTGTGGAAAAGTCAGCATCATTTCTAAAAGGATTTTTACTTCAGTTTGTCAATGTAAAAATTTATTTATTCGGAATTACGGCATTGACAGGATATGTTACGGAATATAGCGCCTCTCTATGGGTTTTGCTCCTATTTGAGATTATCATAGCCACGATTGGAACGATTGCAACGCTTACTTGGATTGGTATGGGGGTATTAATACAGAGGGCATATCAAAAATATTACAGGGTAATTAACATTATTCTTGCATTAACATTGTCAGAGTGTGTGTACAGCATATTGAAATAGTGAAAGGGGTGTTGCAAACATGCAGATAAAAAGAAACATTCTTTTAAATCCCGGTCCCGCAACAACGACAGATACTGTGAAAATGGCGCAGGTTGTACCGGATATTTGTCCCCGTGAAAAGGAATTTGCGTCAATGATGAAGCAGATGCGGGAAGATTTGGTTCGGATCGTACATGGCAATCTGAATAAGTATACGTCTGTACTCTTTTGTGGTTCGGGAACGGTTGTAATGGATGTGTGTATCAACTCTCTTTTGCCGGAAGGGAAAAGGATACTGATTATCAACAATGGAACTTACAGTATGAGAGCGGTAGAGATTTGTGAGTATTATAATCTTCCGTCTATCAATTTTGAATGCCCGATAGATGAATTGCCGGATTTGGATAAGGTGGAGCAGATATTAAAGGGAAATCGGGACATAACACTTGTCTATACAACACATAACGAAACCGGAACAGGTATATTAAATCCAGTAAGGGAGATTGGTTCGCTTGCACACAAGTATGGTGCAGTTTTTATTGTAGATACAATTTCTACCTATGCGATGAGACCGATTGATATTGAGAAGGACAACATTGACTTTTGTATGGCATCTGCACAAAAAGGACTTATGGCAATGACCGGACTTTCATTCGTGATTGGAAATATAGAACTGATCAGAAAGTCGGCAGCATATCCAAAGCGCTCGTATTATTGCAATCTGTTTATGCAGTATCATTTTTTTGAAACAACAGGGCAGATGCATTTTACGCCTCCTGTCCAGACGATTTATGCGGCTCGTCAGGCGCTTGATGAATATTTCAGGGAAGGCGAAGAAGCAAAATGGAATAGACATTTGGAGGTGTTTGAGGCGATTCATGCAGGGCTTGATAAACTTGGGTTCAAGGATATTATCAAAAGGGATATACAGGCAGGTCTTGGCGTTACAGTGAAATATCCGGATGATGAAAACTGGAGTTTTGAAAAGATACATGATTATTGCTATGAGCGTGGATTTACGATATATCCCGGAAAGACATCAGCGCAGAATACGTTTCGTCTTTGTGCGCTCGGAGCTATCACAAAGGATGATATTGAGGACTTTTTCGTTGTTCTGTATGAGGCACTCAAAGTCAACAATATTAAGATACCGATTCATTATGATGCATAACAGCCTGTTTCATATCAAAAAACAGGGATAGTAATTTTAGGAGGAATTGATTTGAAAGACGAAACGAAATGTTTACATGCAGGCTATCAGCCTAAAAACGCAGAGCCGAGGGTTATGCCGATTGTGCAAAGCACCACATATGTTTATGACTCTACGGAAGAAGTTGCAGCAGTGTTTGATGATCCAATGAAGTCATTGATCTATTCCAGATTTGGAAATCCGACAGTAATGGCGGTTGAAGATAAGATTGCAGAGCTGGAAGGCGGCATTGGCGCAATGTGTACTACATCAGGTCAGGCGGCTGTGCTGTTGTCACTGCTCAATATTTGTAATGCGGGAGACAGTTTTATCAGCACAATGGAAATTTACGGAGGTTCTGTCAACCTGTTTTCACATACCCTCAGACGGATGGGGATTGAGTGTATTTATATTGATAAAAACGCAACAGATGAAGAAATAGATGCAGCGTTTCAATCAAATACAAAGGCGGTATTCGGAGAAACGATTGCGAACCCTGCTCTGACAGTAGCGGAATATTTAGAGCGGTCAGACAGAGTGGAAAAGGTAAATTATCCGGGATTAAAGAGCGATGAAAATTATGGACTGGCTAGGAAGTATTTGAGCGGATGCAGCGGTGTTATTTCTTTTGTCATCAAAGGGGGCAAAGAAACAGCGATAAAATTTATGAATAAGTTGCAGCTTGCATCAAATGAGGTTCATGTTTCCGATATACGAACCTGTGTATTACACCCTGCAAGTGAGACGCATCGGCAGTTGACAGATGAACAGTTGGTTGCTGCGGGGATTGAGCAGGGACTGGTTCGTCTTTCTGTTGGTTTGGAAAATGTGGAGGACATTATTGCAGATTTGGAACAGGCATTTTCTGAACTGTGAATTAGAGATATTAAAATTTGTTTATTTGGAAAGGTAAAGTAGAGAGATGATATTGCATAATATTTATTTTAGCGCAAAGGGTACAACGGAGATGTGTGCAGGCTGTATTGGTCAGGGGTTAAATCTGCAAATGAAACCTTATAACTGGTTTGAAAAACCGTGCAATGAGTTATTGGAAATTTCCAGTGAAGATGTGTTGTTGTTCAGTATGCCTGTGTATGGTGGATTTATTCCGCAGTCATGCGCTAAAATGGCAAAAAATATGAAGGGCAACAATACTCCGGCTATTATTGCCGCAGTATATGGAAATCGGCATTATGATGATGCTTTGTTACAGATGAAAGATATTTTAACAGAGCAGGGATTTTATGTAATAGCGGCAGGAGCATTTATAGCGGAACATTCTGTTTTCCCGTCTGTGGCATCAGGACGCCCGGACGACAAAGATAAAGCAGCGATGAAAGAGTTTGCCGCAAAGTGCTGTCAGCTTTTGAGCATTTGTAGTTTGAAGAATTATAAAGAAATCAGTTTGCCGGGAACACAAGGGTATGATGGGTTTTCTTATGAGGGAGTGCCATTTAAGCCGGACGGTGATGATAATTGTGTTGCTTGTGGGGAATGTAGTAGAATTTGTCCCCAAAATGCAATTAGTGAGGGAGATTTCAGAAAGACAAATAATGAATTGTGTATTGCCTGTGGCGCCTGCATAAAAGTGTGTCCTGTTGGGGCAAGAAACTATCATTGTGATGTTTATGAGGAAGTTAGAAAAGATTTTGAAAAGATGTGTTCAGAATACAGAGTGCCGGAAATGTTTTATATTGAGGAGGCAGAATGATGAAGAAAATTCTTTTAGCGACTCCTACCATGCATACGGAGGAGCAGCAGTATATTCAGAAAGCATTTGAAACAAACTGGATTTCGCCGTTAGGACCGAATGTAGATGAATTTGAGAATAGAGTGGCTGCTTATGTGGGTGCATCTTCCTCAGCAGCACTTTCTTCTGGAACGGCGGCGCTGCATCTTTCGGTTATCTTGGCAGGGGTTAAGGAGAATGATATTGTATTTGTACCCTCCCTGACCTTTGCGGCAAGCGTTAATCCGGTAAGATACGAGAAGGCAACTCCTGTTTTTATCGACTCAGAACGTGATACTTGGAATATGGATGCAGCGGCATTAAGGAAAGCGTTTGAAAAATATCCCCACCCGAAGGCGGTCATGGCAGTGCATTTGTACGGCACATCAGCGAATATGGATGAAATATGCGCTCTTTGTAAGGAACATAATGTTCCCTTGATTGAGGATGCGGCTGAATCGTTAGGTACGACATATAAAGGGAAAATGACAGGTACTTTCGGGGATTATGGAATTTACTCATTTAACGGAAACAAGATTATCACAACTTCAGGTGGAGGTATTCTTGTTGCCCGGCAGGAAAAGGACGTAGAGAAAGCCCGGTTTTTATCCAGACAGGCTCGTGATCCTGCCAGACATTATCAGCATTCTACGATTGGTTATAATTATAGGATGTCAAATGTTGTTGCCGGGATCGGATGCGGCCAAATGCAGCATATCGAGGAGCATATACAGAAGAAACACGAAATTTATAAAGCGTATAAAGAAGCCTTTTCGGATATAGAAGAGATAGAAATGAATCCATTAAATAGGGAAGGTATTGATAATAACTGGCTTTCCTGTATGACGATTTCCTCTGACAGCGATGTGACACCTACGCAGGTTATGGATGCCTTAGAAGCTGAGAATATTGAAACAAGACCAATATGGAAGCCGATGCATTTGCAACCTGTATTTGAAGAATACGATTTTATTCAGGTAGAGGACGGCATGAGCGTAAGTGAAGATATATTTAACAGAGGACTTTGCCTGCCAAGCGATATTAAAAATACAAAAGAAGATATGGAACGTATTATAAAAATCGTGAGGAGACAGTTCCGATAGCAGTAAGGTTGCATTGATTTGGAATTTTCTCAGGATTCGGACTAGTTCTTCTTTCATCCGGGGTCACATGCTCTCGCATCGGGTATTGTCATGGCGGCGTCTGCCAGTGCTGTTCATGCTCTGGAGAATGCCATGCTTTGCAGCCGTCCTTCGGTAAGACCTGCTGGTGTACTGTGAACCCCGGCCAGAGTGGATCACGGCTCCCCTGAGCGCCGGATAAAAAGTAGAAATGCTGTTATGAAACAGTTTCTGTCCATTCATTTATCCTCTCGTAATACAGAAATAGCTCCGCAGGTATTTGGGTGGTGTCCGGAGAGACTGGCGTTTGTATTACACAGCCTTTCAGCGGAAGGCCATGCGTTCCTGTTTCCTGGTCGGGCTTTAAGCGCATCATAAGAAAATGGGAACTTCCTTGATGTGTTTCTGGGCGGGATGTTAAATACTGCTTGGAATGAAATACCAAGTCATAACTTTTGCTGCATTCATATTCTATGCCGATATAGCACATCCCTTTCGGGCAGCACTGTTCCAAGGCGCCATAACTTTGCTTTTTTGCCTGTTCTAACTGTTCCGGGGTAAACCGTTCTGACAGTTTGGGATTACTGAGTTCTTCCTCTGTATTTTTCCACATATCGATTAGCATTACATTATTGATGTGGCATTGCACATTATCCCCATAATTATCCGTGAAATAAAATGAGCGGCTTTTTCCTGCATTCAGAGTGACTGTCTTTTCAAGTATGTGCTGAGTGGAGTCTGGGCTGTGGGTTATGGCTATAGGCATATCCGGCGAATAGTCGGGCAGTTTTTCCATATTGGTTATATTCAGCGTCACCATCTGTAGGTCAGCCCAATCAGTATCTTTAAGCCATTCGGGAACCGTCCATCCGGCGCTCATCATGTCGAGAAAGAGTTGGATTGTTCCATAATCCTCTAAGGAGTATTCTAAGGAACCGCTCATGCCGCCCTGTACCTGTAGTTTTTCATCACCAAGATAAAATTCACTGCAATGTAAATAACAGCAGCTTCGTCCTTCATATTCTTTCAATCTCCGTCTGTGGTTGAGGATGCCTTTTCTGTTTATGGGTTCCCGCTTATCGTATGGCTCGATGATATAGAGTTTCACTCCATCGGATAAGGTCATACCAAGAATGTGGTATTTCCGGCCATCCCGTTCTATGGTTTTTCCGATTACGAGAATATCTTGCAATTTCTTATGGCAATCTGATAAGATTGAAAAATTCATGGCAGCACCTCCGCAATTCAATGGGACAATTATACCATGTATGCAAAATAATTCCAAGGGTGTGCATGTCCAGTGTGTCCCGAATTGCTTATAGTCATTTCGTGCAATGGGATTTGATAGGATGCCCCATAATCCGATATAATTTATAATGGAGAAAAACACAGAATTGAGGGAAATGCGGCATCGTGTTCCTCGATATCAACGTGGATGGTATGGACGGGCTGGAAGCAGCGGGGAAGATAAAGGCGGATGACATCATCTATATTGAGACGAGCAAGCACAAGAACGTGTTCTACACGGCGGGGGAGACATATAGCATCATTCTGTATCATGGCGGTAGAGGCATGGGGAGTATATATTTCTTTGATACCTTTTTAAAGAAAAAGAACATAAGACGGCTGCAGAGGTGCAGATATGTTTATTTCCAAAAATGATGCGCCTACTTTTCTGCTCCTGCCCTCAAAAATGACATGGATCTGTGTGGTTTTTGTATTGCGGAAAATCACGGACAGGGCAGATTATGATTGAACGGAATAGAGTAATAGGACGGAAAGATTTTTCTGATAATTGCAGTATAGAACTGTTTAAAAAAATTTTTAAATAGTTCTTGACTGCCTCATACATATTTCGTATAATCTATTTAAAGATTTGTTGAAATAGGAGGCGATATATTGGCGGTAAATGAGATACTTGCAGCGCTGGCAGATGAAAATCGAAGAAAAATTTTGCATAAATTAAAGGAGGGAAAAATAAGTTCCGGTGATTTAGCAAATGCTTTGAACATGACGCCGCAAGCCCTATCATATCACTTATCAAAGTTAAAAAAGGCAGATTTAATTTATGAGACAAAATTTAAGAATTTTATTTATTATGAATTAAATTTATCTGTACTTGATGAAACTATCATGTGGATTAACGAGTTACGAGGAGGTCAGAAATGAAAATAAAGAAAACAGTATGTTATATTTTGATGTATCTTCCTTTAGTGATTGTTTTGATTGCATTGCCATATCTTCCCGAAAAAATTCCTGCTCATTACGGATTTGACAATCAGGTTGACCGTTGGGGAAACAAATATGAGGCTTTGCTGTTTCCAATAATAAGTCTTTTAATGGGGTATTTTCTGCTTGGAATGGCAAAATTGGCGGCGAAGCAGGAAGAACATGGAGAAAACAATAAAAATGTTACAATTATTATGGGTATTTTAGTGTTGATATTGCTTAATGCTTTGAATGTCTATTCTCTTTACACAAGCTTTAACAAAGTAGAAAATTTATCATTTGTTTCATTGGATATTGGTCAGCTTGTTTTTGGCATTATTGGGATGTTAATGATTGTTATAGGAAATCTCATGCCTAAGCTGCGGATGAACTCTATGATAGGATTGAGGACACATTGGAGCATGAAAGATGAAGCAACATGGAAAAAAAGCCAACATATAGGAGGAATTTCCTTTATCATTGGGGGAATCATAATAATAGGCATTTGTATCGTTATGAAAGGTACTCCTTGCTTATTATCTGTTTTAGGAGTATGGGCAATGCTGATAGTTATAGATGTTTTCTTAACATATCGGGTTGCTGAAAAGAACTGATTAAATTGTAGATTTTAACTTTTTAATATTATCAAGTATATGAAAGATTCATATGAATTTCATTGCAAATACGGGACTTTTTTGTATAATTGAAGTGTGGCAGTACCGGGAATTTGGATTATGATCTGTGTTGGGTTTTACCGGAATGGGAAACGCGATTAATTCCAGTTTGCCACCGGCTTGTATTTGAAAACAGGGTTTTCTCATCGGAGCCGAATATACAGTTATGAAAAGAACAGCAGGAAAGCCTATCACGGTTCTCCTGCTGGCTTTTTTGTACAGCATGGCGGTTGGATGTCCAATCCGTCCAAAAAGTCTGCGCCCCAATCGCACATGGCATCCAGCACGGGAATGACGCTGCGTCCAAATCGGGTGAGGGAGTACAGTGTCCTGGGCGGCTTGGCCGGGATGACCTCCCGGTGCAG
>CAJTRE010000057.1 GCA_910578495.1 uncultured Dorea sp.
AATGAATTTTATGCTATCTATTGGACAGAGTATCGTTCTGTTAAGAATAGCGTAGGGGCAGAGCTTTCAGAACTGCCGGATTATCTGGAGGAGAAGCCGTCTTTTGACAGGAAAGCATAAACAGGCGGCCATATTTGGGATTTTATGAGTAAGAAATAAAAATTCCAATTACATTACTAACAAGGCGCATGGGTGTTTGGTATCAAAACGGCTGACGCTAACGGAGGAGAGAAAAAATGGGTATCAATGGGATAGTAACAGACTATTATCAGGCGGGATATGTGAACAATAAGTCCGCACAAGCAGAAGAAGGAAAAAATTTTGCAGAGATTGCAAGTCAGAAAGTAACAGAAGCGGAAAAAGAAACGGTGCGGGAAAATACTTTAAAGAGTATAGATTTGTTTGGACCAAATGCTCCTGATGAAGTAAAGCAGGCTTGGTTGGAAGCAGAAGAAGAAACGGGTGTGCATATTGCCAAAGCCGGGTTATACATAACTCCTGATGGAGAGCACGCCTGTTTTACACGACTTGCGGGACAAATTGCTGTCAAATGGGCGAAGGGTGAGTTGAATGAGACGGATCAGGTGGATCTGTTGGGGAGTTCTGCCGAAAGTGCAATCAATGCAGTAAATAAGTGGATATATGATTTAGATCATCCGCTTGCAGGACAGCCAGCAAGGAGTATAGACGAACAGAGAATGATTATGCAGGAGAAGGCGTTCTATGAGGCGTTTCTTGAAAAGCTGAAGGGGATTTTATAATGATATCAGGGGTATCATAGGCGGGCTCCGATTGACATAGGTTTTGTATCAAATTGACAGACATAGAAGGGAGTAGTTTTTTATGAAAAAATCAATTACAGCAGGTTTGGCATTACTATGTGTATGCATGATAATACTGGGAGGATGTTCTTCTGCTCCTGAAACAAAAACTTTTTCGTTTGAAAGTCCTCAAAAAATCATTGTCACATCTATCAGTGGAGAGAAGATGGAAGTCACGGATGAAGATATAATACAGCAGATCACGGACAATATTACATCTATTCAGTTTGAAAGAGGAGAATCGAGCGAAGATACAAACGGCTTTGGTCCCATGATTTCATGGTATGATATGAATGGCGATGTGATGGAAACTATCTCCGTTATGAGTAATGACACGATCATATACAACAGCTATTTCTGGACAGCTATGAACGGAAGCATTGATATAGAAGTGATAAATGATGTTCTGTCAACAATTTTGGAAGATAATCAAGCCGGTGAAGAAGATTGGGAAGATAAGGCGCTTTTGGAAGAGTATGCGGCTTATGGTATTGAAAAAGAGGATAATTTCTATTATTACCAGGGTGAGTTGGTATATATTATCAAAGATGAGCGTCCTGACAGTTCCGTTTATAGGCTTAATACAGATTCAAAAGGAGCAGTCAGCATTAAGGTTATCCGGAATGCAGGGGGAGAAATCACGAGTGTTACTTATATGACTGAGGAAGAAGTGGCAAAGGCATTGCCCAAGATTTTAGGTGGCGCATCCCACTTAGATGGTGCAACAATGGAAGAGACAGAATATTCTGATATCAATGCTGAAGAATTAGCGGATACATTTGGTATTATAATTTCATTGCCAGAGAATACAACTTGGATTACGGATAGTGAGTATTGTTTGGTAGATGAAAATAATTTGAAAATAACATACCACGATACCGTAGCAGATGCGGATTGTACGTTATTAGTGGCTAAAAACGAAAATTTGAATTTGCCGGATAATGAGTATGATGAAACATTAAATGAGTCCTGGGAAGGTAAAACAATCAGCGGTCAGAACATTGTGGTAAAAGTACAACATGGGAAAAATGATGAAAATACGGTGCTTGCAACTTGGGAATATAATGAATACCGATTTGCAATCATAGGAGAAGTGAAAGAAATTTCTGAATCTATTCCCAAAGTTGCATTGAGCATTATCTATAAGCTGGACTGACTGAAAGGAGGCAGCATGGGAAAACGAATAGCATTTACTATAATAACAGCATGTGTTTTGTTGATAACAGGGTGTGGAGCTTCAAACAGTGCAGAGGCTCCCGCTGGTGCAGATAGTCAAATAGTGGAAAATGCGGGACAAACAGATATAGAGGAAAACATAGCAACAGATGGTGTTGCAGATTATCCGGCAGCGATCATGGTAAATGACACGGTTTATCTGTTGGAGGGTAATCCTATGCCCGCAGAAGTTGATGAAGGTGCGATTATTGGATATACAGAGTCATATACAGACACTTTTCCGGAAAATAACGGAGAGACTAATTTTAATCCTGAATTGGGAATGCCCTATGCACAAGTGGAGGGCGGAATAGCAGTTTTATATAAGAACGAATGGTACTTAGGCACTCCACTTTCTAATGAAAATGCTATTGCCTTTACCGGGATAATCATTGACCATAATGTTGAGTCATTAGTGCCTGTTGTTTGTGTAAAAACGCTGGAAGAAGAAGTAATTCCGTATGAAGCGGTATTTTTTGAATTGCCGGAAGGCGAAGAAGATTGGGCATTAAAGATAGGTGCAGAAGTGCTTATTACTTGTTCCGGTGATTTTACAGAGCCAGCACCGCACTATGGAACGCTTATCTCCATAAGAAATGCGGATACCGATGTATTATCACCGTTGGACGGAGTAACGATGGAAGTAACAGAATGTTCCGATACCAGTGTTGCCGTTAAAATTACGAATGATACAGATAAAAATATACAGTGCGGAGAGGACTTCTGTCTGGAAATGCAGGATGAAGAAACTGGTGAGTGGAGGGAACTGGATGAAGTAATTGACAATGCTGCTTTTAATGCGATTGCTTATATGGTTCAGAAAGATTCACCCTATGAAGCAGTTATTGACTTTGAATGGCTCTATGGAAAACTGGAACCAGGCAGATACCGTATTGTAAAAACTGTTACGGATTTTAGGGGAACCGGGGACTATACAGATTATGCTTTTACAGCGGAATTTAGTATTTAAGGATGAAATGTAGTACACACTTTGAAGGGTGCTGTTGATAAAATGGGATGTCGGGGGATTGATTATGTCATGATGAACATATTATTGGGAGCATTGTTCATCATGACTTTGTCATTATTAAGTTTGTCACTGCACTATTTAGAGAGACTTAGGGAAGATCAAAGAGACCTTGTAACCCTTCTGTTCTTCACTTTCAATCTGCATAGTTCCTTTATGTGCATCTACAATCTGCCGTACCAACAGAACACCTAATCCATGTCGAAGATGCAAAGTTCTATCGGTGCTTTCCAGATAATGTGTTTTGGCATTAAGCGCTTTCAGTTTTTCAGGGGATACACCAACTCCGTTGTCGGATATAATGATTGTTATTTCTTTCTCGCTGCATGATAATGAGATGGTAATTTTACAGCCATTTGCATTATGGTTGATACTGTTCTGGATTAAATTTGTAACAGCCCGTTTAAGAAGAACTTCATCACCACGAATAAATTCCGTTTCACATTGTGGATCAGATTCAAATTCAAATACATATTTTTTATCAAGATCACTGTCCAGAAATTCACATACAACCTGTCGTGCCAGCTCTACCGGGTAAATATTACTGATGCGAAGTGGCTGCATATCGTATTCCAGTTTTGAGGTTAAATTCAAATCTTCGATCAGCCGTTTTATCTTTTCAGCCTGCTGACGGATTTCGGTCACTTTCTCCTGAACGTCGGCGTCCAGTTTATGGTTCTTTTCGAGGCTGCTGGAATATCCAAGAACCATTGATAATGGGGTGCGTATATCATGGGAAATACCACTGATCCAGTTTGCCCTTGCCGTATCCCGGCGCTGCAGCGTTTTAGATACATGGTTAAGTTTTGCGTTGATTTCGGACAATTCTCCCTGCTCTGCCAACTGCGTTTTTTGACCGGCAGCAATTTCCTCAATGCCGATAAGGATAGGTTTGATAGCTTTTTCTGTTTTTCGGCTGTTAAAGATAAAAAGCAGCAATACAATCCCGATATTCAGAAAAAATACAATGATGTACCCTATCGCATCAATTTTGATGCTTGCAATGGTTTTATATGCAGATAATTTCCAGTAACTGTCTTTCGGATAACCAAGGACTAGCAGACCATCGTTCCGGGCAGATACGAAAACAGGATAGTCCTCTAAATACCACCTTGCCATTTTTGCAATGTCTCCATAGGTGTATTGAACAGGAATGTCTGCCGGAAGTTTATAATTCCAGATGACATTACCCGTCGCATTATCTATCAGCATACACCATGCATGGTCTTGATCTAATAAAGCTACAATATCATCCGGCAGAGTAAATTGCCCATCCACCTGTTGTAATTCATCAGATACACAGGGTAACAGGTGGGTAGGATTTTGATTTCCGCGGCTGACAGATACTATGATAAGACTTACAAATAAAAAAATATTCACTAAAATGAAAAAGCAAAACAGCTTAACACTGGAATGGACATACCGTTTGAAAAATTTTTGTATATTCATAGGATTACCCTGTTCCTTTCAAAATCAGCTTGTAACCGATTCCTTTGACCGTGACAAGAGATACCGGCGAAGATGGTTCCGCTTCAATCTTCTCCCGGATATGCCGGATATGGGACATCAGTGTTTTTTCATATCCGACATATATGTCTCCGCAGACTGTCTGGCATAAAGAGCCGAGCGTTACAATGCGTCCTGCATTGCTGAATAGTTTTTGAAGTATCTCCACTTCTTTTGCAGTAAGGGAGACTGGATCGCAGCCTTCTTTGTATACCTGTGCCTGTCCTAAGTCCACTTTGCAGGCTTCTAATAAAAAACTTGTGTCCTCATTTTCTTTATATACCCGACGTAAAATCGCAGTGACACGCCATACAAATTCCTGTGCTAAAAAGGGTTTTACTATATAATCGTCCGCACCCACTTCAAATCCTCTGGCTTTATCATCAAACTCTCCTTTTGCCGTTAAAAACAGAATAGGTATATTGGTCTGTTCCCGGATCACCTTTGCAAGCATGAAACCGTCCATATCAGGCAGCATGACATCCAGGACTGCCAGATCGGGACGGGTGCCCAGCCTCTCCAAAGCACGAAGTGCTGTATCAGCGGTCAGTATATTTGTAAATCCATTTTCTTTCAAAATGGATTGGCACATCAACAGGATTGCAGGCTCATCATCAACTAATAAGATTGATTTGTCCTTAATTGTACCCATATTTTCACTTCCTTTCCACGACATTATACCATATTTTCAATTATGGTATGAATTATGGTTTCAAAATCAAGGTAAAATCAAGGTTAACTCCAACGTAACGCAAAGTGGAAGGTATATGATGTAATCAGCTTAGGAAAGGAGCAGAAAAAAATGATTGTATCAACAGAAAATTTGTCAAAAGAGTATGACGGTATTTATCGGGTTAATGATCTGGATATCCAAATCAACGAAGGAGATATTTATGGCTTTCTTGGTCCTAATGGTGCGGGCAAATCGACAACAATGAAGATGCTGCTTGGTCTTGTCAAGCCCAGCAAAGGAAGTATTGAAATCATGGGAAAGTCATTCAACGAGAAAAACCGGCAGGAGATTCTGAAAAGCGTTGGCTCTCTGATTGAATCCCCGTCCTATTATGGTCATCTGACTGGCAGGGAAAATATGGAAATAATCCGCAGGCTGCTGGGCTTGCCCCGGAAAAATATCGAGGAGGCAGTTCATATTGTCCGTATGGAAAAACAAATGGATAAGAAGGTCAAAAACTATTCACTTGGAATGAAGCAGCGGCTTGGAATTGCGATGGCACTGGCTCGCCGTCCTAAACTGCTTGTTTTGGATGAACCTACTAATGGTC
Source organism: uncultured Dorea sp. (assembly GCA_910578495.1). Taxonomy (GTDB): domain Bacteria; phylum Bacillota; class Clostridia; order Lachnospirales; family Lachnospiraceae; genus Dorea_D. The sequence continues at coordinate 5,853 of CAJTRE010000057.1, forward strand.
TTGACCCGGCAGGTATTGAGGAAATGCGGGAATTGGTCAAAACACTGCCAACGAAGTATGGGATGACCGTTATGATTTCCAGCCATATCCTGAGTGAAGTAGATCAGATGGCAACTGTGGTCGGCATCATCAATCATGGTGAGCTGATCTTTCAGGAAAATATGTCTGTCTTGGACGCACAGCGGCAGCCGTATATCATTCTGAGAACCAGTGATAATAACTTGGCTTGTCAGGTACTCAGAAATATGAATCCGTTAAGAACCGGGGACGGTTTGCAGTTAGGGGCTTTGTCAGATGAACAGACGGGTAAGGTGGTTCAAAACCTGTGTGCCAACAATATTGCTGTTTACCGAGTTGAGGAACACAGGGAGAGCCTTGAGGACATTTTCCTCAATCTGACCGGAAAGGAGATGACCCTTTGATGAAATATCTATGGCTTGAATTATATAAGCTGAAACATCGAAAGGTGTTTCTGACCTTCTTGGTGATCTTGGGCGTGGAATTGCTATTTGTTTTTTCTAACTATGGCAATAATAAAAATTTTCTCAACATGGTTTCTGATCCCACTGCACCGGCATGGGAAGATCTGATTATCGGTCCAGCCGCTATAAATGGATTATTCTTTCCTATTTTAGCGGCAGTCATTGCCAGCCGTATTTGCGATATGGAGCATAAGGGAAACACATGGAAGTTATTGGAGTGTAATAATCAGAACCGTAAATCTATCTGGTTCTGCAAATTTACAATAGTATCCACGCTTATGATGCTGGCAATCTTCATTCAGGCATTTACCATTATCGTTTATGGAAATTCTGTGGGAATTGTCCAGCCGCTGCCTGCCAGAACATTATTAGGTTTTGTGCTTGGGACTGCGATGATAACATTTGTAGTTGTCACAATTCAGGTTTTCTTCTCCCTTGTGTGTATAAACCAACTTATCCCTATGTCTATCGGTATGGTCGGCGCACTTATTGGGTTTATTTCTACATTGCTGCCGCCGGGTATCCGCAACATTTTGATCTGGGGCAACTATGCAGAACTGATGGTGTTGGGGCAGGACACATCTTCAGGAAATCTGCAATCTTCCGGGTTAGTAGTACGGAACATCAACTTTGTTCCGCTTGCAATTCTGTTTGTTGTTGGTCTTGTGGCGTATGTTGCGTTCCGGAAGAGATTTGAAAAATATGAGTATTAAAGGAGGGGTTTATAATGCTGATCAATGCAATTCGTGCGGAGAATTTGAAAAGCCGCCATTCAAATATGTGGGTAGCGGTTGCAGTTCTCCCGCTTTTGACAGCGGCAATAGGCGCAATTATTTACGGGATAAATGCCTCTGTCAGTTTATACGACGGTGATATGTGGCAGCAGCTATGGCTACAGACAGGTTTATTTTACGGGTATTTCTTTTTCCCGATTCTGATTGCCATTTGTGCTTCCTTTTTATGGCGGTTGGAACACATTAACCATAACTGGAACAGCTTAATGACAACGCCAATTCCCCGGTCTACAATTTTTATCGCTAAGTTGGTCGTTTTAGCGAAGTCAATTTTTACGGCACAGGCACTTTTGATGATATTCATAATCATTGTGGGTAAAGTGGGATTCCGTTTTGAACAGCCTATTCCCATAGGTATGCTCTGGTGGCTCTTTATGGGGTGGTTTAGCGCTCTTGGCGTTGCGGCAGTACAGCTTTATCTTTCTATGAAAATAAGAAGTTTTGCTGTTCCGGTCGGACTTGCGGTATGTCTGTGTATTGCGGGATTAGCATGTTATATTACTGGTCTTGGCAGTATGTTCCCGTATTCACAGCTAATTCTTGGTTTGTCATCGCAGGAGAAAACTTTACCGATTGACAGCTTAACAACACTGATTCCAATGGTGATTTTTTATATCGTGCTTTTTATATTACTGGCTTCACGTCGCTTGAAGAAGATTGACATAGTAGCCGGTTAAGGAGGAGATCATGAAAGAAAAGATTTTAGAAAAAATATCCTTGGGGGTTAGTCTGCTTCCCTTGACTTTCTTTGTCATTCGGCATTTAAAAATCGGAATGGAAGCTCCTTGGGTGTATATCATTTTTGCGGCGTATGCCGTATTGATTATTGTTGGTTTTGTATTTGCTATCTGCTTAATGAAAAACCAAGAAACGAGAAATGCCATATCAAAGGCTGCTTTGGCAATAAGTTCAATGTATATCGCTTTTTTTTCTCTATTTATCTATTTAACGGTAGCGGCAAGATTACATTGAGAGTGTGATAACTATTGTCCTGAATCCGTGAAGTTTAACTTCTCATAACTGCTGAAAAAGTTTATTTTTCAACGGATTCTCACTATTTTTATTGCCCTGCATTTTCACCTGCCAGTTGATGGTTTTTTCTGGTATAATCTTCTTAGTGATTTACATCAGGAGATATTGCCATGAAAAATATTAAGATCGAATTTACCAATGAACGCATCATACCTGCAAGCGGCCTGGCTGTTGTCGGGGCTATCCTCGGCAAGAGCGATTTTGTCAAACGCTGCAACCGGATGGATGTAACCCCCAACAGATCCCAGCACCAGATCAAGAATGGTGATATCCTTCTTACTTATATTGGTATGCTCTGCATGGGCAAGCCTCAGTATGGCGCCGTCCATGAAATGGA
>CAJTRE010000058.1 GCA_910578495.1 uncultured Dorea sp.
TGGATATGGAGGTCGATCCCCTGACTGCCAAAGCTGGACTGTCCGATCTGTACCTGGAAAGGCCGCCGGGAGACTTGCAGCTGTGCCTCCGGGTATTCCAGCCACCACGCCTGATCCTTTGAAATGACCTGGAGGGAGGCGGTGCGGCATCCATCTCTATCGATATGGAATGCGGGAATCAGTGCGAGAGTCTGCCCCTGCGGGTTCTGGTGCTTGAAGTACCAGCCCTCAAAATAGGGGCCGGTCCTGTTTGTACCGCAGAAAAATCCCATGATTCATCGCCTCAGATTCAGTTTTCCCTGAATCTGGGGATTTTATATGGGATGTTCTCCGATGCTGGAGGCCGTCGAAGCTATCTTGGCGAAAAAGTTTTGCGGATATAAACCGCAAAACTTTTGATATAAGTAAGCATTGCGGTTATAACCATATACTTTAGCAGTATAAAGACATCCATATATCAGCGAGCAGATAGACGAAAATTATCAGGGGATTAAAATAATGCACGTCGCAGATTTCTTGCTGAGCGCAGAATATTAAGCCGCTCCCGGTCGGGAAGCGGTTCAATCCTTGTGGGACTGTATCCAAAGAATTAGGAAACAACTCAGTAACTATAAATGAGCAAATTCACAATGTGCACAAAAACCTGCTGGTTTTGTCTTTCATGCAACGACAAAGCGATTAAATATCAGCCTATATGTCCCTGCCTCGTAGATAAATTTGTGCACCTTTCAGATTTGCTCATTTATAGTCAGTAAGAAATTTGGAAGTAATTTGAGAATGCCTAAACTATTGAGAATTATATTTTTCGAATGTAATAGGATTCCGGTTCTATTAGCCAATCTGGAGAATCCATGACGGTTAACGCAGGGTTTGTGATGATTACAGGATTATATTCTGCATCAGCAGTTTTTGAGAGGTCTATAAGATACAGAAAGTATTTCTCACCATGCAGTTTGGCGATTTCGTACTCGTTCTTTGACCAATGAAACCCAGAGTTTGATACAGCCTTGACTTCAATAAATCGATCTGGTTCTTGAGACTGAGGCGAGTTGAAAGAGACAATGTCATATCCTGCTGTAACATCCACTTCAGAGATTCGCCTAACTTTTTCAGATATAGGTAATCCAAGCCTCTTTTTTTCATATTCCAAGGCAAATACTTCCGCTTTTTCGCCTACTAACTCATTGCGCTCAAGTTGCTTTTTTAGCTGCTCTAAGGATAGCTGTTTACGTCTTTCTCTGCAATGTCCAGCAATGAGTGCATCATATGAAGAGGAGATATGAAAACGAGTTCCTTGAGTGCCTCTTAAGGGAATCAAAAATCCTTGACTAATCAGTACATTTCTCACGCCAGACAAAGGAAGTGGTAGCAGTTCGTTTTTAAAGGCATAACAGTATTGGACGGAGTCGTAACAAAACATACTTGATTCCAAAATGCTTTCTCTAAACAGCTGGTCTACAGTAGACACGACGAGCGCATCATTCAGCTTATCCTTATCATTTAGGACTGCAGCGATGGCCGGCGACAAAGAGACCATGTCTTCAGATATCTCTATCCATCCTAGTGAATGGCAATATGTAATCAAATCCCCAACAGATAGATAGCGCTTTCCAGGGGCACGTGCACATATAATCTCCGCATCACGGATTGAGATTTGGCTAGTTCCTATTACATCGCAGATGAAGAAGAGGATTCCTTCTTTTCCACCTTGATATTTAAGATTTTTTAGTGCGTCTAACATAGTCTCTTATCAACGCCTTTATATCTTCATCGCCTAAGTTTTCGGAGATATTATCAAACAAGGGAACGGGCATATTTTCCATAATGTCAGTCATGCGTCGTTCTTTCTCAGCCAATCTTGTGTCAATAGTCTCATCAACAGTATCACGAGATAGAATATAGTAATAGTTCGTAACAGTATTGGGTTCTAATCCGTAACGGTGAATGCGATCTTTAGACTGCACAAAATGTGCCGCATTGAAAGATCTTTCAATATATATGGCGTTATGGCACGCCTTGTGCAGCGAAATGGATTCAGCAACTGCAAAGGGATTTGCAATAATAGCTTTGAAAGGACAATCCGGATGCTGGAATGCTTTTACAATTTTCTCCCTTGTAAAAATAAATTCGTCATCATCAAGGCTCTCTCTTTCTACAGGTGTTGCTCCATACAGTTCTTGACAGGGGATACCTTGGCTTTCGAGATATTGCTTTAAGTCATGGATGGTGTGGATAAACGTCGCCCAGATGACAACCTTGCCGTTGCTGGCTAAGATGTCATCGACTAATTGTTTTGCGGCAACATATTTCGCTGGCACCTCATTTGCCTCGTAATCAAGGATGGACTTCAAGACATCTGAATCATCAATTGCTTGATATGCTTCTATAGGAAATTCCTCATCCTCAAAAAAGTCGTGTAGGGGGGCCTTTAGCATTGCGGGATTAGATGCAGCCTGCATCAAACGAATCGTCCTAGCTTGAGCCAATGCTGCCTTAAACCGAGAGGAGGTATCCGTAGCTCCGTCTGCCATAAATTCATCCATATATTTCTTTTCAACAAAGTCGTAGATTCTTTGTTGCCGTGACCCCATAGGAACATAAATCGGAGGATGAACAGTCGCTGGTGGAATGTTCAAATCACTTTTTCGAATGCGAATAAAATATGGAGAAATGTTATCAATCAACCGACTGACCCTCGCCTGATCTCCCGTTATTGTGATATCCCTAAGTTGATTGACCTCAAAGCCCATGACGTTTTTATTGGGCCAAATGAATTTGAACATATTGTAGATGTCCTCATATCCATTTGGTGCAGGTGTTCCTGTAAGCACAATACGAGATTTGCTGTACTTTGACATTTCAAGCACAGCCTGAGCAATAATCCCTCCTGATGAATTTTTTGCCTTGTGTGCCTCATCGAGTACCACCATAACTTTATTAGTTCTGAGAAAAAAACCGATTTCCCTTTGTAGCGATGGTAAAGAGGCATACGAAATCAGGGTCAATTCCGCAGGGTACTTTGAAATTAAATAATCTTGCTTGTCGTTCCTGTTGACACCCCCAACAAGTCTCTTGGACACAGGCTTACGACCAAAGCATTCTTCATATTCTAATTCCCAGGGACCGAAAGAGCTCAGCGGCCCAACAATCAGAAGGCAATCGACATGCTTGGGATTTTCTGCAGGAAGATTGTGTAAATAGGCATAAGCGCCATAGACAATACTCGTCTTACCAGCTCCAGGTACCGAAAAATTACAGGCATTTTGAGAGAACGCCATATGGTAGGCTGAAAGGAGCTGGAGTGGATATAACGATCTTGCAGTGAGATTTTCTGCCACAGATTGGGTGAACATCTCAAATTCATCTGTGTCACACTCGTTATTGCGAATATGGAGGGCTTTTTTCGAGAATTCTGCAAAGCGCCGTTCTTCCTCATAATAATCTTGAATAACTTTTTCAGAACTTTCACCTTGCGATTCGGAAAAACCGTATTTGGTAAGCATAGAGCTGATATTTGACAGTACAGCGAACGGCTCACTATCTCCAACAGAAATGATAATGCAATTATCTGCTACATTTGGGTGTAGATAGTCTTTGGCATATCGCCATGCAAAGCGATTTTTTTGCAGAGCTGTGATGTCACCCAAAAGATGTATTTCGTTTTTGGCCGAATCAAAATCTATAGAGATACTTGCCACTGTCTCATCTCCGTTCTAAGATTTTCTTCATCTCCCAAGCAATCTTATTGATTTCCTTAATCATATCTTCGATACGAGGATCTTCAGTAAAACTACTTTGTTCACAATCCACCGATTTGAGCGCACTAAGAGCTCGTTCAATAAGGTCTGCAGGTTTGGCCGCATCACGCTTATCTTCGAGCTTTCGGGAGAATCGATTGAGGTTTCCTTTTAGTTGTCCCTTTGCTTGTTCAATCCATGTGCTATCACGTTGCCTGAGTAACAGACTAAGATCTTCGCCAGGACAACGTTCTCGCAATTCTTGGACAGTTTCCGCATCAGAAGGAGTATTTTCTTGATGCTGCTTCAAAAAGTCCCCCCATAAATCTTTGAAGAAAAAGATACTTCCTTCTTTTCCTGTCTTTGCAATATCACGGAATTCTTTCCCTTCGTATCTCGCTCTAATATAATCAAAGCAGACAAGCTTCAAGTCGGAAATATCAGAGTCGGTATAGGTCCAATCTGTGCGAGCTCGTGCTCCACGATTCTTATAAGCATCAAGATAGTTTGCCAAATCGACAAACGGCCCTTCTGTCTTCTCAAGTCGTGTATAAATGCCATCATAATCATATTCTTTGAGGTAATCTTCCATCAAATCTAAGATTTTAATCCATTTCTTTATCTGGCTTTCATCTTCGCTCATAAAACCTGCTATATCTTTTTCTGAAAAGCCGAGTCGCTTCAATTCCTTACATTTGAGATACTTTTCAATGGGATTGTAATCCAACTTATCATCTTCACCCATCTGATAGATGGTTTCGAGTTGCTGGATATCTCTTTCTTCTGCATCATCAGGAAGAATGATTGCAAGGAAGTACATACAATGTTCAACTTGGCCATATGTATATCCCAGTTCATCGTGCTTATGGAACAGTCGATTCAACAACATCGCACGCCGGTTACCATCGACGATAATTCCATCAGCTGTAACAATTCCATATCTCTGCTGACCGTTTTTTAATAGACTGTCCATAGTCGTTTTATTACGATCAACCTTGGACTCGTATAAAAATTTCTCAATGATTTCTCGATCAGAATCCGATTCTGCATTCAACTCGCCGTTTTGCGTTTCGTACGATAGGACATCAGAACCGATTCTTCCGTTATATTTGTTGTAGATGAGATAATCCAAAGGAATTCGCCAGACAATTTCTGCCCTTGTAGAACCCTTATAGCGCAGAGGAATACCAGTCATGCTTTGGTTCAGTTGATTTGTTTTTAGTTCGTCTAACTTGACTTTTCTGGTAACAGCATCCATTAAGAAAGACCTCCCATCCTAATAACAATACTCTTAAGAATAAAATATCCTATTGCAATGGCTTGGGGCAACTGCTGAGGCTGTGCATTCGTATTAATTAGCAGAGCTTTTTCCTCAGCTGTAAGCAAGGTGTCTATGAACTGTCGAATATCTGTCAACATCTCATATGGTCCATCCTGTTTTTCAACTGTACGTTGAGCGGTGGTCATACAGAAAAGTTGTTGAAATCTCGAAAAAGATGTGACTTTATCACACTTTCCCGCAATATAATGTTTTACTTTCTCAAGATACAAAGGTGAAATAATGCTTTCTGAGAAGTCCGGTGTAAAGAATTTTGCTTTATCTTTCCCTTGGCTATAATGAATTTCTGCATCCCATTTAATCAAGTTCTTCTTAAAATCAGAGTGGTAATTAGTTAATTCTACACGGTATGCAGAAAGAATTAAATAGGGGATATGGTACTTGAACTTGGCGTTATCTTTACGCGGTTTTTCCTTTTTGGGAGAGAATTCAACCCCATTAAGATTATAAAACTCTATATCAGGGTCGTGGCGAATAGGGATATATTTCTCTGGAATTTTCTCTCTCGCGTCCAATAAAATTGCTTTTGCAACAGCGTAGGATAATTTTGGAGGAACCGCATTTCCGACCAATGTGTGTTTGGTTGCTTTTGACTTTCCATAGAACCTATAGTCAATAGGGAAGCTCATCATTGAAGCAGCTTCTCTCACAGTAGGCAAACGATATTTACCTTCCCCATGACCAAGAAGCATCGCCTCACGTGCACACGCAGTCATTGTTGCCATCACAGTCCGGGCTGGTTTATCGAGATTTTCAGGAAAGGACATTTTTCCCATATAGCCTTTGTCCTGTTTTAACCGTTTAGCAGTTTCCCATTCAAAACTTGCTAATTCATAAACATATCTGTGATCGGTTATATCTTTACGGTCCATTTGCAAATCCGGATAATTAACATCTTGAATACTATCTTCCGATGTAGATGTAGGCTCACCGAGCGAGGTAAGGACATCTCGTAAAGTTACAAGAGTTTTATCTGTATGTGTACTTTGGGGGACTGGAAACTCTCCGCACAGATATCGCTTTCGGTTAGTAGGGGCTCCAAAATACTTTGCATTATATATACCCGCAGCACCATCATGTGGGCGCAAAATAATATCCCCCTGTAATCCAAGGTCTTCGGCCGTATATTGCTTTTTCATATAGTTTTTTACCGCAGGAACATTTTCAAGAACCCAATAACGGAGAACAGAATTTGGTTTTGCCTTTTTCCGTGCAATAATGCGTAAATAGGCTTCAATTAACTGTATACCGAGTGTTTTGTCGCCATTTCCAGATTTGTTTGAATGTGAAAAAGCTTGGCATGGAGGGGATCCGATAATTACTTCAGAGTCGGGAACAAGCGCTTCAAATTCTTCATCAGGAAGTAGGGAGATTCTGATGACATCATCTTGTATCACATTTACTCCCGGTTTGTTCCCTCTATAGGTAGTAACCGCAGGTTCCCATTTATCTACGGCAAACACAATTTCAAATCCCGCTTGCCTGAATCCCTCTGAGAAACCGCCACCCCCACAGAAAAAATCAGCTACCCTCATTGCTATCTACCTTCTACAATAATTTGTTGTGATTTATACCAGAGTAGACTGCTTATTCTTGCAGATTAAAGTCCAGCACAATTTCCATAATCTCCTCCACTTAACATTCAGGCCCAATACAGATTTTCAGAAAGATTTCTGTGGTGATATGGTTTTCTACCCAGTCTTGATAGCAGATGTCAAGACAACACCTGATTTTGCACATAAAGCCTGTTTTTTCTCATCTTTTTTGAAGAACAAATTCCCGTGTATTTTATAGCTGATAGCCATAAAACAATTTTCTTTATCTCGCTATATGAAAAATGACTTATGGCTTGGCATAGCATCGGATTTGTATGAGCATACTGCCAAAACCTATTACAACACTATTTATAAAGATAGCATATCTATTCCCCAAAAGCAATAAAATGATAGATTTACACGATTTAATTTATAATCGCCATTTCGATGGTCAATAATGTTAGGGATTTCATTTTTTATCATGAGGAATGGTCTCTGCTGTGTAATGTACAGCTTTTGTTCCTTGTATGAAAGCCTCCTCAGCAGAGCGGTGTTATCCCGAAAACTGCCTCCCCTATGAAAATGAAAATCAGTTAGAATTTTCTGACCGCTTGAGGAATACACTACAGTTTTCTGTGGATAGATTTATCTGGAAACGATAGCCCAGCTGGTCAAAGGCCTGGAGATCCTCCGGGCTTTTGATTTGGTTCTCTGCCAGCCAGCGCACCATCTGTCCCCGGACCATTTTGCACTTGGTGCCTTTTTCGATGACCTTGCCGTCTTTCAACTCTCCGAAGACGCAGGTGATAAACTGCACCGTTTTAGGTAGGTGAGCCTCCACCGCCTTGCTGTACTCCTTGGAGGCCAGATTCAGCACCATGTCCGTCTCCGAGGCTAGCTGACGGGCCAGACGGTCTCCCCAGAACTGATACAGGTCCCGGTAGCCGTCCACCTCCAGTTTCGCCTGCATCTCTAGCCGATAGGGGGTCACGCCGTCGAAGGGACGCAGCAGGCCGTAGAAGCCGGAAAGGATGCGCAGGTGTTCCCGGAGGTAGTCCAGGTGAGTCGTCTCCATCACGCCGGGGGCCATGTAGCGGTACTGAATGCCCTCGTAGGAGAGAATGGCGGGGGTGAGATTACGGCGCAGGTCCATCTGCTCCAGCCGCTCCACGTTTAGCTTGGCAATGGAGTCGTTGCACCTCCAGAGGGCCTGTAAGTCCTTGGAGGACATACCCTGGAGGACAGCCTTCAACTGCTCTGTCTGCTCCAGAAACTGAGGCAGACTATCCACGGCAAAGCTGTCCGTATCGACCACCATTTTCTTCGCCGGGGCGATGATGATGCGCATAGAGCCCCCTCCTTTCAGATTTGGGAAAGCATCTCCGTCAGCCGCCTTGCCGCTGTGTCCAGGCCTTCCATTCCCGCGCATCGGCAGGGTTTGGCGTTGACCAGCTGATCCAGCAGGGGCTGACTTTGGCTGTTTTCGTCCAGGGACAACTCCGCGGTCATCACGTCCTCCCAGGCGCGGTTCAAAAAGGCCACCTCCCGGCGGCCATGAGTCCTGGTGAACAGAGGCAGTTCTGAACCGCACAAATCCTTCGTCGCTTCTGCGGGAAAACCGATGACAGACAGGCTGCGGCACAAGCCATTCAGAAAAACGTCCGGCAGGCGCTCCCATTCCAGGCGATTGAGATCATACAGCACAAATGTGTATCGCGTATGGCAGTGGACCGCCAGCAGACTGGGCCTGCCCCGCAGCGGGATGATGTGGAGGTCCCAGCAGAAGCGGCGGTCTGGTTCTTGACTACAAGGGAGCGCTTTGATGTGCAAGTGCCGCTGGAGGGGAATGGTCAGACCCAACTCTATCGCAT
>CAJTRE010000059.1 GCA_910578495.1 uncultured Dorea sp.
GGGATGGTGCGGCAACCGTAAATGGGTGCTACTGTCTGGAGGTGAAGGAGCTTGACGGGGCGCAAAAAATTCTATTTGAAAAAATCCCCTGCTCCTGTTTTTTCTGCTATGAGGGCGGCGATTACCATTCTTCCTTCCAGCCCCATCCTCTCTATTGGGGAACGGCAGATCAGCAGTCTATTCAAGAAGCGCTAAGACAAGTGGAGGAAGACAACAAAGAAAATACCAGAAACGAATGGGAAGTGCTCAAGGAGGTTGCGCGGCAGTTCCCTGATTTGGGAAACGGAAACTTGATTTTATTGGATGAAAATTACGTTCCCTTCGGGAAAAAGAACTACATGGACAGCAACTATAAGCCCCTCAACGAGGAAGCTGACCCCAAATAATATGTTCCATTTAAGGAAACGCTGATGAAAGCGTTTCCTTAAAATTGAAAGAAAAAGCGTTTGCAATAAGAGATTTGATTAGGGATACAAATGAAACAGAGAATCCGGAGTACCCAAAAGTTGAACTAAGTTATTGCTGGCTGCATTTTAGGCAGGAACTGAAAGAGATAGATTGTGTTAGTGAAACGATTGGTTGGGAAGGTATGCCTGCAAAAATAAAAGAACGGTTATCTTATGATTGGAATAGAAAGGTTTATTTAATTCTTTCTGATGGTTGGGTTTATGAAGGATGTATAGATACTATAACTGATGTACTTAATGAAGTTGATGGATTGTTGGAGGATTTTTATATTGTTACTCCGCGATTTGATAAATTTGCAGCATATACGGATGACGGTCAGTGCTTATGTATTTATGAAAAATAGTAATAGTTATAAAACGGTTAATATATTTTATCTGCACAAAAAATGACAATTCGGTAATTATATACCCGCAGATATTCAGTTCGATAACTTCAAATCCGGCGGTAAATGAAAATGCACGAATCATTAGTGGCAGACACACCTTGTCGGGTAGTAAAGTAAGGCATTTCCCGCTTTGTGTCCTGTTCTTTATCAGGCAGTTCTGATAGGATTTTTCTGAAAGGAGGAAAATAATGAATCAAGAAAAAATTGGAAAATTCTTAAAAGAACTCCGTAAGCAAAAAGGACTTACCCAAGAACAAATTGCGGAAAAATTTCATGTATCAAACAGAACAATATCCCGTTGGGAAAACGGCAACAATATGCCAGACTTAGATATTTTGATTGAACTATCAGATTATTATGAAGTCGGCCTGCGGGAAATCCTAAATGGAGAAAGGAAAAGCGGGAATATGGATGAAGAAATGAAAGAAACTGTATTGCGGGCAGCAGATTATACAAATACAGAAGCGGAACACTGCAATAGGCGTGTACGCATATGTAATGGAATAGCATTGCTTTTCGTATTAGCCTATATCATTATGAAAGACACAAGCCTTTATAATAACTCAACAGTTGTGATAGGATTGGATATTGTACAGGGATTTGCAGTCGGAATGCTTTTAGTGGGTTTGTTATATTCCAGCCGCTATGGCGCAAGGATTAGGGCATTCAAACATCGACTTATGAAAAAGCAAGGATAATCGTAAGTTGTGGAAGGTGTTGCTTATGAAAAAAGCAGATATAAAAGCAGTTGCTGAAAATAGGTTCCGTGAACTTGGAGCAAAGCAATTAGAATTATACCCGTCAGGTATTTGCTGGACAATGAATGGCGAATTTTTCAAAGTATCTTTATTAACAGACTTTTGGGTATTAGAGTGGACGGATAATCATTCTAATGCTTCAAATTGCTGCTTTGAAGATATTGACCCAATGCCATATGATATATCTGAGCAAGAAATAATCTGGCAGGTGGATAAACTGTTGCTGTAAATCGGAATTAGTGGAATAAAAATGAACGAAGAACAAAGATACCCTCGTCCAATTCCTGTATCGTGGCATACTGCCGGATTTCCCGGTTCCTTGCTTCCAGCCGTTCCCGCTCCTTCTCCATCTCCGAAGCGTCCGCCAGATACATACGCTTCTTTCAACAGGCATTCTATGAATTCCTGCTTGTCTTCCGTATAGCTTCTTCGGTCGCCTGGAAATTGTAACGCCAGTTTTTTCTTATAGGCATCGTATATCATTGCTTTATCAGAATGGCAGTTCAGATAATCCCGAAAATTGATATAGTTATTCCATTCTGTCCCATTTCATTCCTCTTGATGGGACAAAAGCTTTACGCATCCTCTTTTTAATCCTATCATTTTTCTCTCCATGCTGCTTGAGGCTCTGTCGTATTTATTGTACCAGTATGGCTATTCCGACAGAGCGATTCTATAAATATCCGCCTGTTCTCCATCAATTTCAAAGCTGCGCTCATAGACTCCGCCATTCCGGATGATTGTTTTTACCGAAGGTTCATTCTTCTTTTCCACAGAAAGATACAGTTCGTCCATCCCCGCCTTTTTGGCAACCCCTAATAATTGCCGCAGCATTTCCGTGGCAAAGCCCTTTCTTCTTTCTGATGGACGGACGCTATAACCGCAATGGCCGAGATCTTTCAGAAAATCGTTCAGCATATGCCTTAAGTCAATGATGCCCACAATTCTATCCTGATCATCAACAGCAAAGAATGTGTCTGTTATGACCCAATTCGGATTCACCGTTTCCTCTTTCGTGTTTGCGTCTATGGACCTGCACCATTCTATATAATCCTCCGTTTTATCAAATAGTTCACTTCCGTTAATGACGAATTCCCCATGATCAAAAAATTCCTGTCTGAATTCGATTGCCTGTTCTTTCCGTTCTTCTGTTGGTCTCACTAAGTAAATCATTTTTCACACTCCTTTATCCGCTAAAATTTTATCAACAATGAAGCATTTCCCCTGGACATCGCCTTTTAAAAATACAAGCTCTTCGTCCATCCTGTCTTTCAGTCAGTTCTTTTTAGACATGACCTGAATATCCTTGTTATTGGAGATTGCACAGCAGATGTGTTCTTTATCAATATTTTCGCGTGTCAGTTTTACAAGTTCCATATTCTATTGCCTCCTTATCGTTCAATCTGCATTTATGTAAATAAAAAATCATCCTAACCACCCCTGATAAAACGCAACCGCTCCCAAAATTGCTCCTACAACCATATTGATAAAAAGTACACTTGGAATACCTGTTATATCCATAAACGCAATGATCAAGCCAAAACTGCTATATAAATAAACTCTCGCTTTTTCAAAGCACTCCCCCAGACTTCTATCTATTTCCTTTTCTGTTTTTGTAATAATAAATTACCAACACAAATGCAAAGGAAATAATTTGTGCAGCCATGATCCGGACAATTTGTAATTCGTCTGCGCCATTTAGCGAAACGACATGCAGCATGTTTGTAGCAACGGTATTATTGAATAAATGGTCGCCAAGCCCTGCCCATAGATTTCCTGTTATACGGTAAAGAAGCCCCCATTTGATTCCCATAATCCCGGCAAGAATCATGTAACCGATACCCATTAGAAGCATTGCCGCAAATGACATTTCGCCATTTATATAGCTTCTGATTGGCATTACAATGTGCCAAACGCCAAATAGAAATGCGGCAATATAATTTGCTTGCATAAATGGCTTTGTTTCAGAGAGCGTTTTCAGAAACAGACCGCGAAAAACCCCCTCCTCCATCCATACATTAATAACATTGAATAGTACGCATAACAGAAAGAAAACGAAATCCGTATGATTTATTTGAGAGCCGGTTAGCGAAAAACTGCTGATATACAGTTCTAAATGTGCAGGATTGCCTTGCAGGATAAAAATCGCCAATTCCAGGCCATATGAAATAGCAAAGCAAACGCTTCCCAATAATGAACCTTTCAAAATACCTCTTACAAAACTGTTTCTATGAAATCCAATATCGCTCCATGAAAGATTTACCCTTTTTAATACCAAAGCCAATATGATAATTCCAACTACTTTATGAAGCACATTTTCTCCAATAGCCGTTTTATCTGTTTCAATCAGAAAATATTCTACAAACCTCGCAGACAAACAAAGCGCGAATATTGCAATGCACAAATGATCTGGTTTGCATTTCATGTTTCTTCCCATACAGTTACCTCTTTTCATTCCTCTTCCTTTTTCTGCTTCAACTTTCTCCAAAGAAACAGCTTTATGATAACGGCTATTATCAAAGGAACAATCGTAAATATACCATAATACAAAATGCCTGTGTACCATGGTGCCGATTGCATATCATATAAGCCAGGATATGTCCTGTAATCCAGATATACATATATTGCATGCCCTACAAAGGCTCCCATCAATAAGCTGATCAATATATTCAAAATTCCGTCCAGCTTCTTTAACATAGAACAAGCCCCCATGAGATTCCTGCAATTCTTTGAATCAATCAAATCTTCCCATTTACGTCTTCATTTCCTGTCTTTAAATCGCTGACTGTTTTATCTTCTTTTAAATTCTGCTGTGCTTTCTTTTCTTCTATCTTTTTATAGGCTTCCATCATCCCACTTATAACCGCCCATTTGATTACAAAATACAATGCAGCCAAAACAACAATTGCCGTTCCCACGCTGATCCCCAGTTCCTGCCACAGTTCGGCAATCCTTTCGCTCATCCCGAATTTTTCCCATAAGTCCATTTTGCGTTCCTCCTGTCATTCCTTTTTACCTTTTCCTTCCTGCCCTCTTTTTTTCTTAAAAACATAAACGAGAGTATTGATGAAACATAACAGCACAAAAAGGCCCGTAAAGTTAATCCAAATATCCCTGTATGCTGTTTTCGCCAAAGGTTCCCGCAGTCCGCTAAACCAGACATACGCGAATGCTAGCAGCTGAGAGGGAATATAGGCAATCAAATATCTGAGAACTAAAGGCTTAACAGGCAGATTTGTACACAGCTCAAATGCAGCTATCCCAATCAGAAGGATCATAGCCCTGTCTAATTCATGCCAGTTACCGCTTGGATCTTCATAAATACCATTACAAAGGTACAAAACGCTGTTCAACAATGTTATTACTGTATATATAATCGAGTAAATCGATACGATACGGATCCACTTTTTCTTCTTCATTTTCCCCTCCAGTTTCAACTTTCCAAATCTGATAACACGATTATTCCGCTCCGCCCAAATTATATATAATAGCCAGAGCAATCTTTCCGGCCATATCTCTGTCACTTGTTTCCTGTGATGACTTCCCATAAATAGCAAAATAGTATTCATCATATGTCCAGTCTATCATAAACATATCTCCGGTTTCATTAACTCTCATATAGGGAAATATATATTCCCCTTCTGCGGTTGATGCCGTCCATCCGATTTTGGTGGAATCCACAAAAACTTCATCTGGCAGAACGGATGCCTTTTCTTTACCGGCAGCAAACGTACAGAGCCCCACATTCTCTAATTCAAATTCAATCTGTCCTTCTGTATCATTTTGTGCTGTAGTAACATTAACGTCAGACTCGATTGCTTTTTCCTCTGTCTGAATTGATTGAGATTGCATGCTGCCACACCCTGCCAAACCTGATAACACACCGGTTGCAAAAACTATACAGCTTAATACTTTAAAACTTTTGTTGTGCATATGATAGTTCCTTCCTGCATTCTGGAAATCCCGATTATTCGCTTTCTATATCTTTCCTGTAAGTTTTAATTTTAGCATTCCCAAAGCACCGGAACAATCTGTTTGCAGCAGACGGTTTTCTAAATGAAGTGAAATGTCCAGGCATCCCAAAATCCGCCTAAAGCCAGGATCACTCAGGATATTTCACCAAGTTAAATTTAACTTTGCGCCCGCATCTGTTCTACCAGGGATTGCTTTTTCTGTCTGCGTACCATCCAGACTGACAGGATTACCTCCATGCCAAACAGCACAAGGAGGAACAGCCCCATTTGCAGGAACGGGAACTGATATGGGACAACTGTACCGGCAAAGGATTTCTTACTTACTTCCGCACAAATTACCATGGAAAACGGTACCCCCAGAATTAAAACCGTAAGCGACGCAAAAAGCGCATAGCACATTCCCTCAATAACACTCATCCGACACAGCTGCTTCCCGGTCAGGCCAACGGAGCGCAGGATGCTGTTCTCCCGCTTCCGGGACATCTGGTTGGAAAGCGTCGTATTGATCAGATTGACAACGCCAAACAGGAAGAGCAGCCAGGAAAGAGCCTGCAGACTGCCAAAAATTATGCTGCTCTGCATTTTCTCATATTCGATATGTGTGGCTATGGTATCCATTCCAAGATTGCTGCGGCCGGATACGATCTCCTGCAGACTGTTTTCCACGGACTCTGCTTTTTTCGGGTCGCTGACAATGCTCCAGGAATAGTCAAAGCTTTCGATTTCGGGATGGAGTTCATGAAACAGCTCTTCCGGCGCAAACAAACCCGCGGAATCTATCGTAAGCGCGCCATGTCCGTTTGCCGTCTTTGCCGTATCAAACAATCCGGATATAGTAACTGTCACGGTTTTCTGACCCAGGGTCAGTTCCATGGTGGATCCAACATCCATACCGGTATAGTGTTTCTGATAATTTGTACCCAAAAGGATGCTGTGGGTATCCGCCGGCATGACGCCGGATACCAGCGCAGCTTCCACATCCATGCGGTTTGAGTCCGTCAGCATATCGCACATACCGGCTTCGGCTCTTTCGGAAGTTCCGAATTTTGCGTGCAAAGACCGGCGGGCGGCCAACACATTCCTCACCCCGTCCACAGAAAGGAGCTCCTGCCGCAGTTCTTCATTCAGCGGATTGCCTGCAACCATGATCTCTTCCTCCGGCTGCTCTGAGGACAGATAAAGCTTATAATCTCCGTCCGGGAAAAACAGCCTTGCGGCCTGCTCCGGTGACCGTGTCAGAGCTATGGAGGATACCACCAGAAGAAGGATTCCGCCAAGACTTAAAGATACTGCAATACTCACTGACTTCTTGCGGTCACGTCCAAAATTTGCAAATCCCATAGTCACAGGGCTTAATTTCCGGTGTTTCTTTCTGCTATGAGTCTTTTCCTGCCCTGCCAAAAAACGCATTGCCTCCAGCGGTGAGATGCCCGCAGCTATTTTGACCGGCCTATGAACGGAAGACGCCACCATGATCCAGCAGATTGCCGCAGTCAAAAGCACAGCTGCCCCATAATAAGCCCCATGAAACCCTTTGGGGAACAGGAGCAGACCGCCGCCCACACCCAGCAGGATGCCGATCAGCATTCCAATGCCGCCCAGCCTCCGGCTCTCCTTTTTCACAACGCGCCGGATCTGTTTTGGTGTTGCACCGATAGCGCGGAGCTGCCCATAGCTTTGTATTCTGTCGTTCACAGAGATACGGAAAATACTCTGGATGACCACATATCCGCCGGCCAGCACAAGGGCAGCTATACCAAAAATGGTCACAAAGTCAATGGACCTGGAATTAGAAGCAAAATAATTGCTGTTCATTCCCACATGTGAAGAGCCAAACTGTGCTGCAATCTCCCGGCAGCGGGCAGCCATGGTCTCCTGGCCCAGCTGCCTGTCATTTTTGAAATGTACATAGGCTCGGTACCCAGCAGGGTCGAATCCAGGCCACTGCGTCAATGCCGCTTTGGATACAGCAACAGCAAAGATATTAGCTTCTTTTTCGCCTGCACCCTCCAGGATGCCTGTCACAGTATAATCCCCATAAAAACTTTCCGTATCCAGCCGGACTGTCTCACCGATTTTGGCATTCAGTCCGTAAACAGACAAGAAAGATTCGCTGACAGCGATTTCATCCGCCAGTTCTGGGAGCCGCCCCTTTACCAGTTCCATCTGGCTGCGGGCAATATACATCATGTCGCTGTCGCAGTACACATAGGAGGCGTTGTATCCCTGCCCCGAATGCTCCTGCCCCAGCAAATAGTATTCGCCCACGCGGGCAAGCTCCGGAAGGTCTTTCAGCGCCGCCACATCGGACGCCTCCACGCC
>CAJTRE010000060.1 GCA_910578495.1 uncultured Dorea sp.
TGATCACCTGTGCGCATGCAGCTGTAAAAAACAAGAAGTCTTACTTCCATGCTCAGTTTATGCGGATAAGTGCCCACCGAGGGACAAGGCGTGCCTATGTGGCCGTTGCCCATTCCATGCTCATTGCGATATACCACATCCTCAAGGATGGTGTTGTTTTCAAGGATCTGGGAGCTGATTATTACAACCAGTTCAACAAGGAACGCAAGATCAATGCATACCTTAAAAAGTTAAAAGCGCTTGGTTGGGAAGCTCCAGTAGTTGCCGCATAAACCTGTCAGTTAAGTTTAAAATCAGCTTTTTTGAGTTTGACAGGGGCAGTCTGCGCTTTTTGGGCTACCCGGAAGGTTGTGTTTCATAGTAAATCATGCATTTCCTTCTGGGGTTGTGATCTTCTTAATGTTGAATTGTATAATCTTTGTTTCCGGTTCCGCTTTTATGGTTTCTTCTGGCTCAGGAACAATCGTGCCCTCTCGCAACCCCATAAGGTCTGTCAGATCCTTATCGGAAAGAATGATACCGTATTTTGCAAACTGTACTCTCAATTCATGCGAGTCGAGATACCCATCTTCGAAAAGTATATCCAATGCTCCCTGGAATATCGTGCTGTTAAGATCTCCCGGTGCATCTCCCGGTTCATGCTTTCTCCATCCGTTCTTAGATACCTGTCGCATCATATAAGAAAACTGATTGCCAGTTATAATTCCAAGCTGTCTTGCTCTGTACATCATGGCCTGCATCGATACACGCCATTTCTTCTTAAGGTGACGGTAATAATCAATCTCCGTAGCATATGCAACTATATCTCTGGTAAACGCCCGTTTCGGAAGAAGAAGAGCACTTGCAAATATATTCGCCTGATCCTCACGCGCCTTAAAAGCATCTTTATCCAGGTCCTCGTTGCTTTCTTCCCAGGGGTGAAGCAGAATGTGTCCCAACTCATGAGCCATATCAAACCGTAAACGCTCTATTGGTTTCTCCCCCAATGCCAAAGCAATAATGAAAACATATCCTTGCTCTCGACCTTTACCCAAGCGAACTCTCTGGCTGAAAGCATCTATTTCTGACGCCACATTTCGGGAACTTGTGACAATGATTCCATGAGATTCCAAAACATACTGGAAGTTATCTATAGGTCCAGTTCCAAGCCCCCACTGTTGCCTCACCTGATTTGCTATCTCTTCAATCTTCGCAAACATTTCCGGAGAGTTGGTATAGTTCAAGTCATCATTCTGTTCAAACTCTATCTTAGGAAGATCCAGCTGTGGCAATTCCACATAATCCAAAATGACATCGTACATCTTTGCCACATATTCCATTTTTATTGCCTGCGCTCTTTGTGCGGTCTTAGTGGCTGCTGCCTGTGAACGGAAATATGTATTGTCAGTCGCAGTGGTACACAGATCTTCTACCATAAAATAATCCGCAGGAAAATCCAGAACCTGAGCAATCTTTATAACATTTTCATAGGGCGGCACATTTAACCCATTGGCGTAATTGGAAAGGGATTGTTTTTTGATTCCGATCTTATCCGCAAGCTCGGTCATTTTCATTCCCCTGAATTGCAACGCCTCCTTTAATCTTGCGCCATTAAATTTCCTATTGTTCATAATAATCAGAAACAGACTACATTACGCCTGTTTCCCAACCTCCTCACGTTTTGTCGAGATTTCCGGCTTTTTGTCCGGCTCATTGGAATTCTTACTCTTGATGTCTTTTCTTACCTTAACAAGACTGTGGGCATCCCTCTTCTGAGGTGCTTCCTCCACAGCAGCAACCTCAGCTGTCAATGTGCTAAAGTCAGGTTGCAAAAGATCCATTAGCGAAATATCTTTTACGACATCCAGATCCGCATCAAGAATTAAAAGTGATAGACTTTTTATTTCCAACCGCTCGGCTTCATAAGCAATAACGCAATGACGGTACCCTTCGCCTTGGCTGATTGCCGCATCAATGATGCTGTCAAAGTCATCTTCATACACTTCATCTGCGAACGGCGGATCAAAATCAACGCCTTCCATATCCGCAAGTGTCATCTGCTTGCATTCAGCTTTAAGATCCCCGTTAAGCACATGGCACATAGACTGCAGATAGTGCGGATTCTTTCTCCCTTTTACTCCCTTGATTCTGTTCAAAGTTGGTCTGGCAGAAATCGTAATTGTGATATTATGCTTCCGATCTATCAGAAGACTTCCTGTCCACACAAAGCGCTTGAAGTGTTTCAGTTCGAGATTATCATTGATGGCGACCACCATATCCCGAAGGTTTGTGTTGATAAAATCCCCCCTGAGAAGTATGATCGCATTGTTAGTGTCCATATTGCTCCCTGTAAGGTAGCTTCTGGTATCAGGACCAATAGCCTTGGCAAGAGCATTTACAATCAACCTAAGCTCGGGTTGGATATCGATCACATCAAATTCATCCATAATATTCAAGGTGATTTCTCCTTTCAGAATTTGCTATTATCCATTTTACATATTTTCTTTGATTTGTCAAGTTCAAGTGCATGTTTCTATTTATTCTGTCCATTTTGTTCCCAGAAAGTTCAACTGTTGCTTATAATCCGTTGCTTTAAATTCCGTTTACCTTTATAATGCTTAGCTGGAGGTACAGAAAAATGATTCAAGAAGAACTCGGCAAACGAATTCGTGAACTCAGAACCAGCAAAACTGGCTTGAGTCAAGAAAAGTTTGCTCATAAGATAGAGATGGACCGGACATACTATGCCTCTGTTGAAGCAGGCAAGCGTAACATTTCAATAACAAACATTAAGAAGATTGCCGATGGCTTGGATGTAACGCTTAGTGAACTCTTTACCGGCCTGTAAATGGGGAGGGTATATGCCAGAAATCATCACTATTGACATGAATACTGCTTCTATACAGTATCTATGCGCACGCGACAAAAGATTAGCTAAGGTTATCAGCATGGTCGGGCCAATAACATACTCACCGCATGAAGATGACCCATACCGTTTCCTGATCCACGAGATTATTGAGCAGATGCTTTCTGTAAAGGCTGGTCAAAAGATATTCTCTCGATTAGAAGAATTATGTGCGGGAAACGTTGATCCAGATAACATTTCAGCTCTAACTGATGAACAGATACGAAGTACCGGAACTTCAAATGCTAAAGTTGAGTATATCCGAAACCTGACGAATGCTCTGGAATCTGGTACCCTGTCCTTCGATAACCTCAACGTAATGTCTGATAAGGATGTTATCCGAGAAATGACTAAGATTCGCGGGATTGGTACATGGACGGCAAAAATGTATCTAATGTTTGTGCTTAATCGCCCCGATATACTTCCTGTAGAGGACGGCGCTTTTCTGCAGGGATATCGATGGGCTTATAAGACATCAGACTGCATGCCAGCAAGCGTAGAAAGAAAATGTAAAAAGTGGAAACCTTATTCTTCAATCGCAGCACGTTTTTTCTATCGTGCACTTGATATGGGAATGACAAAAGAAGAATTCCACTTGTTCAAGTAATAAAATATTGTCGAAGAAAGGAGAACAAAATTATGCCAAAGAAAAGATTACCTAAACTCCCCCCACTTCTTGAACGAAAAATTAGTAAAACGGGACAAACCAGAGGCGCAGATGACGATGTAATATATCAGAATCGCGTTGGTCGTAATAACACCGTTCTTATTCCGTTTCATCAATGGGTACAGGACACAAATTTAAGAAAGCTTGCTACTGAGCAGGCCTTTGAAAAAGGATATATTATTCTCATTCCGCCATCTGATTACTTCTCATGGAGAAACC
Organism: uncultured Dorea sp.; assembly: GCA_910578495.1. Taxonomy (GTDB): domain Bacteria; phylum Bacillota; class Clostridia; order Lachnospirales; family Lachnospiraceae; genus Dorea_D. Next base: position 3,771 of record CAJTRE010000060.1, read on the forward strand.
CTCAGCAGACACTGGCAGGTTACTCTCTTATCCTTGGCACAAATTGCCTTGTGTTTTATGAGACACGAAATGATTGGGACTCTCATAATCCAGATGAACTTGGATGGGTTGCGGCAAACAGTAGGCAGGCTCCTCTCGGAGGTCAGTATGTGGCCAGAGTACCAGCCACAACTGCTAATGACGCAGATAAAGCACGTAAAATCAATCTCGGATATGCCACGCAATCACCAAAGGGAGCCGGGATACGTCTATATGAATATGCGCGTCAAATAACCATCGCTTCTTGTCGTCAACAACTTGAAGCTGAATACTGGCTTTGTTACGATGCTGTAAAGGTGGCTTCAGAAAATGGAATGACTGAGGAAGATGCTATATACAGAAAAGAGCAGATCCTTGAACAATGCAAATCACAAGGATTGCTCGATTATGATAAGCTAAAATCCATGCGTATAATAAACGACCAAAATCACACCATTTGCCCCCTATGTCTGAAAGAACTATCAGGGAACGAATTTCTTAACCGCTTAGAGCAGCCCGAAGGCAGAGAAGTTCCCGACTTGACTGTGACACAAGTCAATCTTTTTCATATAGACGAGCTAAAATATGGGGCATTTAACCACAAACCCTATAACTTAGGTTGGGGGCATCATTTTTGCAATGTGGTTGTCAAAGACTCCGGAATCGAACAGACACTTGAATGGATGCAATCAGTGATAAAAACAAATAAAGACGCGGGTTTTATCGAGTGAATAGTGCGGCAATGTAATGGCGAAGCACTTTATTGTGCTCCCGCCATTACGTTATTGCCAAAGAAATGTTCGCTTCTCATTTTGTCTGAAGCGTAATTGCACCATGCCGGATCTATTTCCATAAGTACACTACGTCTATTCAACCTCATTGAAGCAATTCCCGTAGATCCAGAACCCGAAAAACAATCTAAAACAATATCACCTTCAAAAGTTGTTGCCCTAATTGCATGTTCTAATAAATCTACTGGTTTCTCAGCTGGATGTTTTCCTCTATACTGACGAACATTTTCAAACGACCATACATCTGTAAATTCCACATCTTTGCATACGTTGAACGGACGAATAATATCCTCGTAATCAGGAATTCCTTCAACTCCCGCCGCTGTCAATGCTTCTTTTAATTTACCATATTGCTCTTTGCTCGGAATATTTCTTCCAGCCTCCCAGTTTGCAACTGCTCCGCCATGATTGATTTTCCCATATGATTTTGTTATTTCTGCCAACTGAATCGTAGACATATTTGCCATTTTTCTCCACTTTGTCAACTGGCTTCCAAAATAACTTTTAAAAAGATTTCCATCTTCGGAATTCTCTAAAAACAGAATCTTCTCCGAATGTGGATACCACTGACGTAATGCCTCTTTCTTCATCTTTTGTTTCCAACCATCATATCCTGGTGCATTTGGTTTAGTCCAAGTGATCTCCGATAATATATTAAAATAATTTGAAAACATCACCTGAAGCTGTGCCGACATCGTTGATGAACAAAAACAAAAAATACTTCCATTATACTTTAGAATTCTCTTCCATTCTGTAGCGTACTGTCGCATCCATTCGATGTAGTCTGCATCCTTGGAAAAACTCGTATCTCCAATAATATTCTTCTTTCTTGTTGAATGATATGGAGGATCGGTTAAAATCAGCGCGATGCTATGATCAGGAATTTTCTGTAACAGTTCTAATGAATCCCCGCATACTAATACAGACTCTTCGACACCAAGATCAGATTTATTGAAAATATCTTTTATGTTAGTAAATATATTTGCTGTGTCCATTTCTCTCCTCACAAGTTTAAAGATTATTCTATTGCACTCTTTCCGCTCTTAACCCACTCATCAAGCTCGGAAAGCTTAAACTTCCATTGCTTCCCGATTTTATGTGCAGGAATACCTGTATCCTTCTTTATCCAGTCGCGAATTGTCACCACCTTTACATCCAAGTATTCTGCAGCAGATTCAATGCTAATCCATCTGTCTTTCAAGTCGCCATCCACAATAGCACCTCTCATCATCTAAGCCGTAAGTAACTCAAATAAGTATAGCATTGTCTGATTCAGATTTCAATAGTTTTGTCATGTTTTCTTATATTTGATATTGTTTCATCATATTTCAAATCTTGTCTCAATACTTATCTTTTTCTTCTCTTTTTCTTCCGTTCATCTGCCACCGATCATGCCCTCGGATGCTCCGTACCGCCTGCCGCAGGGTGTTTGCCCTGCCGTGCAGATGGTACTTGACTCTCCCTGATCTGTCCGCGTGATGTGAGTGGAATATGATCACCGTCCCCCGCTCCGGATACTCCGGATTGTGCAGGTACCAGTAATGGCCGGTATTCCTGGACATGATCGTCACATCATAGGCATCTGTGGTGATAATGTTGAAATACTCCGGATCCAGACACTTCAAGTCTTCATTACTGAACATCGGCAGCCTCCTTCCCGGCAAACCACGCGTCCAGAGCTTTCATAACCAGATCCGTCCGTTCCTTCGCCTTCATCCCGGAGAAATACTTTTCCTCTGCTTCTGCCGGCATCTTTACGCTCACCGCCTTTGCCGGAGCAGATTCCCTGACCGGATGCAGGATCTCTTCCAGTTTATTTTCCGTCAGCTCGCCTGCTGCCGCCCTGATCGACTTTGCCGCCTTCTCATTTATCGCAGCATCCTTCTTCGCCACAATGGCCTGTTCATCTTCCGACAGATAAGAAAGCTCCACTGCCGCTGTCAAGGTCAGTTCGCCTGCATCCAGCCGTTCCTTAATATAGATTCGCAGGAAATTATCTCCCGATATTATACAAAAATTGCAGATTATCATCACTACATCCAAAGAAAAAAGAGCAGATAAAGCGCAGAGACTTTTGCACTTTACTGGCTCCTTTTTTAGATGTATGATAGATAGGTTGACAGAAAAAGAAGGAGGATGTACGCCCTCGCAAAGCTCATCCTCCTAAAAAGACACCTGCAGATGAAAAGACACCTGCCTTACAAAGACTATGATAATCGATTTCACTCATTCTTACAAGGACTATAATGAAATTTTATATTTTTACGGAGTATGGGATTATAAATGCCCTAATCCGGGGTGCAGGGCAAAGCAACACCCCATGCGCCGCCATGCCAGATATGAGCGCAGTCTGGT
>CAJTRE010000061.1 GCA_910578495.1 uncultured Dorea sp.
GGACGCAACCGCCCGCGATCCGCCATCCAGGCTCATTGCGGGCTTTTGGTGACATCCATGAAAGACCGCTGCATGTCCTTTGATAACCATATAAGGTTGTCAGCCCCTTCCGAGGCTTTCAAGGAAAATATAAAAATCGTAGAAACTGAAGAAGACACCATTATTACCATCAAGGGAAAGTATATCAATGAAAAATGACAGCCAGGAAATTTTCCTTAAAAAATACCGGGAAGAAAAACCCATGTTTCAGGCATGGGGCGATTATGTCCAAAAATACATCTTCGAAAAATTAAAAGTGTAGGATTACAATACATGTGTTACAACTGAATATTTAAAAGACAGAGATACCTGTTCTGTGTTATATTTTAATCGCCAAACCAAAATCTAACCAGAAAGAAGGTATCTCCGCATGGCTACTATAACACAGGATATGAGGTTTCGTCTATCACTTATTAAATACGCTGACAAATATGGGGTTACAAAAGCCGCTGTCAAGTACAAGACGAACAGGCAGTATATCTACCGCTGGAAACGCCGTTATAACGGTTCCATCGAGTCCCTGCGTGATCTCTCCAGAAGACCACACCACCATCCCAACCAGCATACCCCGGAAGAAATCAAGCTCATTTCCGATATGCGCAGACGCAATCCCCACGCCGGCCTTGTCGTTTTCTGGGTCAAGCTCATGCAGCGCGGCTATTCCCGTTCCATTCCCGGCTTGTATCGTTTCCTCAAAAAGCAGGGCATGATGGCTCTCCATCCCCCTAACCCCAAGTATGTCCCCAAACCCTATGAACAGATGGACCATCCCGGACAGCGTATCCAGGTGGATGTAAAATTCGTCCCCTCCGCCTGCCTTGTCAACAGCCGGGTGATCGGCAAACAGTTCTTCCAGTATACCGCCATAGATGAGTATTCCAGGTGGCGCTTTGTGGAAGCCTTTGAGGAACACAGCACCTATTCCTCCGCCCTATTTGTGGAACACCTTGTGAAAGCTTTCCCTTGCCCCATTGAATGCATCCAGACAGACAATGGCGCCGAATTTACCAACCGCTTTACCACCCACAGGGATAAGCCCACTCTTTTCCAGGTGCGCTTGGAGCAGCATGGCATCCGGCACAAGGTAATCCGCCCCTATACGCCAAGGTGGAGCGCAGCCACAGGAAGGACAATGAGAGGTTCTATGCCACCCATCGCTTCTATTCCTTTGAAGACTTTTCCAAGCAGCTTAAGGCATACAACCGAAGGGATTACAACAGCTTTCCTATGCGTCCTCTGGGGTGGAAAACTCCGAGTCAGGTATTAAGAGATTATCTGCGGTCGGTGTAACATATGTTTGACAAACTTACATATAATAATATTTTTCCATATAAAGAACTTTGTTTCAAAATAGGAAGTACAACATTAGAAATTGGAAATAAATCATTATTTAAACAATATGCAAAAATTATTGCAGAAAGAAACGGATATCATAAATTACCTTACTCTTCTCGCCAATATAAGAATGTTCCCTATTATATACGTGATGACGAAGAATACATAATTTGTGTTGATACTTTACATGGTTTATTTGAAGTGTTTCAAAAAAGTGGTTCTACATATGAAAATTATAAGGGTGAATATGATTTTTCATGTAATAAAGTGTCTGGGAAAACATCTTCCTCTGAAACACATATTTGTTACAAGTATTATTAAAAAAAAGAGAGATCTATATTAAAATAGACTTTTACTAATGCCACTCTTCTATTGGAAAGGATGTGATAAAAAATATTTAAAATTTACTCCCGCAGTTACCGCACTTCCATGTTTTTCCAGCATCATCAATAGCTCCTACAACACCAAATACAGCCGTTTTAACTGCTCTACTGCCAACGGTGATTTTATTTATATTTGTAGAACCACAGATAGGACACTTAGGAATGCAGTTTTGTTTATCTTTCTTTTTTTGCATTCGAGCAAGATTTTTGGCTTGTTGTTCAAGTAATTTCCGCTTCTCATAATCATTTAATCTTTGATTAATCTGAATCTTTTTTTGTACTTGTTTCTGATAATCTTCCGTAGAAAATAATGGGTTATCTTTCAATTCGCCCATTACAAAATTTTCTTTACGTAATAATTCTTCTTCGTCAGAAGTTTGTACCCAATCTTCTACAAAAATATGATATTTGTACTTCAAATTTTCTGGTAACAACTTCATTTTTGTACCACAATTTTTACATTTTTTGCTAAAAACTATATGCCCAACATGACCGCATTTTTCACAATACATTACTTCATCCATTTTTGATATTACCCTCTACTTTTCTAAATTGTAGCATAAACAAAACAAAAATGCCACTCCACATGGCTTAAAAATTTGCGTTCTCCACAAACGCATAGTATGTCTCCACAACATACACATTTTAATAGTATGATATTCACAACAAAAAACGAAGAACTTGCTATATTTGGAAAAACAATAGATGATATTAAGAATAAGATTGATAAGTTTAACGAAGTAAAAACCAAAAATGGTTTATTTGGCGAAAACGGTGCTTTAGCATCCTTATTCAGTGGCAAAAAGTTAAACAATATCCTAACACCAGAAACATTAAAACAATTTGATGAGTTTAAAAAGAAATTCAACAGCTCCTCTCTCAGTGCAGAAGCATTAGCTGAACAAATGGAGAATGTTGACCAGAGAATCATTGACTATGCTAAGACCTGTAAAAATGGAGAAATGACTACAGAAGGGTTTAAAGCGTCTGTAGAAGGTATGACACTTTCTGCCAAAGCAGGTAAAGTAGCACTACAGGCACTTGCAATGGCTGGTAATATGATTGCTATGTGGGGAATATCAGAAGTTATCTACGCAATACACTCATGTATAACTGCATCAGACAGACTCAAAGAATCTGCGAAAGATTTAGGCAGTCAGTTCTCTTCTACTAAGTCGGATATTGAAGTCTATAAATCAAAAATCAATGATTTATACAAAACAATCAACGATAGCTCTTCTTCATATGAAGATACTTATAATGCCCGTAAAGAATTGCTTGCAATCCAAGATGAGATGATCGAGAAATTTGGCAGTGAAGCTGAAGCTGTAGAATTAGTTACTTCAGCTATTCATGGCAACACAGAAGCATTTGATGATCTTACTAAACAAAAATGGCAGGAAACTGTAAACGAATTTACAAACGGTTCTGATAAAAAATGGACTGAGAGAGTTGGTGATTCATGGGCTAACTTATGGAGTGGAGCTTCAAATAACTTTGATCGTATGATCAAAGAAATGGAGAATACAGAAGTAAGTTTCCGTGTCATTCCAAGATATGATGATGAAGGAACATATGAAGAATTCTCTAACAAACTAAAAGAAAACTTCGGTGCATCAATAACTCATACAGAACGTGATGATGTATTCACTTTATCTGGTGATTTAGACGACATCTATGACCAGTTACTTAACATACAATCTCTTGCAACAAACATGGGAATAGACGATTCTTTCTTACCAGATTTGTCACGTCAAGCTGATGAAACCAAAAAGACTCTTGAAAGCTATCAGGAAATTTATAATCAGCACATATTATATGACAAAATATTTGATAGCGATGCATATGAAAAATCTTTTAATGATATCAACGATGCATACAAGAAATATCAAGAAGCATTTGCATCTGGTAATAACGATGCAATAGAAACAGCAAAACAATCATTTGCTGAAATTGTACAAGGTGCTACAGAAGGAATTAGTGACCAAAGTGTTATTGATTATTTCAATAGTATGTATCCAGATTTGCAGGAAGTCGTTGGTGGCTGGGAATTTGAAGTTAAATTTAAGGCTGCTATAGATGACGATGCAAATGATTTTGAAAATGAAGTAAAAGATGCTATTGGAAAATTCGATTCTTCTAATTCAGTATTAAATTTTCAGTCAAATGTTGCAACACAAGAACAGATTGATGCTTATGCCCAACTGAATTCTATTGCAGATGAATATAATCTGACTCTTGAACAGTTAATCAAAGAGCTAGAACAGCTTGGGTTAATCAGTTCAAATGTCAAACTTGATTTACGAAACAGATTATCAAATGGCACACAGAATCTTGTAATTGATGACTGGATTGCTACTCTCACAGATGAAGAAGCAAGTATGGCAAACAGTACCGCTTTTGATGAAGCATTAAAGCATCAGAAAGAAGAATTAGATGGTGCTGCTCTCTCTGCTGAGAATTACAGTGCTGCTTTAGAAGAAGTTAAAAATAGTCAGGATGGTTTAGGCAACGAAACTGGTATTTCACCACTATCTATCTCCCAGACAATTGACCATCTCAACACACAACTCAAACCAGCATTTGATTCGTTACAGTCTGCATACCAGGATATTTTCACAGATGATGGTAAATTCGCATTAAACACCATAGATATCCTATCAACATGCGACACCATTAAATCCAAACTGGATGATATGGCAGAACTTGGATTAGATATCGACTATTCTTCCTATGAGGATTTTGTAAGGGTATTACGAAGTTCCGAATCAACAGAACAAAATGTAAAAGACGCATTTGATTCCCTTGCTGCTTCCATTACCAGTGCAGGATTATCAGGTGCGGAGGATTTTGAAACACTGAAAGCCGCTCTTGAAGACCTGGGTGTTGTAAATGAGGAACTTGTGGCATTTGAATCACTTGCAAATAATACGGAAGCATTGAAGAAAGCCGGGCTTGACTTGGCAGAAGCTACGGACGAACAAATCAATACCTTTGCAAATGAAATGGTGTCCGCAGAAAATGTGTCAAATGCTATTGCAATACTTACCTTCCAGAAGGAATTATGCGGATTGCAGGATTTGAATACGGCAGGTGAGGTTGCAAATTTACTTACACTTGCTGAAAATGCTGGATATACAGGTGAAGTGATTGAACATCTTACAGAATTGGAACAGATATACCAGCAGATAGCGAGTGGCACACTGACACCAGGACAATTAGATGCAAAATTAGCAAGGGCTGAAGAACTGCGGACACTCATCAAGGAATCGGCAGGTAAAATAAATTATGAACCGAAAGTTGATTTTAAGGGTGCAGGCGGCAAAAAATCAGCCGGAACCGCCGGAAAAGAAGCGGCAGATACCTATCTGGAAGCATTCGAAAAAGAATTGAAAGACCTTGACGATCTGAAATCCAATGGAAAAATAAGCGAAAAACAATACCTGGATGCCCTAAGGCGGCTCTATGTCAAATATTTCAACCAGAAGAAAAAATACCTGAAGGAATACGAGAAATACGAGCATCAATACCTGGAAGGCATGAAATCCCTCTACGAATCCGCTTTCAGCTATATTACAAAGCAGATTGACAAGCGCATAGACGCAGTCAACAGCCAAAAGGATGCCGCCGTATCCGCCCTGGAGGCGGAGCGCGATGCACGCCTGGAAGCGATAGAGGCTCAAAAGGAACAGTATGAACACGAGATCGAGGGCATTGAGGCACAGATAGACGCCAGGGAAAAAGAAATCAAGGCCATGCAGGACGCCAACGGGGAACGTAAACGTGCCATCGATTTACAGAAAGCGGAATATGAACTCCAGCGCATGCAGAACCAGAAAACCTCCTTCGTCTATAAAGACGGCCAGATGGTGTACGAAGCCGATACTTCCGGCATCCGCGATGCCAAACAGGAAGTGGAAGACGCAAAGCTGGAAATTGACATCTCCAAAATCGAAAAAGAAATCGACCGGCTGGAAGAAGAAAAGGACCTCCTCCAGGAACGGATCGACCTGCTGGACAAAGAGGCGGAACAGGTCAATCAATATTATGACCAGCTGATCGCCCAGACGGAAAAGCATTACGACGCCATGGTAAAGGGACTGGAGGATTACAAGTCCCAATTCGAGGCATTGACAGACCTCCTTGAAAACGCACAGCTGGAAGCAAGCCTTTCCGAACTCGGCATCAACATGGACGCCCTGTTAAGCGGCTCGCAGGAAGAATTTGAAAAACTAAAGACCGCCTATATCGGCATCCTTGCCGACATGAGCCGTGGAAATGACGGCGTACTCGAGCAGCTCTCCAGACTGTCCGGCATCAGCACGGAATCCATCAGCTACCTTAATGCAACAAAAGGCGCGTTTGAGGACCTTGGCGCTGTAACACTGGAAGGACTGGAAGAAAGCATTGGCGGTATCGGAGAATCCGCAAGCACTCTTTCCACAAGTGCGGGAGAAGCATCTGCCGCCGCAGGAAGCATACAGGAAAGCGTCCGCAATATGTCCCAAAGCATAGCTCCTCTGAATACGGAGCTTGGGAACCTGAAAACCCTGATCGGCGAACTCATTGCATTGTTAAATGACATAACCTTCCCTGAAATCGGTGAGGAAGGCTATGCACAGAAACTAATGGACATTGCACAGGCATTCGGTGAAATCGCATCGAAATGCGAGGGATTCAAAAACATCGACTTCTCTTCCATCATAGGCTCTGCATCCGCGCCCAGTACGGACGGTGCCGCGATGCCTGGCGGGGAGGGGATGGAAGGAGCAGCGGGAACCGGCTTTCTGGGGCTTGCATCTGCCATTTCAGAAGCAGTGTCATCCATTGACGAGCAGATGGGCAAGTTAAAGACGGCATTGGATTCAGGAAATAGTTACTTTACGGGGCAGATTGATGTCATCAACGAGAAATATATCCCTGCATGGGAGAACCTGCGGACACGCCTTGCGGAAATCATCGGCGTAGAAGGCGGTGACAGTGAGGATAAGGAAGGCAGGGGGAAACAGGAAGCCGGAAGCACCGACGGCGGTTCCGCATCCGACGGGAAGCCG
>CAJTRE010000062.1 GCA_910578495.1 uncultured Dorea sp.
AGAGGCTGTAAAAAATTTTGTGTCTATGGGTAAAAATCTTTTTTGATAAAAATTAGATATGTAGACATTTGCTGTCGAATCGTATTGGTTTTATGTTGTCGAATTTCTTCCTTGATAATAGTATTGCCAGTCTGCTTATGTTTATACATGTATTTTGATTTTTCTGCATACCAATCAGGCATTAGCAGCAGAAATACGTTATGTGGGCGCTGCCCACACCCGGCCTCCGGAATAAGGCTGGATATTTCTGGAAATACTGCTAATGCCGATGGAATAAGGCCGGGACGTTTCTTGATAGGATATGCTGTCCCGGCTTTTTCTTTTTAAAGGTACTGGGTGATCCTGTCTCCATAAAGGACAACCATCTGGTTGAGCACCTGGTCCCAGTTCCTGTACCGCTGTGTCCACTTTTTGATTACGTTCCCACTGGCAAGATAGAGCATTTTTTCTAAGGAACTGTCGCTTGGGAATACACTTTTTGTCTTGGTCACTTTCCTGTACTGGCGGTTAAGGCCCTCTATGATATTCGTGGTATACATGATGCGCCGGATCTCATCAGAGAACTGGAAGAAGGAGCTGACATCCTCCCAGTTGTTTTCCCAGTTACTGACTGCATAGGGATATTTGCGTCCCCATTTTTCTTTGATCTTTTCCAATTCTGACAGCGCAGACGTTTCGTTTGGGGCATTATAGACTGCTTTGAAGTCAGAAGAGAATTTTTTCAGGTCGCTGTAATTGACATATTTGAAAGAATTCCGCAGCATGTGGATGACGCACCTTTGGATCTGCGCATCCGGATAGACTGCACTTATTGCTTCCTTAAATCCTGCAAGCCCATCCACACAGAAGAACAGCACATCCTGTACGCCACGGTTTTTCAGGTCATTTAACATCCCCAGCCAGAACTTGCTGGTCTCATTGGCGCCTACGGTGATACTCAGGATATCTTTATAGCCGTCTGCGGTGATCCCCAGCACAATGTAGGCGGCACGGCTCAGTATGCGTCCGTCTTCCCTGACTTTATAATGGATACAGTCCATGAATACAAAGGGATAGATGGGGTTCAATGGCCGCGCCTGCCACTCTTTGACCTCTGGGAGTATCCTGTCCGTGATCTTACTGACCATCTCTGCGGACAGTTCCATCCCATAAAGTTCCTGTATCTGGTCATGGATATCCCTTGTGCTCATACCCCTTGCATAGAGGGAGATTACTTTTTCTTCAATACCGGAGATATCCCTCTGGTATTTTGGGATGAGCTTTGGCTCAAATTCACCCTCACGGTCTCTTGGGACATCGATCTGGAATTCCCCATACTGGCTCTTGAGGGTTTTGGGAGAATGTCCGTTACGTTTGTTGGATGTGGGAGCATCACCTTTCTGGTTTTTTTCGTAGCCAAGGGATGCATCCAGTTCCGCCTCCATAAGCTCCTGAAGGATATCTTTGAAGCTGTCCCTTAGCAGGCTGTAAACATCCGCCACGCTGTTAAGGTTGTTATCTGCAATCATCTGTCGTATTTGCTGTTTTGTTGCTGGCATAAAAATACTCCTTTTCGATAAGAATTGTCATATCTTGATTCTTACCAAAAAAGAGGTATTTTTTTCCAAAGACACAAACTATTTTACACTACCCCGAGTACAGAACACATTTCCTTAATCGAATTACACTTCGGAAGCACTATTTTCCCATCGGCCTTTTTGTTTATGTCTGAAACAATAGTTTCAACAACTTCTTTTTCGTTCTTTATACGAATAATCGTAGTGTATACAGCAAAAGCTTTATTTTTCGGTTTTGAGCATCTGCTTTCTGCTCTTTCAAGGAGAGCCGTCTTACCTAGCTGTCTTCCTCCATATACTACACATGCACCATTAGGATCTATAATTGTGGCAAGTTCCTGTGTCCTTCCACAGAACATCTCGTCTGAGGTTGATCCACCATCCCTTACAAATGGTTGATATGTTGAGTACGGTAACGTACATTTCAGCATTGCAGGCATACGCTCTGTGATTTGGTGTAAAGCCAAATATAAGAGCAATACTTGGTCAATCAGTAAGAACGGATTCTGTCCTGACGTCTGCGTATGGAAGATTTCGCCAATCAATCTCCTGCTTGCAACATCAATCGGTCTATCAAGCAAAACAATAGAAATCCCTCCAAGATCCAATGAAGAAACCGTGTCAACAAGCTGCTTCTCAGTATAATTTCCGAAAAGCATGATTGCATTTATCGGGGACTTAACCTGAGTTCCAAATGCTGCAATAGGATGTCGATAATCGGCCATACTCTTAGCTGTCTGTACCACTCCGACCTTAAATACATCTTCTTTCTTTACAGTGACTCGTTCCGCATCATTAACCTCAAATCCAAGGCCTGTAAATAAAGCTCTTATCTGTGCTGGTGTTGCTGTTCCCTTTCTCTTCGGCCAATTTGTTACGAGGCTTCTGCTGTCTTCTCTCTGCCGTGATGTCCAATCCCTTGGCAAGTTGCGTTCAACATAATTCCAGCCAAATACACTCAAGGATTTACCATTACACCTTCTGCATTCCTGCAAAAGCGGATCAAAATTACCCTGTTCGAGAAAATCGCTGAAGTAGTCAATGTCATGAAGAATAATGTCATCGTCAAGTTCTGTTTCCCCGGTCTCAAATCTATTTATGTATTCTTCAGTAACCGCAAAATTCATTTCCTGCTCAAGAAGCCGATTTGCCTCATTTAAAAGTGGTGACTCCGAATTGTCATTCAGCCGTGCATCCAGCCTTGCCCGTAGCTGTCTCTTTCTCCCTTTTGCGAATTCAGTGATCTGCCTTTCAAGTGCTTCAAGGAATCTTCTCCAACAGGCAAAATCCTTAGACTCATAAAAATCCGACTTATACTGATTAACAATACCAAGCAAATTCTCTTTTTCTGTCTCGTTAATCTGATTGTATGTATATGCCAGTTCAAGTTTCTCTTGGAACCGTGTTGCCCTATCATCTGCAGAATCTATGGCATCCCTTAGCTGTCCCTCAGTGATAATATAATCCTCATCATTATCCTCTAAAAATTTGCCCAACATTTCAAGCTGGTGCAGATTATCTTTGAATCCCTCCTCATCGGCTTTATCATCAAGTTTGTCTCCCAAAATTTCTCCCTTGACATCTGCGGCAGATTTTTTTGCTGAAACAATATGTGTTAGGACATTTCTCCAAGGCTCGTAGTACTTAACCCGTGCAAGATTATGATCAATAACCGGGATTCCATCATTACCAACCGTCAGAATTCCAGTATATAAAAACTCAGAGTATATTTTGAGTTTTACAACCTGTCCATTCAGGTACTGTTGCATGTAGGACAATGCCCATATAAGAATATTTGCATTCTTATGGTTCTTCCATGCAGAGTCCTTCTGAATTACCTGTATCAACTTAATAATATCTGTTTTTAAGGTCTTCATTCGCGATATATCCTGTTTACGGTTGTTCATATTGTTGATATGCTCAACCCATGCCTGCATTATCTCCAGCCGCACCCAAAACTGTCTTAGTGCCTGATCTCTCGCATCATACTCCAGTTTAAATCTATTTTTGGGATTAGCATCGTACCAAGCTTTCGTAAGCTTATCCTCAATCTTGAAACTTGATAAGCTGTGCTCTCCATTCTGCTCGTCACAGTATTCACTGAGTATCATTTCAACGAATTCAACATCGTCCTTATCCTGCCTATTGTCACTGATAATGGACATGCAATCATGAAGCTCACTTCCTATTCCAAAGCATGCTGAATACATAGGAGGGAGAGCCTTCATTCTTGTCTTCGGTGCTTTGACTGTAAGGCATTCTCTCGCTGATAGGCATAGTTCATTTATAAATCTTTCGCTCTCGGCTTCGTCACCAAGCAAAGATACGAACGCAGGAGTAAATCCAGTAACGGCCACCTCTCTTACACTCATCAGTTTGTTAAACAACGGTTTAAAAACAGTAAACTTATTGAAATAATCCTCATATCTCTCACGAAACATTGCTGTCTGGTTTTTAAGACCATAATCAAATGCCATCCCCGGCATTAACATTGCAAATAAATATGCTGATAACATTAAAGCTGGATCTTCACTTGCAGGATCAACAAAAACTGATGACAGGAATTCAGAAGTATAAATACATTCATTCAGCATCAGATTTGAAGCAAGTCTTATCTGAGCAGACAATTTATAACTCTCTATATGATCTATAGGAACGCCGTTTTCTTTTTCAGACACATCTCCCACAGCCTTGGAAAATAAAACCACCTGAGAGATCAATGAAGTTAGCTGTTCTTTTGTTTTAACCTCCCTGTTAAGCAGCTGCTCTATAACAGTACAGAATTCTTCATCCGTAGGAACTGTATTTTTCTTCCGTAACGATTTTACCGAAATACTCTCTGTCTTATCTTCTTCCTCCACTTCCGAATTATCGTTTTTTAAATTTACATTGGCAGACATTGTGACTCCTGTTATGCGCTCTTCAGTTCCGCCGTTAATATCATTTTTAATATCAACTTTTTCTATAGACTTGAGTTCTGCCCCATTTGATACTTCTACAGAATCATCCTCATCTTCCAAAAAAACAGATGAATCTCCGACCAAACGAATTGACTGCTTGTGGCAAATAAATACTTTTTTACTGCCGTGCTTAATTGAATCATCCACTTCATCTTCTCCAACAATGAGAATGCCCGATTCCTCAATCGCATCTGATACACCTTCAGGATTATACAGACTACAATTAGTTGTTTCTCCGTCCTTCATTACAACGATCTGATAGTGATCATTTTGCCACTTAATAGACTGTTTAATTGATTGATATTCATCCGGTTCAACAATGCCTTTGGCAGTATAAAGATATTCTGCCAATCGCTTGTTATTACGAACGAACTTCTCCATAGCTATCTTTTCTATTTCTCCAGATGAAGCTATTTTTACATCTCCAAATGATAAATCCCAGAATCCTTTCATCTGTACCGAAATGCTATTCTTCTTGAGACAACCATTGCAATACGACGACAAACAGAATGCTTCCTCTGTAGTGCCGTTCTCGCTATACTCAAAGCCAGCAATAAATCCTTTTCTGGCAAGAGCATCAATTGCAGCCTCTACCTTTTCTCTGTCACGATCTGACTCTTCAAAAACATCCATGCAAATGCCAACAATATAAATCTGCTCTCTGTTAAGAACACCAAGGTTTGTCAGCAAGGGTAGTATTGCTCTGACCTCTTTATTATTCTTAGCCAACTTAATTATTTCCTTTTTAAAAGATGACGCACTTGGAGAACTATTCTTTACCCGGTTAGTCGCAGTAAGAATACCTAATTGAACGTCTTCATCCGCCACTTCTTCTGTTTCTTGTTTTTGCTCTAGATCCAATTCATCTGAAGAATCTGTACTATCTTCTACAATTTTTGCTACCTTTTCTGTAGTATGACCATCCTCAACCATGTCCTCCAAAATCTCATTTTCAGAGTCACTTTCTTTCTCTGAAGAGTCCTCAACTTTTGCATCTTACACGCTTGCCTTTTCTCGCACTTTTTCTTTACTCGAAACAAAAGCCTCCTCTGTATCTACAGATTCATCAACAAAATATTGTCCTCCTGCGAGTCCCCACTGAACCTGCATCGGGTAATACTTATTGATTTCTCCCAGCACACGAAACCCTTCCGGACTATTGATATTCTCTGTATCTAAAGCCTCCAAAAAAAACGCCGGGGCCTCGATCTCAGAAATCATATCATCGATATTTTCCTTGGAAATCTCGTGTAATACATCGGCTGCCTTTGTCTTAAAAGGAGACAGAACAGCCTCATATTCAGCTATAAGAGACTTGACTTTCAAAAATCTCTCTAAAACTGCCTTAGCCTTTTCTAACTGAAGTTTTATCAATCGGCTCTTGCTATTATTTATGGCCTCAACATATGCTGAAGCTTTGCTGCCTTCCTTCGGCATTTCGTCTACAGCTAAAACAGATTGAGCCTCGTTCTTCAATAAATCATACTCAGAAACAAGAGTATCCATATCATTATTAAAAGACTTTAGCGTTTCCTCATCTGGGATTCTTTCATCTGAAACGGTCACAAGCAAATCAGTCAGCCTATTTTTCACCGAGTCAGCCTGTGTATTAAACAAATCCAACAATTCATTCAATTTTTTAGCTTCCATCGTTTTCTCCTCCTGTACAAAAAGCTCTTCATAACTGTATTTCGACAGCATGTTAATTCCTGAATAGTAATACTGCTTACAAAACCATCTCTGTGTTCCACACCAAATTAACCAGTTGAAACTTCTAAATTACAATTAGTCACGTTTTTCATCCCCATTTCCATAGGGTATCGGTGCCTCCGCCACCATAGACAAATTCTGCGGCATCTCATATGTATAAGCGCCCGTCTTATCCAAAGCCTTTATATCCTTCTTCCTCATCTCCCGATACACAACCTCCGCCAACGCACTCATAATCGCATTATATTTAGCCGTATCTTCAAACAAACTCTGATACGACTCCTGCGCCTCCATATATCCGTCCTGCGCTGCCGTGCCAAACGCTTTAGGGAAAATACTTTCCGCAAAAATCTGCGGATCAGAGGATTGTGCCATCTTTTTCAGCTTCTTATCAGAAAGCAGTTTATCCCTCAACGCTGACAGAATAACCTTATCCCCTTCCGTAAAATTGCCCTTAAATTTCTCATTAATTTTCGCAATTACCTCATCCAAAGGCGTTTTTTCA
>CAJTRE010000063.1 GCA_910578495.1 uncultured Dorea sp.
AGGTTTTCCCAAAACGTCTTGGTCTGGTAAAGAGATTTACCATTCCACCGTTACGAAGCAGTTCTGAAATCAGACCTGTTTTATCCACATAATAATAGTTGTCGTTAATAATCTGCTCAAAATTTTCTAATCCCACTGGAAGGCGTTTCTTTTCTTTGATCATATCATTCACACTCCTTCTCTATCAACTATATTATAACAAAGATACACCCAAAAGCCTATACCTAACTTTTCTCATAATTCCCGTAACTCCCAGTCGTCAATGCCTTTGTAATTCTCCTGCCAGTAACCTTCATCATCCGTATCCCAAACCGCACGCTTACAGATCAAGCCCAGTTTTTCACAAATCTCATAGAGTTTCAGGCAGCCTTTCCGGATATGATCCCGTTTTTCTCTCTTTTTCGGACATTCCTGACTGCCGCCCCCACAGGCTGTACAGGCTTCACTGTAAGCACGGTCACAATGAGTCCGTATGCATTTATCCATATCATTTGCTTCAATGACTGCTTTTACTCCCCGGGCTTTCAACCGGTTCAGTGCCAGCTCCAATTCTTTATAAGCGGACACACCCGGGTTCCCAAGATAGGGCTGTCCGGTTCTCTGGAAAGCCGCTTCTGCTTTTAAAATGCCTTCCGTCACGTAAACCACCGGATTGTTCAGAACACCGGAAAAACTTACCGGGCTTCCGGGGGAACAGCCTTTTTCCATCCTCGCACTGCTGAGCCATACATATTTCCGTTTCTGATAAGGAACGTCCAAACGGATCTGAAATGCAATGAGCAGCCCTTCATCGTTCCACACCGGACAGAGATATCCGCTATTCTTCTGGTAAAAGGCGATTTCCCAGTCGCCATGATAATTCATGAAGAAACCCGGCACGCCTTCCAGCCTGCATCCACGTTTCAGTAATTTCCTGGCGATTGCAGCAGATTCTTCAGCACAGGTACTTTTATACCCCAATGCTTCCATATTTGCAACTTCCGCTTCTGTAAGCCCCCGCCTCAATAAATCCATTCTATGTCGGGGCAGTAACTCCAGCAAAGTTAAAAGTTCCCGGTACGTATGATCCCGTCTCTTGTAATCTGCCGGCTTTGCCAGAGACTCTTTCTGTCTCTTTTTCCGGTGCCGGATCTCCAGTTTCCTTTCCATCTGTTCTCCTGTACCAAAATGTAAGTTCTTCCGTATTTCATGGTACGCTTCTTTATAACGGTCTGAACCATATAACCCGGTCATTTCTGCATACAGTGTCAACATATTTCCCGCCGCCTCACAATGGAAACAATGATAGATATTTGCCAGTTCGCCGTCCTTGTATACGACAAAGTTACACTTTCCCCGCCTGTCCCCGCAAAACGGGCAGACCACATTATAGGAAGCATCATCACCGCCGGGGAGCCTCTCGATCCCCAAAATATTTCCAACGTCTGTAATCGTAAATGGTGTCATATCCTCTACCTCAAAAGAACATGGTCCCACTGGAGAACCATGTTCATGCAAACTTATTATGCAGCCTTTAATTCTTCGGATTCATTCTGATAATCCAAAAGTGTTTTTGCCGCTTTTACCAATTCCTTATTCGGACCCTTATACTTATTTGCGATCCATTTCAGGGTTTCCGTACCCTTGACCCCGGTTTCCAGAACCTGTTCCATTGTCTTGCCTTTGAATACGCCAAAGTCACACACGAATTTCTTTGCCGATTCTACTTCGGAATCTGATGTTTCTTCTTCCAGTTCTCCTTGAAGTTCTTCCATAAAATCAGCATCCTCTTCAAATGGAACCTCTTGTGCATTGACGGGAATGAATCCATCCGAATCCTCCGTTTTTTCTGCCGGCACTGTATCTTCTGCGTGCGGTTTTTCCCCGCCTTCAGATGTTGTAACTTCTTTCTTTTCCTCTGATTTCGTTACATGCTCTGCCGGCTTTTCCTCAGATTTCATTACGTTCTCTGCCGGCTTTTCCTCTTTTTCCCGGACTGCCGTATCTTTCTCTGCTTCTGTCTTTTCCGTCACTCTAGCCACTGGGGTATTGCCTAACAGAGTTTTCATTTCCTTACTTTTCCCAGAGGATACCGCCGAGGTTCTTCTGCCTTCTGCTGCCCCTTGCTTATTCTCTGGTCTTTCTGCAGCCTTACTTGATTCCTTTCCTCTTTTGTGAGTTTCTTTTCCCCGCTTGTCCGCAGCATCCGTGTTCTGCTCCGCATCATGCTTTGTATAATCAGGATCTTCCTGCTCGCTTCCGACCTGGCGTATACAGAATTTATTACGGAAATAGTATTTCAGTCCATAAGTCAGTGCAGTACCATGTGCCTTATCCGGAATCTCATTTGTCCCGGTAATATGGATGGTCGCATGTCTGTATTCCTCCGGCCGGTCCGCATTTGTCCAGCTGAGTTCCAAATCCGCCTCATATCTCCAATAATCGTCTTTATCCAGTACCAGATATGTCAGATGCCCATCCTTGTCATACTGGGTGGGTATTTCACGCACAATATCGAAGTTCACGCCATATTTATTTAATGCCGGTGTCATTGCCTCGTAAATATCATCCAGTGTGGAAAAATCATAATCCACCTCATCATTATAAAATTTCTTTAAAAGAGTTGGCATTTTCCTTCTGATTCTTAACATTTTCTGTTCCAGATTTAAATATTGATAATTTTTCATTAATTCGTTTCCTCCTGTTTCTGCTGATTTTGCGCTGCTTTCCTATTTTGCAGCCGTTTGATAAAGAAATTCTCCGCCGCATGACACGCTCTGTATATCTTCTATCCTAAATTCCGCCGGCTTTCCAAAGACACGTTCCAAAACCCTCCTGTCTTTTTGGGCGAGGCTCTTAACAGAATAACAGCCTTTGGGATTACAAAGATCCGCCGCCCGCACATCCGTATGAATCACTTTCCCTTTCCTGCAAAGAACTATCTTTACAGTCCTGCAGCTGTTTCCTTCAAGTGCCTGTATCAGATGTTTGATTTTGTGCATACGGTCATTCGTAGTATTTAAAATTTCCCTGAGTTCATCCCGCACACAGCCGCATAAAATCCTCTGTTGTGAAATATACGGAATATTCCGTTTGATCCACCGCTTTGCAATCTTTTCCGCCACCTGCTCTCCATATTCCAGAAACAGCAAATACGTGGTATCGGAAAAAGAAGTCTCCAAAGAAATCTTCGGTATGAATCTGATATCAGCAGGATTCACCCCCTGCAGATAGTAGTTCTCTGCACATTCTCTGATTTCACTGCGGACCACCAGCGGTATCAGGCTCCTTGCATCAAGACCGGATTGGCATACAAACTCCTGCCAATGCATCCCCAGTATTTCATCCGCTTTTTGACCGGCTTGTTCCTCTGCTTCTTTCCTGACATCTGTTCTGCATGGAAACACTATTTCTTCCGGAAGACCAAGTAACGCAGCCAGCTTCATATCCACGTCATACAGGTTGTAGTTTTTTCTTACATACAGTCCTGCAAATTTCAGGTCATGTCCGGGCACAAGACTTTTCCCTGTCCCTTTCTGGAGGTACAGATAGAAGAAACTCCCCTGTCTTATCTTTAATACTGTGCAGTTTTGGTGTTCCCATGTATCGCTTTCCTCTGTTTCATTTAACCATGCAAAAAAACGTTCGGTACAAGCTCCGGACAGCACCCATGCAGGCAGCATTGCCGATTCGTCCTTTTTCAGTTTCATTATGTAATCTCTCCCGGTATGTCATAGTCATGCCAGCGGACATTCATGCACCGTGCGATTTTTTCTTCCATTTTCACAAGGCTGGAAGGACTGCAGCCGCTTTTTCTTGCAAAAAAGAGCACTTCGCAAAGCCCGCAGTAAATCTCGTAAGCGCTGCAGGGCTGATCTCCGAAGTTTGCCTTGAACCGTTCTACCGTCTCGGCAATCAGTTTTTTGCCAAAACTTTGTTTCTTCATGACTTCTGAGAGTGCATTCACCGGATACCGGATACGGATATCACACAGCTTTTCTATATCCCTTAGTTTCTGTTTGTAATACTGGAAAATGGATTCCATATTTTCGCTAAATTCTTCTAATCCCTGTTTATGCCGATGCTTTGTACGCAGCGCTTCCCCTAAGACAATCGTAAAATCTCCGTCTAAAATGGAATAGAAAATATTTGCCCCCGATGCTCCCACATCAGAACTCACAATGCGGATAAATGTCTGAAGATTTCCAAAAAGCTTTTTCCCATGTTCCTCCATCAAATCTGCATAGGCTTTCGTCATCTTTTGGTCGACAATCTTCCAAGTGATCTGTGCCATATTGTGGTCTGCATAACCATAAAAAAACTCGCCATTACGGTCACCGCTGATATATGCCGACGCAACCATAAAGAGTTCCGGCATGGAGATAATCGCATAATCTGCTTCATCGCCGGAGAGTACTCCCCTTACCTTACCTTCTGAGATACGCAGAAGCGCATCCCCTTTCGCAACCTGCAGGCATTCATTAAGGATATCCGCCAGTACCGATTTTTTGACATCCATAAGCGCTGTACCTTTGATCCTTGCGCGGTCTTTCAGCGTACTGACTGCCGTTTTTCCCAAAGGATACATTCCCTGCGGAAACTGAAGCAGTAATCCGGAATGCTTCTTTGTATCTGCCAGCAGGTCTTTCATGTCAACGCCTTCCATATCCGGCATCAGCACTTCATGTCCGGAAACTGTCAGGACGCTTAAGCTTCGTGACGGTGTACGAATCCATTCTGCCCTTTCATCAATTTCCTCCAGATACACGTGGAAACTTAATTCGTCTTTAAATTCCTTTCCAAATTCATCATAATAATACATGCTACTCCTTTCTGGGATTCTTTTTATTTCGAGATTCCGGTCACCATCAGGATGTTCCGGATTCTTCCGTTATCAATCTCAAAAAGATAACCATCCTTGCTCATTTCCGTTAATGTCATAATATCCAGTTCATTGATACCGTCCCACATTACTTTAACTGTCTGCATATTGTTCCTCCTTTGCTTTTACTTTTCTCTGCGGCATCATGCCCTGTCCAGCGGTATTTCTTTTCTGTGCAGCCTGACGCTTCCCACATTTCCTGTTACTTTCATTCGTCATCCTCCTTTCTGAAAAATGGACACAAAAAAAGACACAAAAAGATTCCTGAACCGCCCCCCAAAAGTTAGACCAAAAATCTAACGATTGGAGGTCGGTTTATTTATGGCTAAATATAGCTTTGAACTAAAAAAGGAAATAGCACTTGCATATCTGTCTGGAAAAGGAAGTTTTGGTTCTTTAGCAAAGGATTATAGTATTCCAGATAAAAGACAAGTGCACAAATGGGTGAAAGTATATCAAAAACTAGGTGACGCCGGACTGTGTAGGTCAAGAAGCAAAAATAAATATTCTTTCGAATATAAGATTTCTGTAGTAGAATCATATTTATCAAGTGAGCTCTCATATCAGGAACTATCTCTTAAAGAGGGGATTAATAATCCGTCACTTATTACGAGATGGGTAAATGAGTTTCAAATTGCAGGACCTGATGCCTTGAGACCACGAAAGAAAGGTCGAAAGAAAACATTGGATAAGACTAAGAAAGATACTGTAACCCAATCGTTAGAAGACAGTATTGTTAATACAAGTGCTGAGCATATAAAAGAATTAGAGGATGAACTCCTGAAACTAAGGATAGAGAATGCATTTTTAAAAGAACTGAGGAGACTGCGTTTAGAAGACGAAGAAAAAACGAGAGAACGGCTCGAATCATCTGCAGCCTCCGAAGAGAGTTCAAATTAAAAGACCTTCTCTCCTATACTGGTATGCCAAAGGCAACATATATGTATTGGCAAAAAAGATTTGATATGGAAAACCCGGATAAAGAACTTGAAGAAAAGATTCTTGAAATTAGGACGCATAATAAGGATTACGGCTATCGCCGTATATTTGGAGAACTTCGCAATCAAAATATAGTTGTTAACAAGAAAAAAGTTCAGCGTATAATGAAAACTAGGATTACAGGTTACTTCATTTACAAGAAAAAGCAGAAAGTATAGTTCTTACAAGGGCAAAATTGGAACTGTTGCACCTAATAGAATTCGCAGACGTTTTCATACTCACATTCCGCATCAAAAAATCACTACTGATACAACCGAGTTTAAATACTACGAAGTGGATTCTAAAGGTCATATGAATATGCACAAGTTATATCTGGATCCTTTTATGGATATGTGTAATGGCGAAATACTTAGTTTTGGTATAGATAAACGCCCTTCGGCTGAGAATGTAATGGGGCATTGGAAGAAGCAATAGAGGTCACATCAGATTGCCCTTATCGTAGAACTTTTCATTCCGATCAAGGATGGGCTTACCAAATGAAAATTTATTCACATCGTTTGAAAGAAGAACGAATTTTTCAAAGTATGTCGCGAAAAGGTAATTGCCATGACAATTCAGTAATGGAAAACTTTTTTGGCTTGCTCAAGCAAGAAATATATTACGGAGTAGTGTATTATAGTTATGAAGAACTAAAATCAGAAATTGAACGATATATAAAATACTATAATGAACAACGAATTAAAGAGAAACTAGGATGGATGAGTCCTATACAGTACAGGCTCAGCTTCTTGGCTGCATAAAAGATGCGTAGCAGATAAAAAGAGAGTATGAAAAAAGTCTGTAAATACTAATCTTCTATGATAATGTTTGGGCTGAAATCTCTTT
>CAJTRE010000064.1 GCA_910578495.1 uncultured Dorea sp.
ATAAGCTTCTATGCGGCTCTCCGGCTGCTGTTCCTCCACCAGCCCGCATATATGCTCCCTGATCGCTTTCTCGTCATCCACAACTGCGATATTCAAAATCCATCACCTCAAATCCTAAAAGGTATTCACTTCTTATATCGACAGGAATTTTCCGTTTTTCGGGCGGAGGGAACGAAACGACCACTTTTCGGGAACGAAAGGCATAAATGCAGTACGGAAATTTCAAAAACAGGTCTAAAGTTTTTCTCCATTCATCCGATATAGGGGCGGCACAAACGCAAACCGCCGTGTAAGCATATTAACTCTGTTTCCCCCGCTTTCCAACAGGCAGACCGCCGCATATGGCGGTCTGCCATAGCGGCGGTTAGCTTTTGTCTTTGTATTACAGATAATTCAGTTTTTACGCAACTTGATGTTTACAATATGAATGAACTGTCAAAAACAGAAACAGCGGAATTTCAACTGCTGCTGATACCAAAATGACATATGGCGTCCAAAAACTCATACCTCCTATATGCAGGAAATTAAAATCACAAAGCTGATAAAGAAAATTATTTTTCATACCTATGCCCGCTGACGGCAAAATCCCTCCAATCCATGTATCACCCAAAGCTCCATACGCAAATATAGGCAGAAACAGCACCACTATGGATATCAACAACACCGTCAGGGAATCCCTGCATCTTGCAGATAAGAACAATGTGCAGCTAACGATTGCCAGTACTGAGAGAAGTCCTGCAAGTACCAAAATAATCTGTAGCTGCCCTAAATTTATATTTGGCAGATTTATAACCGAAAACAGCATCTGAAACGAAGTCTTCAGGCAGTCTGTGCCAAATGCAAGATTCAGGATTAACAGATGAATTGACATTCCCAAAATGAAAATAACTATGAATATGCAACAGACCGACAAAATCCGTGTAACAGCTAATTTCATGCGTCCGTATTTAGTACAGCGCAAAATACTGTCACTGCCGGTCTGATATTCATTGGCAAAAGCAGGAGAAGCAATGGCAACACAAAGGATTGATAAAACCAAAATATACAATGTTGTATAATCAAATGCATCCCTGCTCATACCGGGATACAGGTAAAATGGCTGATCCACGTCTGCATACCTGCCTGCTGCAAACTGTCTGGCTGCCTCATATTCTTTCTGCTCAAGATTCATGGTATCGTCCAAATGAGAAACACATTTTTCATAAAAATACTGTTCCACCTCATCAGGATCAATATCCATCAAGTCTGCACCAATGCCAGTTTTTGGATCAGCAAAGGCTTCTATTAATCCCCTGAGCATAGGGCGGATAGCCATAATATTTTCAATATAAATGTCCAGTGGGACATCATTAAGTGTACCGTATTCTTTTACATAGGATTGATATGTCCGCAGGGCTTCCGCCAACTTTTGCGGAGTAATGTTACCTGCTGTTTTTTCAAAGTAATCCCTCTTAAACTGGATTGCCGGCAATCCATTTAATTCTATGATTTTCCCATCTTCTCCCGGACGGTTAATTGATTCAAAGCTGATTGGCAGATATGCCATTACGATAGACATTAAAAGTGCAGCAGCAAGCAATGTCAAAGTACGGCGTGACTTCATAATCCGTTTTACTTCTAATCGGAATAATCGCATATTAATTTCCCTCCCCTTCCAGATTTTCCTGCGGAAAATACCAAAGATACAAGTCCTCAAGCCGGGGTAATGCAGCAACTGCCCCGGAAATTTCAGGTGTTTCAGATAAATACCGGATGGATACCTGCCCGTTATCTTCACTTCGCTGATTTATCACCCTGAGCCGCATTTCATAGCTGACTAAATCTTTTGCTGGTATGGTACAAGTCCACACTTTTCCTTCAATCTCCTTCACAAGCTCATCCGCCCGGCCTATGTCCACTATCTTTCCTGCTTTCATAATGGCGTTTTTCGTTGCAATGTACTCAATATCTGAAACAATATGAGTAGAAATCAACACAATTCTGTCATGTGAAAATTCGGAAATAAAGTTACGGAAACGTACCCGCTCTCCGGGATCAAGCCCCGCCGTTGGTTCATCCATCACAAGAATTTTCGGATCATTCAGCATAGCCTGTGCGATACCGACACGACGCTTCATGCCTCCTGACAGTTTTGCTATCTTTTTCCCTTTTACATCAGAAAGTGTAAGCACCTCCAAAAGATGATTTATTTTCTTTGTTGTTTCTCCTGCCGGAACATCTTTCAGAGCAGCTACATATTCCAGATAATCCCTTACTGTAAAATCACGGGAATACCCAAAGTCCTGCGGCAGAAAACCAAAGATATCCCGGTAGGCTTCTCCCATTTTGCGGATATCCGTACCATCATAACAGATCACCCCACTGGTAGGTGTCATAATGCCGGCAACCATACGCATGAGAGTAGTCTTCCCCGCACCATTAGCGCCAAGCAGTCCCCAAACCCCCGGCGTGAGGGTAAGACTGGCATCATCCACAGCCATTTTGTCTTTAAACTGTTTCGTTAAATGTTCAATTTTCAGTTCCATTACACAACTCCTTTTCCAATCCTGTTTCCAAGGGATTTATTCAACATCAAATACCCCTGTCCAGTAAAAATTGTACCAAACAGGGGCATTTCAATCTCAAATTTTGGAATGGAATAATCCTAAGAATTTCCTAATACTTTGCTATGAAATGCTTTTTTTTCATTTCATAGTATGGAGCGTATATTTTCCTAATCAGAAACCGGGAGTGTAATTGTAAATGTGACTGTTTCCCCATTGCTCTGTGCCGTTATCTCACCACCATGCAGGCTGATAATCTCCTTTGCAATAGAAAGGCCAAGCCCCGCCCCGCCTGTGTCTGACAGCCGGGCCTCGTCTAAACGGCTGAACTTCTCAAAAATATGCACTAGCTTATCTTCCGGGATTGTCTGTCCGTGGTTTCGGAATACTACGATAGCATTTCTTCCTTTCTTTTCTGCCGATATGCTGATCTCCGTATCCGGATAACTGTAAGCCGCCGCATTTTTCAAAAGGTTATTAAATACCCTTGCCAGCTTTTCCGGATCGCCTGTTACAACCAGCCCGTCCCCGGCAGAAACTCTGGCAGTGTTCCCCCTTGCAGACAAGGCAGGATACAGTTCATCTGTCACCTGGGATAAAAGGGCATATAAGTCAACCTGCATTTTTTTCAACTGCACTGCTGCCGTATGGTATCGCGTGATTTCAAATAACTCATTGATCAGCATTTCCAGACGTTCTGATTTTTCAAGGGCAATTCCCACATACTTGACTTTTTGCTCTGCCGGCATATCCGGAGCCTCGTCAAGCAGGCTCAAGTAGCCGATTACTGCCGTCAGCGGCGTGCGGATGTCATGGGCCAGGTACATGACCAGTTCGTTCTTTCTGTCTTCCGCTTCTTTTACAGCCTGATTACTAAGCAGTATGGACATTTTAATCTGGTTCATCTGCTTTTCCACTTCCCGGAGCGGTTCTGACAGCTCAATCGTAGCGTTATTCTGTTCATATACCGTCTGTGCAGCATTTATCACCTCATCCAGATAATCCCAAGGTTTCCTCCAGTAATGGTAAAAAATAACGGACAGGCCAATGACAAGGTAAAAAAAATAAAGCACATCCAGCCGCAGATACAGCCATTCAGAAATCCGGCCTGTCGACCTTGATAAAACATATTCAAGCAACGGCATTATGGCAAGACCTGCCGCCGTATAAGCAGGTATTATTGCTAAAAGCCGGGGCTGCAATTTTTCCCTTGCCGGGAAACCCTGTTTTTTCATAAAGCACCTCCATCAGTTTGCAATCAGAAGGACTGATAAACCGCCCGCTACCACGATTGTAACAATAGCCGCTAAAACCACAATAACAGTTTCTGCACGCTTTTTACCCCGAAATATCCTTGTGGCTGACCAATATATGCCAATCCCCGCTACCCCTCCACAGGTATTTGTTATGATGTCTGTTATGTCCGTACCTCCGACCGCCAGGATATATTGAAGAACTTCCAGGATAAAACTGGTCATCAAAATAAGAAAAAACTTTACTTTGAACCCCGGCTCTTTTTTCAGCATACATAAATAGATACCATATGGGATAAATATTGCGACATTTTCCAAAACCTCTTTCAAGTGGAAACCCATTCCGATCTCATTATCATAATAAAACGGGATCAGGTTTATGCTCCTGATTCTGTCCAGCTCATGGATTGATAATTGCAGTTTGAACAATATAATCCATACCAACAGAATCAAATAAACAGCAAACAAAAATGGTACAAGACAGTTTAGACCCGCCTTTTTCCTTTCTTCCATAAATATCTCCTTATCCGGGAATAAACAGGTTATATCTTATAACCCACTCCCCATACTGTTTTTATATATTTTGGTTTTTCTGCCGTATCTTTCAGTTTCTCCCTCAAATGGCGGACATGTACTGTAATCGTGCTGCTGTTCTTACTGTAATATTCATCTTCCCACACCCTATGGAACAGTTCTTCCAAAGTCACAACCATGCCCTGGTTTTCCAACAGAATGCGTAGGATGGAAAACTCCGTAGGTGTTAAAGATACAGCCTCCCCGCCAAGCTCACATTCATAGGTCTGCATATTAAGAACCAGCTTTTTATAAGTAAGGACTTTTGCAGGCTCATTTTGCGGCAGTGCCGGGGTATACTTTTTATATCTCCGAAGCTGTGCCTTCACCCTGGCGATCAGTTCAAGGGGACGGAATGGTTTTGTCACATAATCATCCGCTCCCAGCGTCAGTCCTGTAATCTTATCCATTTCCTCATCTTTTGCCGTCAGCATGATCACAGGATAAGTATATTTTTCACGGATTTTCTGACAGAGGGTAAAACCATCGATATCAGGCAGCATGATATCAAGGATTGCGAGATCAGCTTCTTCAGTTTCGATAAAAGCCAGTGCTTCCCTTGCAGAATAATATTTATAAATGGTATAATTTTCATTCATCAGATAAACTTCAAGCAGATCTGCAATATCCTTTTCATCATCAACAATCAAAATCCTTTCAGACATACAGGCCGCCTCCTTCTATGTTAAAACTATCTATTCCTATGAATTTATCATATTTTCTTTCAAAAATCCCAATAAAACGTATGAGATATTATTAAGATTCTCCTAATCCCGCCAAATATCCATCAATATATTTATTTCGTATCTTTCATCATTAGCCGCACAAACTCCATATCACATATCTACTGTTCGCCATTTCCTATTACTTCGGCAGAATACCGTTCCCGCTAAAGCAAAAGCATCCACTGAATTATACCATAAAAATTTTCTGTTTTTCACCCGATGGCACGAAATGACTATTTTTCGGGAATAGAAAGCACAGATTTACTATGGCATCCTTCCGCATTTTATGGAATTATTTCAGTATACATGGTATACTTGCCATATCAGATTTTACGGAGGTGTGGCTGATGAATTTTTCATTATTAGAAGGTTTCCACCCAAAATGGCAGGATATCCTTGTAATTGGGAAAACCACAGAATGGGACGGCAAGAAATACCATATTGTCGGCATGACCTTATCCGATGAAGCAAAACTGTACATCATAGAACCATACACAGAACCGGAAAGCCGGAACAGAAAAGGCATCCGTAATCACAGGAGGATGCTGAAAGAGCATGAAAGGCACGGATACAGTTATCTGCATTGCAGTGATCTTTGTCTTGGTGATGTGCATCTCAAGATACAGGGCGGCATGGGCAGCCCTATGGATTCTGATAATCATAGAATAATCCAGTTGTTTTTTGATATGATGGGTGCGGGCTGGACAGTTCCAGAATGGCTGAAAGATATAGATTGGGAGAATCTCAAGCTGTTGACGCTGAACATAGCGAAGGTTGCGAAGCTGC
>CAJTRE010000065.1 GCA_910578495.1 uncultured Dorea sp.
GGTGACAGTCTTGGGAAAATATCCGATGCACTGTTCTTGATGGATATTCCCTCACCTACTGGAAAGGAAATCTGGAGTAAAGAAACCATTTCGAAAATTCTTAGCAATGAAAAATACGCCGGAGATGTTATTTTGGGTAAAACCCAGGTTAAAAATGGTATACAAGTCAAAACCATTGATCTTCCAACCAAGACTACTTTAACGAATCATCATCCGGCAATCATTTCAAAGGAACTGTTCGATTCCGTTCAAAAAGAAAAAAGCCGCAGGCATCGTTCGCGCGAGAGATAGAAAAATGTGAAAAGGGGCCGTATGGGTACTACCAGAATTATCCCTCCCAAAGCCAATTTCCCATCCAAATTAAAGGTGGCAGCATATTGCCGGGTCAGCACCAACGCCGCTGAACAACTATCAAGTTTGGCAATGCAGGAACAATATTACGAGAAGCATATTAAGCAAAACCCAGACTGGATTTTTGCGGGAGTATATTCCGACGTTGGCAGTGGAACGAGGATAAAGGGGAGGAGCAGATTTAAAGCTCTGCTTTCTGCCTGTCGGCGCGGCAAGGTGGATATGATCCTCACGAAATCGGCCCACCGTTTCGCACGCAATACAGTAGACGCTTTGAAAACGATTCGGATGTTGAGACACCGGAATGTTGATATTCATTTTGAGCGCGAGAATATCCATTCTCGCTATGAAAGCTCCGAGTTTATGCTGATGCTGATTTGTGCCCTGGCACAGGATGAAAGCTACTCCAAAAGCAAGGATATCAAATGGGGTTTGCGCAAATCATTTCAGAACCCAGACTCCAAATACTATCAGCGAATATGCTACGGATATACCCATGATCAGGAAGGTAAGCTCATTATTCATGGGGAGCAGGCTGAAATTGTTCGATTGATTTATGAGATGTCCGCATCAGGAGTCAGCCTTGCAAGGATATCTGTGCATTTGGAGGATATGGGGATTCCTTCGCCAAGAGGAAAGGAAGTCTGGAGTAAAGAAACCTTGCGGAAAATACTCAATAATGAGAAGTACATGGGCAGTGTAACCCTGCAAAAGACATTTGTCGAAAACTATCTGGAGCATAAGCAGATTAAAAATAGAGGGCAGTTAGATATGTTTCAAGCGGCCTATCATCATGAGCCCATCATTTGTATAGATAGCTAATAGAGATTATTACATTTCCTTTCAAAGTCATTGTTAAATATTTATGGTCTATAGGGGGATAACACGAATGAGGCTTATTAAAATAAAATTGTCTAATTTCCGTTGCTTTGGGCCAGAGGAGCAGACAATTCTTATTGATAACCTGACCGTTTTTATTGGGAATAACAGTGCAGGAAAAACGGCAGCGTTGTCTGCTTTGAACTGCATGTTCTCTGAGAACAGCAATGACCGGCTTTTGCATAGGAGCGATTTTCATCTGCCCAAAGGGAAAAAGCCTGAAGAAATGGAAGAGCAGTCTTTATATGTTGAGGCGGTATTCCAATTTGATGAATTGGAGCCTGAGGGGCAGGGTGGCGAATATGCTATACCTTATTTTTTCCAACACCTGGTCGTTGAAAACCCAGGCGAAGCACCTTGCCTCCGTATCCGATTAAGCGCAACATGGGAAAAAAGCAGTACTCTTGAGGGGTCTATTGACAGTCAGATTTGTTACATTACTTGCCCAGAGTCTGAAGAAATTCTTGAGGATCATTGTGTGAGAGCTCAGCGGCATGATTTGGATAAAATACGTGTAATATATGTTCCCGCAGTTCGTGATCCATCAAAACAGTTAAAAAATGCTTCTGGCTCTTTGATGTACCAGATCATGAGCAGTATTAACTGGAGCGCTGAAACGAAAGACCATATAAAAACAAAAGTGCAGGAATTGAACACCCAGCTTGAACGAGAAAAGGGTGTTTCTATATTTGGAAATTCTATTGCAAAACAGTGGAAAGAATATGATTCAGACAACCGTTATTCTACTGCAAGCCTGAGATTCAGCGGTACAGATATTGAAACATCCATTAGGAACACCGAGGTAGTATTTGAACCGACGGTTACAGGAAAAGAGTATACAATTGATCAGATGGGTGATGGCCTCCGCTCTCTCTTTTATATTTCCTTAGTTGACAGCGTGTTGGATGTTGAGGAGCAAATGCGGAAAGAAATCAAGTCAGACCCAGAAAACACCTCTTTCAACCGTAAGCCCCCCATTTTAACAATTGTAGCGTTAGAAGAGCCGGAAAACCACATTGCTCCACATTTGCTTGGTAAATTGGTAGGCAATCTACGAAGCATTGCAGGAAAACCACATGCACAGGCGATTATAACATCTCATTCTCCTGCTATCCTAAAAAGAATTGAACCTGAAAATCTTCGGTATTTCAGGCTCACAATTGATGGCGCTACATCAAAAGTTCGGGGAATCACTTTGCCTAGTGAAAAAACAGAGTCAGAGCAGTATAAATATATCAAAGAGGCTATTAGGGCTTACCCAGAACTATATTTCGCAAAGTTAGTCATCCTCGGTGAAGGAGAAAGCGAGGAACTCATTTTACCGAAATTTTGGGAAGTTGTTCATGAAAACGTTGACCTTAGCGGTATTTCCATTGTTCCTTTAGGCGGCCGCCACGTGAATCACTTCTGGCGGCTTCTTCATGATTTGCAGATACCTTTTATAACACTTTTAGACCTTGACAGAGAACGGGACGGCGGTGGCTGGGGCCGCATAAAGTATGCGCTTACACAATTGTTGCAAATAGGGGCGGAAAGAGAAAGGCTGCTTGATACCACGAAAGGGATTATGTCTGACGATGACCTTGAACGCATGCATGACGGGAGTGTACTTGACACAGAAAATATGCAGGCTTGGATGAATCGTTTAGAGGAATATCACGTTTTTTTCTCCGCACCATTGGATATTGACTTTTTGATGTTGGAGCATATGGGAGACCAATATAAGAAAACGCTAGGAATGCGGGAAGGGCCTAGAATTACGATTGATGAAGATCAAGTCTATATCAAAGATTTCGAGACAACGGGTCAATGTCATCCCAAGTATGACGAGCGAATTGAAACAAGCATTCGGCAAACGCTAAAAGAACATGGAGGTAATGGAGAAACTTATACAGATGAACAGAAGAAACTCATGATTTGGTATAGCTATTTCTTCTTGAACAGAGGAAAACCGGCTTCACATATTGCCGTCCTATCCTCTATGAGCGGAAATCAGCTGAAAGCGTCTATGCCGCCTGTGCTTTCGCGGCTGATCACAGTGGCTGAGCAGATGCTGAAAGGCGAAACTTCATGAATATTATTTCACCTGAAGAATGGATACCTTGTGATGGTGTTATCCTTGAACGTGCCGCAGACAAAGCGGTTCGCAGCGGTTCTCATGTGTTAGTGATTGCTGGACCAGGTGCCGGAAAGACGGAACTATTAGCGCAAAAGGCTGCTTACCTGCTCCAAACAAATCAATGTAGAGATCCCCAGAGAATATTGGCCATTAGTTTCAAAAAGGATGCTGCTCAAAATTTAAAAGAGCGTGTAGAACAGCGTTGTGGAATCGAAGCGGGGGGACGCTTTATATCCATGACTTATGATGCCTTCTCCAAAAGCTTGCTGGATCACTTCCTATACGCTTTACCTGCTACTCTTAGACCGCAGCCTGAGTATCAAATCAATGATGATGCCGTTATCGATGCGGCATTTAAAAAAGCGGGGTTTAAAAATCCTGAAGGGTTACGAGGGAGCAGACTAAAGAAATATTATGATGACTCTTTATCGGGTGTTACTTTGTCAATTGTTAAGCGCGGGTTTGCAGAGGCTGCATGGCCACTGCTTTTGAATGGGTTCGACCATCAGGCCCCCACTTTAACTTTCAAAATGATTAGTATACTGGCAATCTATCTCGTAAAAACAAACCCTTTTATTCAGCGGGCCCTGCATTTGACTTATTCTTATGTATTTTTAGACGAATTCCAAGACACAACGAGCCTCCAGTATGAGCTTATCCGGCAATGCTTTTTCGGCTCTTCTTCAAAAATAACAGCGGTAGGTGATAATAAGCAAAGAATCATGATTTGGGCCGGAGCCGACAAAGCTATTTTCAATAAGTTTTTTAAAGAGCTTTCGCCTGAACCTGTGCGATTGATTATGAATCATCGTTCCGCACCAAGACTTGTTGCGTTACAAAGGACCATGTATGATTCCTTGAATGAACAAGCTACACAAGTAGAAACTTCTAGCAAATGGAATCCGGCTGATGGGGATATTGATCTTCTCATTGCAGACAATGAGGAGTTGGAAGCACATGCAATTGCGGAGGATATTGCAAGTGAGATTTCAAATGGAGCTAAACCGAATGAGATTTGTATTTTATGTAAACAGCGGCCAATGGACTACTCTTCAGCTATTATTTCTGAACTAAAAACTCACAGGATTTCCGCTCGAATTGAAACTGAGTACCAAGATCTTGTCAAAGAGCCGATTATTGACTTGCTGATCAGAATGATCCTATGCGCTCTCAGCAAAAAACGGCCTCACGATTGGGAATATATTCAAAACTTTCTCGTGAGTTTGAATGGAATTGGCGCAAATCAAGTACATCAAGAATATGATCAAATGCAAGAGGCGCTAGCATCTCAAATGGAATGTTTGAAAACAGAATTAATAAAAGGCATGGATCAGATTTGTATATCCAATGTGCTAAATAGCTTGGTTGACTTTTTGGGCGCAGATAAAATAAAAGCTAACTTCCCTGAATATCGGCAGAGAAATCGCTTAGAAGAATTAATAGCCAAGTTTGAAGAGTTGTTCTGGGAAAGTTTGAATGAAGCAAACGGTGATTGGGAATTAGCTGTAGAAATCTTTCGGGGTTTCCATTCTGTCCCTATTATGACAATTCACAAAAGCAAAGGGCTTGAATACTCTTCTATTTATTTTGTGGGTTTGGAAGATTCCGCCTTTTGGAGTTTTCGTACTCAGCCGGAGGAAGATCGATGTGCATTTTTCGTAGCATTGTCACGAGCTAAAAGGTCGATCACCTTTACTTATTGTAAGCGAAGGAGAAATTTGAAATATCCTCAGCAAAGCCATCGAGATATTAATGAGTTTTTTAAGCTACTACAACAACCAGGGATGGCGAATATAAAAGAAGTCGTGGAACAAAAATAGATTATCTTCCAATATGGGTGCTTAAGCCAAGAGATGAGGACTGGAATGAATTTTGATTCCAGCCCTCATCTTTTGGCTTATAGACCATGAGCCTTTTGCAATTTAGTATCTGCATCTTTTTCCCCCACACAAGGAATATCATAAATGAGTGGTACGCCAAGGACACCTCGAAGAAGATACGGGCGGTATTCCGCAATAAAGGTATGTCGGGCCAGCGGTTGGCAGTAAACGCCCCCTACGGCTATATAAAGGGCGAGGACGGGCATCTGTTGGTGGACGAGGAAACGGCTCCTGTGGTGGAGTTGATTTTCCAGTTATGTGTTGAGGGCAACGGCCCCGGCAAGATTGCCCGGATGCTGAAGGAGCGGGAAATCCCGACGCCTGGGACAATCACGTTTCAGCGCACGGGCCA
>CAJTRE010000066.1 GCA_910578495.1 uncultured Dorea sp.
ATGGCAACACACACCGCTACGCGAACCATACAAAACGGACAAATGATAACAGTGGACGGCGCGACAGGGGAGGTGACACTCAATGAATAAAACGCCTGTTTTTGCTTTGAAACCTTGCAACTTTTGTAATTGCGTTAGGATATAGCCTGATTATTCCGGTTATTCCATTTTACATGAAAAACCTCGGAGCGGGTGGCAAAGAACTTGGCTGGCTCACGGCCATATATGCGCTGACACAAACACTGTGCGCCCCGTTTTGGGGAATGCTGTCCGACCGAATCGGCAGAAAGCCGATTATCAGCATTGGCATGTTAGGCTATACAATTAGCTTATTGCTGTTTGGTTTGGCCTCCTTCTTTTGGACACTGCTTATCGCCCGTGCTTTATCTGGTGTTTTGTCATCTGCTACGTCAGTTGCGTCCTTGGCTTATGTGGGTGATTCCAGCACAGAGGACGAAAGAAGCAAGAATATGGGTCAGCTTGGAGCTGCAATGAGTGTAGGTGTTATGTTAGGGCCGTTGTTTGGCGGTATTCTGGCTGGCTATTCACTTGCACTTCCATTCTTTACAGGAGCCGGGATTTCATTTATTGCATTTCTACTCATTGTAACAGTTCTGCCAGAGTCCATAGAGCGGTCAGGTTATCCGCACAAAAAAGATTCTTTTGATTTTTTAGCCCTGAAAAGCATTCTGCTTGGCCCCGCAGGAGTTATTTTGATCCTTATTTTTATCGTAAACTTCTGTCAAACCGGTTTGCAGGGTATTACGGGGCTGTACGTCGTTGACAAGTTTGGATTTACCACAGGGCAAGTTGGTGTTGTTTGGATGGTGGTAGCAGGTGTTTTAATTGTAGTACAGGGGTTTTTTACCGGCCCTTTGGAAAATAAAACGGGCGATAAGCTGCTAATACTGATAGGCATATTTTGTAAAGCACTGGTTGCCTTTGCTATGGTATTAACATCTGGCTTTATCAGTGTACTTGTTGTTTTCGGTCTATTTGCAGTATCTTCCGCTTTAACAGTACCCACACTAAACGCAAGCCTTTCCAAGGTGGCCAATCAGCGCAAAGGAATACTCATGGGCTTTGCCAGTACTGCCGGAAATCTTAGTAAAGTCATTGCCCCTCTGCTGGCGGGGTATCTGTATGAGCGTAGTATTGAATTGCCTTATATCACCATGGGAGCGATAGCACTAATTGGAACAATTATATGTTTTATCTGGAAAAAGACTGTGGGGTGAGCTAATATTTTGATGAAAAAAGAATGGTTATTGTGTCCAATCTGCAACAACAAAACAAGATTAAAAGTGCGGTTAGATGCAGTGCTTGATAACTTTCCCCTCTTTTGTCCGAAGTGTAAAAAGGAAACTATAATCAATGTAAGACAACTAAATATATGTATCATTAAAGAGCCGGATGCTAAATAGTGTCGTCAATAAAAGAGGAGCCAAATAGAAATATAACGAATTTGAACAGCGGCAGTGAAAGAAGCGACATTTTTGGGGTAGCGTGTAGCGATACCGCACCACCTTTTGAGAAGCAGGAAAGCATTCTCAACGAGAGGTCGGAGCTTGTAGAGATACTCGTCATATTCCCGCAGATGTTTACGTTTTTTTCTTGGCGGAATGACCGGTATCATTCCTTCGTCAACAGCTTTGAGAATGATTGCGTCGTATCATAGCCACGATCTACCAGAAGGTATTCTGCCTGAAAGCCCTCAATCAGCCGCTCGGCAATTGTGCAATCCGCTGTGGTACCAGAAGTGATAAAGAATCGCACCGGCATACCTCCCTTTTCTTTCTTAAAGTATACACTTTACCGTAAGGGTAAAGTCAAAGGCTCTTCTTGTTGTTGGCTTTCCATGAAAAATCTTAACGCTATATAAAATCCAAATCAATACTTGCATAAAGAGATTATTTATGTTGGCATTTTCTAAATTTCCCCTTATTTAAGAAACAAGGAAAACTTTTTGAAAAATTTCTCTCAAAAGTTCGTCAACACTGCCTTATCTGAGGAATAAGTCTGATCATTTTTAAGTCTGTCAAGGCTTACATTCAAAAGAGGCTCATAGTATTGTAAGCTCTGGTATTGGTTATGAATTAGAAGAAGTTCATCAACAGAAATCATAAGCCTTTCCAATATTTTAAGCATCAAATTAAATTTTATATCATATAATCCTTTTTCAAAATCGATGGCAAAAGATTTGCTTAATATTCCAGTATATATCTCTTTGTGACTAAAACCTTTACTTAGTCTAATCTGACGGACAGTTGAACCGTAGTTTTTCATGATAATGATTCCTTCCTTTCGTTTCATTCAGGTATAAACTGCAATGATAATTCTTGTTTTTTCACACTCAGTCACCTTTATTTTGTTCATTATATCATATAGAAACACTTTTTAGTCGGAATACTCGGACTTTTTGTGTGCAAAGAGATAGGGAATGTATAATGACCTTATTCCACAAAAGGAGGTGACAGAATGAAGAAGCAGCTTATTCCAGGGACAAAGATTGTAAAAGTGATTGCCGGAAAAGACAATAACGGAGAAAAATTAAGAAAGGATTTAGAAAAAATCGGAAAAATTGAACTACTGGGGAAAAGTATAAAAAATATTTTTTCAATTTAATGCAATTTTTTGCCTCTATCAATCAGAATTTAAAGATTTGATTATACCACTTCCTTTCTCCATTTATCACAAAACTGCAAGGCCCAGTAACCGCCGCGCCCCACATTTCTTAACGCTCCAACAACTTTTTTCAATCTTTCACACAGTATCCTTGAAAATTGATTTCCGTACCTTTTTATGATGGTTGAGAATTCTTTGAGATTTCTGTGATATAATAAAAAAATCTCTGTGGAAGGTGGAAAGTATGAAAAGGAAAAAGGCTGTGGAATAAATAACAGGGGGCGGGTAATGCCTCCTGTTATAGAGTGACTGAAATTACCATACGATTCGTTTTTGCGAAAGGCTTCTCAAAATTGGTCAATGGGGTGATAATAGATCATACAAAATAGTTTCAGCTTTTGGAGCAGGAATCCTTTGACAGTCCCTATCTGAAAGATTTGCAGAAGACCTTGTTGAAAAATGGCTCTGCTTCTGCTGCCTTAAAAGATCTGGGGAAAATTACAGATTCCGTATGCGCACGCCACAACATTTACGCATTTTTACAACAGCCTGTTTCTGCATGATTATTATTGTGTGGAATGGTATGAGAAATGGAAAGACGACTTTTATACGCAGCATAGGCATCAATTTGGCTCTCGCCTACGCCGGCGGATTCTGCACCGCTGCGAGCCTGCGCATCTCCCTTATGGAACTATGCACATCCATACGCACAGAGATAATGTGAACGAGGGCATTTCCACATTTTATGCGGAACTGCTGCGTATCAGGAGAATGATTGAGGTAAGCAAAAAGCAGATACCAATGATTTCCCTGATTGATGAAATCTATAAGGGAACAAATGCAAAAGACCGGATATTTGCGGCAAAAGAGACCATACGAAACTTGTCGAAGCCTTATGCCGTTATGTTGATCACAACCCATGATTTTGAGCTTTGTGATTTGGAAAAAGATTTGGACATCCATGGGAAAAATTATCATTTTACAGAGCATTATAAGGAAAATAAAATTCTTTTTGACTATAAATTAAAAGAGGGACGCTGTACTACCACAAATGCGCGGTATCTGCTGCGTATGGCGGGAATTCTTAAATAGAGCTAAACGGATCATTTTTCCGAAGGGCGGTTATGAACCATAGTGGCATTCGGAAAGAAGCCAATAGAAAACAGTCAGAAAAAGCCTGGGAACCCGTTGCGGAGATTTCCGACAGCTGCGCAGTCATGAACGATACCGGGGCAGCCGGCAGGGGAGAAGAACCGCAGGAACCATTATCAACCCAGTATTATTACAATGTCCTTGTAACGGACTGGGACAGCAGTAATGTGGAAGATATTTTGATGCCGTGCATGTTTGCGGACCTGTACCGCATGGATACGGGAGAGATTTTGCAGCCGGAAAACGGGGAGATACCTGCAGAGGTGTATGAACGGATCATGACAACTTATTTCCCGGTCACGAAAGAGCAGATAAGGGAAATATGTGGTTATCATGCAGCCACGGACAGCTATCCGTATGAAATGATCTTTTCGAGTCCGTATCCGCCCTTTGGGGAGGTAGTGGATGCTAGGGAAAATCCGGACGGAACGCTGACCCTCTTTGTAGATGGGGCATTCCGTTATCTGTCCAATTCCATTGAAAAAAGGGAACTGGATATTCCTGCCGTATACCGAATCAGATAAAGAGAGGATTTCCATGGAGAACAGAAAAAAATATAGTTTGATCGTAATCATAATGTTGGCAGGATTCCTGTGTGCCTGTGGGAGGAAAGAACCGGCAGATTCTCTCCTGTCCGATGCAGGGGAGGGCAGAGGGGAACTTCTTTTGGCAGAGGACGAAGAAGATAATAACATAAGAGAACATTGGGAAAAGGGGTATGATCTTCCAATTGAGGAAGATGAAAGGAGAGAAGCCGAAGCGGACTTAAGGACTGCATTGGAGCTGACTGCGGAGATTTACCGAGCGGCGGACAAAGGTGAAGCTTCAAATGTAGTGTTATCAGAGGAAGTGATGGCTCAGATGAAAGAGAAGATAAAGCCCCTGGGTATGTCCGTCACGGGAAGCGGGCTGTATTCGGATATGGAGAACTGGGAGGAAATGGAGCGTTTTTTGCTGGATGCCGGAAGGGGAAAGGCTGGAACCGTACTGCTGTACATGGTTCATGGAGATGGAGGGATCGGAAGGCTTCAATATAAGTATGATGGAAAAAATCTGTATGTACTGGCAGCGAATATGACATGGGGAAGAGATGGCACACCGATGTTCACATACATTTCCAATACAAGGATAAAAGAGTGGAGGTATACAGAAAAAGGGTATTTTGGGTATGAATTATGTGTACCGGAACCTCCGGAAGTATCGGAGATGATTGACGGCAGCTGCCTGGTCAGAGTAAGGCCTCTGTCAGAGGAATGCCGTGAAATGTCCGAAAACTGTGTGATTCCTTTGGGATACCAGGGAAATAACCTGTTATGCTCTAACTGGGATGTGGAGAACCTGGAAGAACTGGATTATAACGGGGCTTATGAATATTTTTATGAGATGAAGTATGACAGGCAGTTTGAACCGGAACAATATCCGGACGGGATACCGGCAGAAGAATTTGAAGATACCATTATGGACTATCTTCCGGTTTCCCGGGAAGACCTGCGGGAGTGGGCAATGTTCGATGAAGAGCATCAAAGCTATCCATGGGAGAGGCTGGGGTGTGGAAATTACGCACCCAATTTCTTTGGCACTTCTGTCCCCGAAGTGACACAGATCAGAGAAAATGGAGATGGGACATTCACGCTGACTGTGGATGCGGTATGCCAGATGATTTTGTGCAATGATGCGGTCATAACCCATGAACTTACGGTCAGGCTCTCAGAAAACGGAGATATCCAGTATCTGGAGAACCAGATACTGGATGACGGAATTTTTAATATCCCGGAGTATCAGTATCGGATTGGAAGA
>CAJTRE010000067.1 GCA_910578495.1 uncultured Dorea sp.
GCTTTGGATCAGGCCAGCAAGTATCTTTTTGGCACATGGCTGTCGCACCACAACCTGGCCACGGAACCCTTCTCTGCGGAAAAGTATTACCGGGATGCAGAGGACATGGCATACATGGAAATTTGGGTCAAGCCTTTGCCGCTGGATAGTCGGGCCTAAGGAGGGAAATTAGGATGGATTGGAATATGCTCTATTCAAATGTAACGCCGCCAACGTGGGAGCAGATCACAGAATATATAGGTAGCCCGTTATGGGCGGACTTCAATGAGCGTATCCAGTCCGCCTACCAGATCAAGCCCTGCATGGAACACAGCCGTTGTTCCATGCAGGCTGGCTGGAATATTAAGTACAAAAAGAGCGGAAAATCCCTTTGTACGCTCTATCCAATGGAAGGCTATTTTATCGCCCTCGTGGTCATAGGAAGTCATGAACTTGCAGAGGCAGAACTTCTCATGCCGCTATGCTCGAACTATGTACAAACGGTATTCAAAGCTACTAAAGCTGGAAATGGACAGAAATGGGTAATGCTGGATGTCAAGAACGAAAGGATCATGGAGGATGTTTTTAGCCTTATCAATCTTCGGAAACGTATGCCACTATAATAGCAGGTGACATGCCCACGCCGGAGGAGTGGTTGAGTTATGTGATCAGGAAACTGGAATCCGAAGGGCTGTCTGATTTGTTACGTTGGTATCCGAATCTGTAATTGTGTGCATTTACAAGCAACTAGAGGGAGGGTAATCTTGTAGCTTTTATGCGGATGCGCTTGGGATGATATTCAACTTGACTATGTGCAGAATATATAGGAATATACTCATGGTCAAAATTCTCTGTAAGCAATCCGAATGCCAAAAGAGGAAAAAAATTAGCCTTGACAAGCGACCATCGGTCGCTATATAATGATAGCAAAACAAGAAGCGACCGATGGTCGTTACAAGGAGGTATCATAATATGCCAAAAGGAATTATGCTTACACCAGAACAACAAGAAGAGCGTCGAGAAGAAATAATCAGTGTTGCTTTGCAGCTCATAGAGAAAAATGGATTCCAAAAAACATCAATGAGGGAAATTGCGATTTTAGCAAACATGGGAAAGTCCAGTCTGTATGATTTTTTCAAAACGAAAGACGAGATTGTTGTATATGCAGTTGAGAAAGAAATAGAAGAAATAATTAAAAAGGTTCATAGGATTATTGCCGATGAATCCTCGCCGGAACAGTGTCTTAGAAAAATCATGCTGAATCATCTTGGAGTACCAAAGCAGTATCGAACGGTGCTGATGTGGTTAAATACAGAATCTGACTATTTAGAAGAAGATTATCGAAAGCGGCTGAAAACTGCGCGTTACGCATATCAGGATATTATAAAATCTGTAATTGAAAATGGAGTGAAATCAGGCGTCTTCCGTAAGACAAATGCCGATTTAATGACGCGTTTGTTAATTAACTCCATTATATCAATCATTTACACATCCCGACCATCAGCCAGTCCGGAGAAAATGCTTGATGAAACAATGGATATATTTCTACACGGAATTATGAATGATGAAGGTGAATAATTATGATTTATTATACCCTACCCTTGCTGCATAAACAGGCAACCCTTGAAATGGTCGGCGGAAAAGGTATGTCTTTATCAAAACTTTTGACAGCGGGCATCCCTGTGCCGGAGGGCTTTCATGTTACGACTACCTCATACAAGATTTTTGTTGAAAAGAACCATATTCAACCTCACATTAATAAGTTGCTGGACGGTATTGACTCTAACAATACCAGTCAGCTTGAAAATGTATCTACGCAGATAGGGATGCTTTTCCATGATGGAGAAATGCCGCAGGAAGTATCCGATGCAATTAAAACCGCATATGCCGGATTGGGAAATATAGCAGTGGCTGTCCGTTCCTCCGCAACCGCCGAGGATTTGCCCGACGCTTCTTTTGCAGGCCAGCAGGAAACCTATCTTAACATACAAGGTGAGAATGAAGTTCTTGACGCTGTAAAGAGGTGCTGGGCTTCCCTATGGACAGCTCGCGCTATTGCTTATCGCATGAAGAATGATATAAAGCAGGAAATTGTCGCACTTGCTGTTGTAGTACAAAAGCTTGCGTTTTCCGATGCGTCCGGCGTTATGTTTACGCTAAACCCTATCAATGGCAGACGTAGCGAAATGATTGTTAACGCCGCGTGGGGACTTGGCGAATCGGTTGTTTCTAGCTTAGTCACCCCTGATACAATTGTTGTAGATAAAAATGCTGAACGAATTGTATCATATGAAGTAGCAAACAAAGAAATTATGACGGTCCGCAACTCAGATGGAACAGAAGAAATCCCAACTCCTGAACAGTTGAGGAAAAAACATGCTCTTACTCGCAATCAAGTTATGCGATTAACACAACTTGGAAAAAAAATTGAGAAGTATTATGAAATGCCTATGGATGTAGAGTGGGCACTGGAAAAAGATAAGTTGTATATTGTTCAGGCTCGCCCCATTACTGTCCTACCGCCGGAATGGACGTTACCGGAAAAGGATGTTATATATACAAAAGGCAGTCTAGCGGAACACTTGCCAAATCCTGTTACGCCCTTATTCGCCACACTTGGGCTTGAAATAGTCAACCGTGCGTCGGCGCTTTTATGGATAGATATGTTTGGTAAAAGTGCGAAAAAGCTACTGCCAGAAAACGGAGCATATACGATTATTAACGGATATGTTTATCTTTCCGCTAATTCAAAGCCTCTTTTGATTGTTGTCAAATCCCTTTCACCCCGATCTTTACGCCGTGCGCTCACGAACAGTGTTGCACGCTGGGAAACAGCACGAAAAGAATTTGAGGATGTGATTAAACAATGGGAAGAAAAGCCCATGCATATGCTGAATGCTCATCAAATAATGGAGGGGATTCAGACTGTGTTTTATGGAGCGTGTATTTATTTCACGAGGATTCAGCTTACATTGCCAGCCGCCTCTATCAGCGAAACATTATTTACAAAATTTTTTCAGGGAGCGGCTCGTCGCGCTGGTATGACAGATACTTCTGTTTTCCTGCTTGGATTTGATACGATTGCTCTGCAAGCCGAAAAGAACCTGTGGAGTCTCTCGGAATGGGTAAAGCAAAATAATACTCTCAACCTTTATCTGCAAAGTAATCCAACAGCAAAGATAGCGGAAAATTTTATGTCCTCAGTTCCGCCTGACGAAGTTTCGCTGGAAGTATGGATAGAATGGAAAAATCGAATCAATCAGTATTTTAAAGAGTTTGGTCGTACCGCTTATGAATTTGATTTTGCATATTCCACACCGCAGGAAACACTTACACCAACCTTTGAATCCATAAAAACCTTTGTAGAAGGCAAAGGTGAAAGTCCTTTTTTACGTCAATCCAAATTTGAAAAGCATAGGAAACAGGCAGAAGAAGAAATTTTACAACATATAGGTGGCTCACGCAAAAAACTGTTTTTGAAGTTGCTCCATTGGGCGCAGGAAACTGCTCCTATGCGTGAAAATGCTATTTATTGCATGGGAATGGGGCATCCTCTGATTCGCCAGATGTTTCATGAAATTTCAGCACGTCTTATACGTGGCGGAGCTACTTCGCATATAGATGATATATATTGGCTCACAAAATTGGAATTGGAAAAACTCATAGTACAGTTAGACAAAAATATACCTTTATCCGATAGAAAAAATTCGATACTTGAGCGAAAAGCGGAACTCAAAAAGTATCAGGGCTATGTGTCACCAGCTCAGTTACCTGAGAAGAAAGTAAAAAGCATATCACATGCACCACAGAAACAAAAAGATGGAAAAACCGTGTTGAGGGGTATAGGAACCAGTTCTGGTGTTGTGACAGCTCGTGCCTGCATACTAAATAGTCCGGCAGATTTTAAAAATTTCCAGCCAGGAAGTGTTTTGGTTGCCGTTACTACAACTCCGGCTTGGACACCCTTATTTGCCTCTGCAAGTGGAATTGTAACGGATATTGGAGGTCCTCTCAGTCATTCAAGTATTGTTGCGCGGGAATGTGGTATCCCTGCCGTTATGGCGACACACACAGCCACGAGAAGTATTAAAAATGGACAAATGATAACGGTGGACGGCTCAGAGGGGACGGTGACGATTGATGAATAAAAAGCCAATTTTCGCTTTAAATCTTGCTACTTTGGTGATTGCGTTAGGATATAGCTTAGTTCTTCCGGTCATGCCATTTTACATGGAAAATCTAGGTGCTGGCGGTCGTGAGCTTGGATGGCTCACTGCCGTATATGCTCTGGCACAAACAGTATGCGCACC
The DNA here is from genome assembly GCA_910578495.1 of uncultured Dorea sp. Lineage (GTDB taxonomy): Bacteria > Bacillota > Clostridia > Lachnospirales > Lachnospiraceae > Dorea_D. The sequence continues at coordinate 4,290 of CAJTRE010000067.1, forward strand.
TTTTTGGGGTGCACTGTCCGACCGAATTGGTAGAAAGCCGATTATCAGCATTGGTATTATAGGATATTCCATCAGTTTGTTCCTGTTCGGTTTGGCTTCATCCTTTTGGACACTATTTATAGCTCGCAGTTTATCGGGTATTTTGTCATCTGCTACGTCCGTTGCATCTTTGGCATATGTTGGAGATTCCAGCTCGGAGGAAGAAAGAAGCAAGAATATGAGTCAACTTGGAGCTTCAATGAGCATTGGCGTAATGATGGGACCATTATTGGGAGGCATTCTTGCAGGCTATTCGCTTGCGCTCCCATTTTTTACAGGCGCTGGCATTTCATTTATTGCCTTTCTACTAATTCTAACACTTTTGCCAGAGTCAATTGAGCGTTCAGGACAGACGGAAAAAAGAAAACCCTTTGATTTTTCAGACCTGAAAAGTATAATTTTGGGCTCAGCAGGAATGGTTTTGATACTTATTTTCGTTGTGCATTTCTGTCAAACAGGCTTGCAAGGAATTATGGGGCTGTATGTTGTAGATAAGTTTGGATTTTCCACTAAGCAAGTTGGTGTTATTTGGATGGCTCTAGCAGGTATTTTGATTGTAGTACAAGGCTTTTTGACTGGTCCTTTAGCAAAAAAAATTGGTGAGAAGCCACTAATACTGATAGGTGTGTTTGGCAAAGCCTTAGTAGCGTTTGCCATGGTATTGACAACTGGGTTTGTTAGTGTGTTGGTGGTTTTTGGCTTATTTGCGGTATCTTCTGCTATTACAGTACCCACATTAAACGCAACCCTTTCAAAAACTGACAATCAGCATAAAGGAACACTGATGGGATTTGCCAGTACCGCCGGAAATCTTAGCAAAGTTATTGCTCCTTTATTAACTGGGTATCTGTATGAAAGCAATATTGAATTACCATATATAACCACAGGAGGGATAGCCTTAATCGGAGTGGTTATCTGCTATATCTGGATAAAAAATCAAAAGAACAATTGCCCTTTATTTTCAGTATTAGTTAAGTAAGAATATATGATAGTATCTTTTTTGAAAGTAGGTGTGTATTATGAAG
>CAJTRE010000068.1 GCA_910578495.1 uncultured Dorea sp.
CATAAAACTTTTTCAAAAAATATTCAGTTTTCTATTGACTTTTTATTTGCAGGCTCTTTAGATAACTAAATAGACAAATCAATACTGTTTTTCCTCGTTATTATACCATACTTTCTCTTCTTCAACAAACCTTATATAATAATTGTCACAACTTGTCGGATTTTAAAGTTTATAAAACCCTAAAATACAATTTAAGACGCAGCTCTTTTTAAGCTGCGTCTTCTTTATAATACTTTTGATAAGAATTCTTTTAGTCTTTCGTCTTTGGGATTCTCAAAGAATTCTTTCGGATTTCCCTGTTCTTTGATCTCCCCTCCATCCATAAACACTACTCGGTTCGCCACTTCTCTGGCAAATCCCATTTCATGTGTAACAACCACCATGGTCATGCCATCGTTGGCAAGTTCTTTCATTAATTCCAGAACTTCTCCAACCATCTCCGGATCTAACGCAGAAGTCGGCTCGTCAAAGAGAATCACATCCGGATCCATCGCAAGAGAACGAACAATCGCAATCCTCTGCTTCTGTCCGCCGGACAGTCTGGACGGATATTCATTCGCCTTATCTTCCAATCCGATTCTGCGAAGCAGTTCCATCGCCTGTTCACGAACTTCTGCCTCAATCTCTTTCTTCGTCGGAAGAGATTCTCCTGTACTCTTTCCGAACATCTTCGCCCGTTTTGCTTTCTTTACATCCTGCCATTTTACATGAACCGGAGCCAGCATAATATTCTGGAGCACCGTCTTATTGTTAAACAAATTGAAATGCTGAAATACCATACCCATATGACGACGATGTACATTGATGTCCACACGCATATCTGCAATGTCAATATTATTAAAGATAATGCTTCCGCCGTCAGGATCTTCCATACAATTTAAACACCTTAAAAATGTACTTTTTCCAGAGCCAGATGGACCGATAACCGCAACAATATCTCCCTTATTAATGGTAATATTAATATCCTTGAGAACTTCTACGCCGCCAAAACTTTTCTTTAAATTAATTACGTCTATCACTCTTTCTCAGGCTCCTTTCCATCAGTTTTATCAAAAGAGAAATAACCAGTACGAGTATAATGTAAATGACTGCCATTACGAGATACGGCACCATAAACTCATAACTGTTGCTTCCGATATAATTAAATGCCATATAGAGGTCTGCTACCGCTACAAAGCTGACAACAGATGTCTCTTTGATAAGAGCAATAAACTCATTTCCAAGTGTAGGCAGAATGTTCTTTACTGCCTGTGGAATTACAATTTTCCACATACTTGTGCCAAAGCTTAACCCAACCGCACGTCCGGCCTCCATCTGTCCGCTGTCTACAGACTGGATACCGCCTCGCATAATTTCCGAAATATAGGCTCCACTGTTCAATCCGAACACCAGTATTGCCACCTGCAATCCTGTAATCTGCGCTCCCACCAGAGGCACAAATACATAATAGAATACCAGTAACTGCACCACAATCGGCGTACCACGAAACAACGCTACATAAAGACTACAGATTGCATTCAACACCTTGGGAAACGTCTTGTATTTCGGTAAAACCCTTGCTGTTGCAATCAGCGTACCAATCACAATACCAATCAACAGACCAAGCACTGCAATGAGAACAGTATTCTGAAGACCTTCGACTACTTTAACGTACCCGCCTTGATCCAAAAATATTTCTATAAACTTTTCAACCTTGCGTTCAAAATTCCCCATTTTCTTCTTTCCTTATCTAACTTACATCATCATGAAGCTTACTGCATCTCATTGATAGATGTTATAATCGTTGCTGCCGGCGCAGCGTCAATGATGACATACTTGATATTGCCGTTTAACATATCCTGTACTGCAAGAGAACCATTCTTGTACTGTGCACATTTTGCCGGAAGTCCCGGGAATTCCCATTCATCGCTTCCCTCTACATAGAACTGTCCTGTAGTTCCTGCCTGAACTCCGACTGCATCTGAATCTTTTAATTTTCCAAGAAGATCCGCTACAGCCTCTGCGTCTTTACACTCTGCAAAAGTATCGTCTGTGCTTGGAACAATCAGTCTCTGAGAAGCGGAGTAGTAAGACTCAGAGAATGTTACATACTCTTCACGTTCTTTATTAACTGTAAGACCTGCCATAGCAATATCACATTTCTTCTGTCCGACAGTCAGACATACTGCATCGAAATCCATATTCTGAATCACGAGTTCCTGATCAAATTCTTCTGCCATAAGCGCTGCGATCTCCATATCAATTCCGTAGTAATTCTCGCCCTTTGTAAACTCGAATGGTTCGAATGCCGCATTTGTAGCTACCACTAACTGATCTTTTGACTCATCAAGCTTTGCAGACTCTACAGCCTTCGGTTCACCATCTCCGAAATAACGGCCGCAAATCTCGTCTAATGTACCGTCTTCTTTGATCTTTGTTACAAATGCATTTACTTTCTTTAATAATTCCGGCTGAGACTTATCTACACCAAATGCATATTCTTCCTGTGTCAGATCAATGTCAATAACCTCTGCTTTTACAGCCTCCTTATCTTTACTTTCCTTAGAGTCACCAGAACTCCCTCCACAGGCTGCCAGAGATAAGGTACACACTGCAACTAATACAAAACTAACTAATTTTTTTAACTTCATCATTCATTCCTCCTGTTTATCTCTTGTTCATTATTATTCGTTTCAATGTATAATAATTCAAGTACGAGTTATATTTTATCATGCTTTACATAAAAATCAAGTATTTTTATGCAAGAATTTGATTTTTATACACATTATACAACAAACTATCCGATGATTGCCTGTATAATAGATACAAGTACAATCAAACCACCCAGTAGAATTCTATAATAACCAAATACTTTAAAATCATTTTTCTTAATATAACTCATTAAGAATTTGATCGCAATAACAGACACTACAAAAGATACAATACATCCAAGCATCAGAAAACCAAACTCTGCTCCCGTAAATGCGAACCCAAACTTCAAAAGCTTTAAAAAACTCGCCCCAAACATAACCGGAATAGCAAGGAAAAATGTAAATTCTGCCGCAACCTCTCTGGACACTCCGATCATAAGGGCGCCTACGATTGTTGCCCCGGATCTTGATGTTCCCGGAATAAGCGCCAGCATCTGGAAAAATCCAATCCATAACAACATAGTTATAGATAAATCTGAGATTTTATTCACAGATGGTCTGCACCCCTTATTTCTGTTCTCAATGATAATAAAGAGCACACCATATACAATCAGCATAATTGCTACCGGAAGCGGTTTATAAAAAATAGTGTCTAAAATATCGTTAAACAAAACACCGACAATTCCCGCCGGAACAGAAGCAATAGCTACTTTTATCCACATCTGCCATGTAAGCATTTTCTGCTTCTGGTTTTTCTTTGGTGAAAATGGATTCAGCTTATGAAAATACAGTACAACTACCGCCATAATAGCGCCTAACTGTATCACCACGTTAAACATCTCCATAAACTCTTTACTTAACCCCGGCGCCAACAGATCGCCAACGAGAATCAAATGTCCGGTACTGCTGACCGGAAGCCATTCTGTAATTCCTTCTACAATACCAAGTATAATTACTTTTAATGCGTCTAACATACGTCTCTCCTTTTCTAATTACAATACATGATTTTCAATAAATATTGCTATACCGTCTTCATCATTCGTATACTCTGTGACTGTATCAGCCATTTCTTTCACATCTTCCCTGCCGTTTTTCATAGCTACTCCTACACCGGCATATTTCATAAATGCCAGATCGTTGCCGCCATCTCCAAAGCCCATACTCTCTTCTGCCGGAATCCCCAGTATGTCAGCAAGCCACAGCATGGCTTCCCCTTTATTCACGCCTCCGGCATTGACTTCTATATTATTCACCAGAGCATTGGTAGCCTCTACGCCTTGTAATTTCTGTATCTCTGCAAGCGCCTGCTCTCGTTCCTTTAGGTCGGCGAATAACCCCTGCACCTTGTCAAGCGCCCGGTTCTCTTCCCGCAATTTATCCCACAAATTGTCAACTGCAACTCTTGTGGAACGAATATATCCCACCATAGGAGAACCCGGCAGAAAATGTTCCACCCGCTCCAGGGCACTACGCTCAATATAACCGATACCATCATAATAGATTTCCCGCATAGCGTCGTACTTATCAAAAATATGTAAAAGCCGTTCTCCTACCTGTGCATCGATCAATCTCTCTCGGAGAACCTCTCCTGTTCGTATATCCAAAATCCTTGCTCCGTTGGCAGTAATCGCATAACGCATCCCTGGAAAATTTCTAATCTCTTCCGGGAGACCGCAAAGAGGACGTCCGGTAACCGGAAGAATCTCTATTCCCCGGCCGGCCGCTTTTTCAAGCGCTTTTCTGGTACGTTCGGTAAGCTCTTTCTTTGAATTTAACAACGTTCCGTCTAAGTCAAACCCCATCATTCCAACCTTATACTTCATAGACCGTTAATTCCTTTCCCGACTTCGAAAACCGAAACAGTGACTTACTGATTCCATCCCGTCCCATATGGTAAGCACTTCTAATATCTTCTTTTAACTTCTCTATTCCTTTCGCATCAGACGCAGGAACAAACAGTACCGTCTCTTTCGCAGGAACCGCTATTATTAAATCATCCTTCAGTTTATCTACACAAACCTGCCAGATATGTTTGAAACAGACCGCGCTCGCCTCGTGAATTCCATCTGCAATAATACCATATCCGCCATACCATGTATTTCCGATCACAAATTCAACATCTCTTACCAGATTTTCGCAGGCAGTATGATAAAGCTCTTCTATATCAGTATTCGGCGGAAGCATATTGTCTTTCAGAATCTCATAAATTTCTTCGCCCCTCTTAATGGCAAAAATAATCTTTAAGCCGCCTACAAATTCAATTACCGGCGTATCTTTCTCAGAAAAGTTCTTTCCATTTAATGCCTTAGAATCAAAAAGTTCAGACTTTACCCATGGGTATATCTTATCTTTTATATGCTCAAACAGATAATGTTCTTCTTCGTATTTTTTCATATTCTGTTTTCCTTTCTGTATTGTATCTTCATAATCGTAACAGTTCAGCCTGCGCCATTCGCAAAACCGCACTAACGTGCTATTCGTTGCT
>CAJTRE010000069.1:0-2050 GCA_910578495.1 uncultured Dorea sp.
ATCTCATTATTCCCCTCCTTCTGAGACTCATCAAAAATCAGCTGCAGCCCCCAGTGCAGATGCACCACTTTAATATTATTCACATTCTCCGTGGCGCTGTACCCGGTGTGGCCCATATAGGGTGGTGTCAAGCACAGACTAAACTTTTTTAACAATTTCGTAACATCTTTACAATCACCGCCTATTCTTCTGCAAAATCTCTTATTTTCCACCTTATTTCTACTCTGTCCTCCGCATACACCTATAATTGTTAAATCATTTATTTTTCAATGTGTTTTGGCATATGCAAAAAGTACTATGGCGGCTGTTTTTAATGCAATATATTGATAACCCATTTCCCCTCTTTGTAGCTCCCTCCCATTCAAGAATTCCCCTATCTTTTAACTTGTCTATTGTATATCTAATGCCGTTTTGGAACATCCCCACTTTTTGCGCTATTTCTTTCTGTGTAATAGCAGGGACTTCAAAAGCATCTCCCATATCAATAAACTCCGGCTCCTGAACGCCATATTCCCTGCAGCCCTGAATCATTCTCCGAAGCCCTGTCCCTCACTGTTCAATAATCCCCATCCGACTGAAAATCTCTGCGATGCAGACATTGTGGATTTTCGAGAGTCTCGCTATTGCCTGCTCCATTGCCAATCCGCCTTTGATACACCAACTAACTCTTGATACACCAACTAATACACCAACTAACTCTTGATACACCAATTCTGCTAACAACGTTTTATTTCAGCTCATAGATAAAATGCTTCCCTCTGCGCACCTTTCTAATCAAATTTTGTTTCATCATCCGGCCAAGCGCAGCATTCGCACCCTGTGCGGTAGTAATTCTAGTTAATTCTACAACTTGCTGTGTTGTTATAAAGCCATTTACTTTTATATATTCATATATACGCAGATCCGTTTCATTTTGAAGCATGACTTCCTCATGATGGATATCTTTAAATTCAAACTGCTCCGGTTGAATCTCGTAACTCTCATTTAGTCTATATGATGTCCAACGCCCTTTTTTATCAGCAATCAGCATCTGCTGCTCCACCAAGTCAGCCAACATATGCCCTATTTTCGTGCTGTCACGATTGATAATCGACTGCATTCTGGCATTCGTAACGCCATTCTCCAAATAAGCGGTTCCAAGAATAATCTGAGTTTCATTATCCAGATGTGCATATGCAAGGCCAAATAATTTCTGCAGATACTCCGTACACTCTGGCGGCATTAAAGAAATCATCCATAACTTTAGCTCGACCTGATGCAGTTCTTCATTCTGGCTCAAATCCGGCTTACGCCAGCTCTCCTCTCCCCATGCACTCAAAATAGCCGGAAATCCGGAACCGATATTGTCTCCATACCCAATCATGCGGAACATGGTTTGAATCCTTGGGTTTCTGGCAACAGAGTATCCTCCTTCATAAATCGCCGAAAGCGGCAGCTTCAATGTTCCCGGATTAGAAAATACAAAACCTTTTTCCGTCTTCACAATTTTCAGTATTCCTGTTATCAGATAATCGGCGTGGATAGCCATATTCGTGACTGCCTCACGGATTGATTTATGGACAGGCGTATCGTCCACCCGCACCATTCCCTCTAAGCGGAACGGACGCTTCAATCCCGCAACCAGTCTGGGTGTGACCTGCCGTATGAAATTGTAAAGATTGTTTTCCCACATTCCATCATAAGTAAGCCTGTCGCTCCAGCGGCTTCCAGGCAAAAGGTTGCTTTCATCTATATAATCCATTCGAATATTATCGAACCTATCCCGCACGGACAGCCCTTTGCCAAACATCAATAATCCCGCCGCTGTCAACCAACCTTTCCCTGTGTTTCGATCTATGGCATAGCCTCCCATGTTTTTTAAAAATGCTAAATCCTCATCCGCATTCCAGACATGATCCGGATTTCGGTGTTCAAATTCAATCCGATACGAACGCAGTGCGCTCATATCAATGTCATCCATTGTATAACCCTCTAACAGCCCTCCGTCATTACCGGCCTGAAAATTTCTTTGCCTGCTCAACAGCCTTGTCTATGTAGGGCATCCACTCTT
>CAJTRE010000069.1:2059-5051 GCA_910578495.1 uncultured Dorea sp.
CTATACACTCTTGCATCTGCCGTAACATTTTATGCTCAGAATAATACATTCGCCAATATTGCCTCCTCGATTTTACTACTTTGTAGAAGATGCCGGATTTTACCACTTCAATCTTTTTTACAATATTGCGATTACCCTTATAAACAATCTTTTACTTTCCATATCTTTTTAACTCCTCCATCATTTCCCACAGATTGCAACCAATATTATCAACCAACTCACTTTCATTGCCTGAAAATTTCTTTGCCTGCTCAACAGCCTTGTCTATGTAGGGCATCCACTCTTTCCATGATGTGCTCTTTCAGAGACCTCTTTACTTGCAAATGTATGCTGCTCGGATACTTTTCTGTTTTCCTTAATTTCATTTAAGCAATCACCAAATTCCTCCCTTTCTGCCACATAACCACTCTGGCAGTTCAGACATCATCTAATGCGGTATCCCAAACACTTAGCTGTTAATAAACTCATACAAAGCATCTGCCCCTTTTTCGAGTTCTTCATCACATGCCTCGCATAAATATTCATTTGTTTCCAGGAAAAGCCTTGTTTCAGAATCCAGCAAAAGTTTATAAAGCTCCGTCGCCAACAATTTTTTGTATGCTATCTCATAATCTATATTCTGCTTTTTCATCAAATGCTTCGTTAATGCCACAACACACATCCCCATTGTCGTTTCAATTCTATTCGCATCCATCGATTTATCTCCACTCAATCGCCTTTATATTTGCAATAAGCTGATCCGCCACTTCCTGTTTTCCTATATAATACTGTATTCCAAGGTTCTCTGTTTCCAGATTATTGAGCAATATCCTTTTAGCGGCATCCGAGCTGACCTTACCGTATAAACCATCCCAATATGCTTTCAAGCAAAAAGCAGTATCGTCATCCGCAGTAGGTCCAACCACCATATCATAATCGTGGGGCATGCCTCCCTTTTCTCTGCACATTAAAACAAAATCAAGCCACTCAAAATCTGCTGTATGAAAAACTTTTATATTAAGCTTTGACATATAGTCTTTATTCAGCGTGATTTCATATAATTTTTCTGCATATGCACTGTCCTGTTTTCCCTTACTCCTTCTGATAGTCTCTCTATATTTTTTATGCATCATTCCAATTGCCTGGCTTTTTAAGACCGCCATATAGAAGCCTTTTCCAAAATCTTTCCTCTCCCGCCCAAGCTTTACATCCACCTGCTGTATTTCCGATGCCGTCCCATGATATAAAGTCGTTCTAAGGCTGAGCCACATACTGTTCCACCTCTCTCACCATTTCACTGCCCGTCAGACTGTCAAATATATCAGGGCACTCTGCAACATAATTCAATATTGCGTATTTTTCATCCAGCTTTAAAAAATCTTCCACAGAAATCCTGTGCTCCCTGCAATAGTTTTGTGTTACTAAATACATCAGAAATATTGTATTATTCAATCTTTTTTCCGACATATACACTTCTATCCTTTCTATAAATCTGCTTATTATTCAATACACCCGCCATACTTAACAGAGAAGCCTGTTGCCCGGCTTCTCTTCAAGAGGCATACATACTATACTTCATTTTGTATCAAATGCGTTTTGCAAGATTTTCTTTCAGCTTTGTAAACATGAAATTGTAAGGATAAAATCCGTTTTGAGGAAGAATACCCTTCAATTCCTTTTCAGCGTCCGTGTTCATTCTTACAAGTTCATCAATCACCAGCGCGTCGGATGTGTTCAAAGAAGAAAATTGCACTTCTTTATCCCAAATGTCCTTCTTGCACTTCAGAGACATCTCATAACAGCTATTATAGCACTCCATCCCGCAAACAATCTGAATACATTTAAAATCATGTTTCCGTATAAAATAATCATTATAAGTATTCAACACCACACAATCATCCAGAAAGTTTTGTGTGTCCCTTTTAGTTGGGATATTTCCCACTATCACAGTAAAAATACACGTTTGTGTACTTCCATACATAAAATAGCTATTGAGATAGCCCACGCAAGTATTTTCAACAAAAATACTTTCTGTTCCGAACAACTCGGATAAGAACATTCCATACCTGTCAAAAAGTGAATCCGATTTAACGTCTGTTCCATTAGCCGTTTCGACTCTAATCTTGACATATCCAGCAAAAGCCTTCCCTTTATGAATCTTGCATTGCCTCCAGCATTTAAGCCCTTGCGCCGCATCAAAAAAATTTACGGTTTCGTCACTTTCCTCATTTTCTTCAGCATCTCTCGCTGCGATTTCATAATGATTCTGTCTTCTTTGAATCTCAAAGGTTTTTTCATTGGCTTTAAAACATGGGAATTTATCCGCTTTCTCATCATTGGTCAGAATGTGACAGCAAATCAGGTTATAATCTGCTGTTTTACCACCTTTTGACTGCGGCAATATATGATCTACATTCCATCCATAAGCACTGTTCCTGTCATTGTAAGCAGCCTTTGCAATCTCACGACCTGAAAAATCAATCGCCTTTTGCCGTTTTCCAAACTGCTGGCCCCAAAGTCGGCTGGCCGTTTCTTTGTTTAGTTCCATCCGTTTTTTCATGTGTCATACTTCCCTCTCTTAAATAAATGGCGAAGTATAATTGCATTTGACCTCCTTCGAATAAAATTCAGCAAATACTCTGATTGACACATAGGGCAACCTACTGCTGAAACCTCAAAGGGTAATCCTTATAACAGCTTGACTAAGGATTTGCCAATCATCTTTTCACATCTGCGAAAAGAGATAAGATTTGCTTGCCCTTAGTATAACACATGGAAAGATTCGCCGCAATAAATGATAGATATGTATCTTTTCTAAAATCGGAAATTTCAATGCACCTTTTTTGCTATCCTGGTTTTACTTGTGGAGCTGTCGGCAGATGCAACAATTCCACAAACCCTATCCGCTATTCTAACTGCTGTTCTTCTTCCCGGCTTTCTGTCGGGCTATTCTCCAGAGAATCATCTTTTACTGGTACCTGCACTCCATCTGGAGCAAGCGCCTCATACTCCT
>CAJTRE010000070.1 GCA_910578495.1 uncultured Dorea sp.
ATTATGAACAGAAGACCTTCTGGTCCTTATGCGGATACATGGTACGCAGCCGGAAGGGGATCGAGATGATGGTCAACCTTATCAATATCAGCTATTGTGCGATGAAACTGCTTCCATATAAGGAAGAAACATTTTCACAGTACCGGAATGTCAGTGTTCAGGAATTCCGGTTTGCTCTCAGCGAACAGATACGCCAGCAGATATTTTATGTAAACTTGGTGAAAAACATCGAAACCTACATAAAATCAAATGTTATTGCTGAGGCCTTGAAACATCTATACTGGAAACAGAGTTCTTACTTATAAAGTTGTAAAGTGGTGTATGTAGAATAATCTTTAAGGCATATGAAATAAAAGCCTGTTTGAAAACTGAATATTGCAATATGCGTACAGGACGTGAGGATATGTGTAGCCACAATGTAGGTGCGCCATGATATGCTCGCTTTAATCCATTTTCAGGCAAATGTGAAGAAATGGAAAACAAACCTCTGAAGCGAAGGCATTGAGCGATAAAAACCTGACAAAATGCACAGCAGTTGTGCGGGGCGATGAAGCATATCTGTGATAATGATACTTCTGAATTTTTGATTTAAATTCAGTCATATAATGACGGTGTGATTCCGATGTGGGCAGCGTAATGACCTGTCACTTGTATGTAGGTTTATGGATTAAAGTAAAGGAAAAATTGACGGGAAATTTGTAATTTTTAGAATGAAAACAGCGTAAGGGCAGTTATGAACGTAACAGTTTATAGCTGTCTTTTTTTGCGTTCATATGGGAGGGATATTTATGACTGATGAATGGAGCGGATTGGCAGATATGCTTGCAAATTTGATTGAAAAATATGCGTCAGATTTGGATATAGAAAATTTACCTGATATAACAGTAGATAATCATGTGGAAGAAAAAAATAAGGCAACAAAAGACTGGCAAGATGTTTCTTGCTAATAGCAAGTGTATAATGTATAATAAACATGATAAGTGTGTCCAAACCAAATTTGGAAAAACATACTTGCTTATATTTGAGTGAAAGTACAAGGAGATGAGGTGACTATGGATTACAGAGATGAAATGGGAAAATCAAATATTATAATCTATACAACAGAGGATGGTTTGTCTAAGATTGAAACAACTTTTGATGGGGATACTGTGTGGCTGTCTATTGACCAAATGGCAGAACTATTTCAGAGAGATAAATCAACAATTTCAAGGCATATTAAAAATATTTATTCAGAAGAAGAACTTGTGCAGGAAGCAACTGTTGCATATTTTGCAACAGTTCAAAATGAAGGAAACAGGCAGGTAGAACGCAGCATTTGTTATTATAATCTCGATGTAATCATTTCTGTCGGCTACCGTGTGAAATCAAAACGCGGCACACAGTTCAGAATATGGGCAACCGGAATCTTGAAAGAGTATATGCGTAAAGGTTTTGCACTGGATGATGAACGTCTGAAAAACTTAGGCGGCGGTGGATATTTTAAGGAACTGCTTGAACGGATCAGAGACATTCGTGCATCTGAAAAGGTATTTTACAGACAGATTTTGGAAATTTATGCCACAAGCATTGACTATGATCCAAAAGCGGAAATATCCATTCAGTTTTTTCAGAAGGTTCAGAACAAAATTCATTATGCCATTCATGGGCAGACGGCGGCGGAAGTTATTTATACAAGAGCGGATGCGGAAAAGGAATTTATGGGGCTTACCACATTTGCAGGAAATCAGCCGACTTTGCGAGAAGTTGTCATTGCCAAAAACTATCTGAATGAAAAAGAACTTCGTGCAATGGGGCAGCTTGTGTCGGGATATTTGGATTTTGCAGAACGTCAGGCGGAGCGGGAACAGGCTATGACCATGAAAGATTGGGCGAAGCACTTAGACCGGATTTTAACAATGAGCGGCGAACAGTTATTGTCAGGAAACGGGAGTGTGACGCATAAGCAGGCGGTGGAAAAAGCAACTGGGGAATATAAGAAATATAAAGAGCGTACTTTAAGTGATGTGGAACAAGACTATTTAAACTCAATAAAAATATTGGGTAAAAAGTCAGATAAAGAATGAGAATTTACAGATTACGAAAAGAATATGGTTATCAAAATGTAAAAGTGCAACGGGCGTTGCACAAATGGAGAGATGATATGCACAGCGAGAAAATAAAGGTTTACACATATACAAGAGTATCTACAGCCATGCAGACAGACGGTTACTCCTTGGATGCGCAGAAAGCCAGAATGAAAGCGTATGCCGACTATAATGATTATGAAATTGTCGGTACATATGAGGATGCAGGAAAATCTGGAAAGTCCATTGAGGGGCGGATAGAATTTAACCGCATGATGGAGGATATCGAGTCAGGGAAAGACGGCATTTCCTTTGTTCTTGTTTTTAAGTTATCCAGATTTGGCAGAAATGCGGCGGACGTACTTTCTACATTACAGGTTATGCAGGATTTCGGGGTAAATCTGATTTGCGTGGAGGATGGTATTGATTCTTCCAAGGATGCAGGGAAACTGATGATTTCCGTACTGTCAGCAGTTGCAGAGATTGAACGGGAGAATATTCGTGTGCAGACAATGGAAGGGCGTATTCAGAAAGCCCGTGAGGGAAAATGGAACGGTGGATTTGCGCCATATGGTTATCAACTGGTAGAGGGCAAACTTCAGATTAACGAAGAAGAAGCAAAAGCTATCAGCATAATCTTTGAACAGTATGTGAAAACAGACATTGGCGCTAACGGTGTGGCAAAATATCTTGAAAACCACGGCATCCATAAAATACAGCGGCAGAATGGGAAAAATCCTCTTTTTGATGCGCACTTGGTTCGCCTTATTCTGAAAAATCCGGTATATTGCGGGAAAATCGCTTATGGACGCAGAAAGACAGAAAAGGTTCACGGAACACGGAATGAGTATCATCTTGTAGAGCAGGATAATTATATTCTGGTGGACGGACAGCATGATGCGATTATTGAGGAAGATGTTTGGCAGGCGGCACAGGTAAAACTTATTTCACATGCAAAGAAATATGAACATGTAAATAGAGGGAAGGACACCAAAACACACCTTCTTTCCGGTATTGTAAAATGTCCGGTCTGCGGAGCAGGCATGTATGGAAATAAGAGTATCAAGCACAAAAAGGACGGAACGAAATACAAGGATTTTTATTACTATGGCTGTAAGCATCGAACCATGACGCGTGGACATAAGTGTGATTATAAAAAGCAGATACGGGAGGAACTATTGGACGATGCGGTGGCGGAAGTCATTGTAAAATTAGTTGGCAATCCTAAGTTTGCGGCAATGATGCAGGAAAAGATCAACTGCAAAGTGGATACTGTCACAATAGACGGAGAACTTGCAGATTTTGAAAAGCAGTTGCGGCAATATTATGCAGTCAAGCTAAAACTGGCGGAGGAAATTGATTCCCTTGATCCGGATGACAGACATTATATCAAACGAAAAGCAGACCTTGATGACCGCCTTTATCGAATGTATGATAAGATAGAAAATGTGGAAACACAACTTATTGAAACGAGGGCAAAGAAGCAGGCAATTGAAGCTGAGAAGCTAACGGGAGATAATATCTATAAAGTGTTGACTTATTTTGAAAAACTGTATGCTGTGATGAATGAGATAGAACGGCGGCAGTTTATGGAGGCGTTAATTTCTGAGATACAGATTTATGAGGACAGAAAGCCCAATGGACAGTGGCTGAAGTCTATTAAATTCAGACTTCCGATTATTGAGGAAGATATGAATTTGAGTTTGGAAGATAATAAACACGTGGAGACAGCCGTTCTGCTGACGAGAAAAGCCCAGTAATCAAGGGATTCTGCGGATTTGGGACGAAAATGGACGTGAGTTTCTGTTTCCGCAGAGCGGCTGTGAGGGAACTGATTTACCCAGGGGGATAGGCTTTGAGTGGAGCGAAAGTTATCTTTTGGCGAAAGCCTATTATTTGGCGAAACAATCCGGCATTATATTGGGGTGGAATGTAATGTTGGCACGAGTATTACATGTAGCATTGCTTTGGGACAGAAAGTGTGTTACAGGACCTAAAGAAAGAGTGCCATTGTTAGCACTCTTTTTTTAGGTTTTGGTGTTTTCTATACTTCTGATTTTTGCTGTTTGGCTTATCTGGAATTGTGCGCTCAATCAGTTTCTGTTCCAGGGCAGGATTCAGATAGTTCTTGCGGAAGGTCGGTCTGTGAGAAAGTCCGAGCCGTTCCATAAGCTCTGTAGCCGAGAGTGTTTCATCGCTGAGAGCGGAGAGAATCCGCTCAACCGGCATTTTATCTTGAACGGTTACTTGATCGCTGTCTTGATCGGTACTGCGACCAACTACTGTAATCTCCGTCAGGCTGTCTCGTATGATCTCAAGCATCAGTTCTACAAATCCTGCGCTGTCTGCCTGCTTGTCGGCGGCACCGAGAGCATCATAGTATTCTTTCTGCCGTGATTGAATAAGTTCTTCGATTGGTAGCCAGAAAAACATTTCTTTCCACTTGCCGAGCAGGAGACTGTGCCACATCCGTCCCATGCGACCGTTACCATCAGAATGTGGTTCACAAGTCAAGGATTTTTTTCATCCTCTTCAAATTCGCTCATATCGGTAAAATCATCAGGGGAATTAGTATAACCTCTTCTTAAATAATCATTGCCACCATCAACCGAGCAGCAGCCACAACTACAGGTAACAAAATCATGTCTATAAGTAGAGACGATAATATCCCCACAATGATTGCATTTTATCGCATTTTTGACTATTCTCTTCATGCTTCATCACTCCTTATCTTGTTAGTATAATGTCTTTTCCGCTTAATGTCTATTGATATATTCAATAAAAAAGGGCAGTTTTGAACCGCCCATTGTTTTCTATTCTATTAAGATACAAGAGATACCATGTCG
>CAJTRE010000071.1 GCA_910578495.1 uncultured Dorea sp.
TGAACCATTCCTACCTTTTGCATTACTCTATATGATTCTACATTGCTCTTTGCACATCCTCCATAGATTATGTCATATTCCATCTCCTCAAACACATAATTTATCAATTCCATAGCGCATTGCGTAGCATAACCTTGATTTCGGTATTTTTCATCAATCATATTAAAAAGAACTGTTTTTCCTATTTCGGCTTCTCCGTCTAATCCGCACCAGCCTATCATCACATTTGGTTCTTTCTTTTGAAAAACGCCTAAACATAAATGGCAAATTGATTTCTACTGATTCTTACTATGAATATCTTCCATGTATTTTAACGCTTCGTATGCCTTATCTATCGTTGTTTCATGTGGGTATTCCCACATTCTTGCAATCTCCTTAATGTCGTTTTCAGTCACAGTTCGCAGTATTAAATCATTTGTTTTAAATTCCACTATTCATTTCTCCCACTATCTATAATAATTTTCATTTCATCAACTATTTGCTGAACACTTTTATTATCTGTATCGATAACATAATCGCCTTCATATGGTTTTAAATGTAGCCAGAAAAAAGAACATTCATTTGCATCTCCACGCTTTTTATGACGTTCGCGCAAAGTTTCCTGTGAACAGGTCAGGGTAATACCAATAACAGAATAATCTTTTGCCGTTATATCTTTTAGTATCGCTTCACGAATTATTTTATCACCATTTCTCAATAATTTCCTTTTCATACTTTCCACCTTCCACAGAGATTTTTTATTATATCACAGAAATCTCAAAGAATTCTCAACCGTCATAAAAAGGCCATTCTATTGTAACCAGATAAACAGTACATACATTCCTTTTTTACTCCCCTTCTGAGTCCATCATCCTCCCATGCCCACCAGAAACTCGGCGCTCAGCATTTCCACCACAATCCTGTACATCCCTGGCTCCAGTGTACCATAAATATCCAGATTATATATCTCGCCGGCACTCTCCCCGCCCGGAAGGATATGGGCAATATCCTGAAAGCCAATATTATCCGTTCTCCGCTGTTATTGGCAATCAATACCGTAATCTCGCTTGTTCCAACGTCCTTGATATTCATGGATATCCCTTCTGTGTCCTTTGCGAGCAGCTCATCCGCTTTCAGCAGAAAACATCTGTGATATACGGACAAATGCCCTGCATTGGGAAAGTTAAGGTAGCCATTCTTTACCTTTCCTTTTTGTCCTGCAGAAAATTGCAGATTTTTTCGATAGTCAAATCATCATTTTTCTATTTGCGGCAGTTCCAGCTCCTTTTGTTCAATCGTGTTAGACAGATACCGGAATGTTCCATCCGAAAAGGGTTTTACTATAATCTGATTTGTGAAAGCATAATCCGAATTGTAATCCGGCCAGACTCCATCCACATAAAGTGTAATTGTCCCATCTTCATTCTGCTTGTAATCTACCACTTCCCCAAAAGGCGGAAACTGTCTTGCAAATATCATCTCATATTCATAACCGCCCGCATCTGCATGGTAGCCGCAATATTCCCTCACCTGTTCTACGGATACCGGGAAGCAGGTAGTCATGACACGCTCATAAATCTCCGCCGGTATCAGCCCGCCATCTGTCCGAAAAGGTTCATCTGTGTATATCCAGTATATATCCTCAAACATGCACGGCATTAAGATTTCCTCCACGTTACTGGCGTCCCAGTTCGTTACAAGCATATTGTAATTCACAAAACTAAGCCCATCTATGTACTTTCTTGTCAGCTCCCTGCATTCATCCGACAAAGGCTTTACCCTGTAATACTCACGCAAATTTCCATGTGCTATTGTTACTGTGTTTGTATAAATAAAATATCCTTTCTCTGTCAGCTTTATCTCTTCCAGATCATTGAGTCCAAAATTTTTCAGTTCCGGTATGCCGCCTTCCTGCCAGCCTACCGTGACATAATAAGATTGTATTTTTCCGTTTCGATGAACAAATGTCAGCGCACCTATATTCCCCTCCATTTGTACGCTAAACACAGTAACCATTGCGTCCATGCCGGAAATATAAGCAGAATAAAAATCCTCCATTTTTTGATAGTTTTCCATGTTCATGTCATCAGAAACACTTACAAGCCCCTGTTCTCCCAACTGCTTTACCACATCTTTTCTCTGTTGATCCGAAAAAAACACAATATGGGAATATTCTGTCCCAGGGTATGCAATTTCGACCTCTTTATAAAGCTCCATGCACAGCTTTGCCGCTGACATTGCCTCGTCCTGTAAATTTTGTTCTTCTTCTGCTGTTAAAATACTGACAGGTTCCGAAGTTTCCAAAGGGAAAGCCTCAGCCGGCTCCACAAACTCTTCCACAAAATATTCTATCGGTTCCTCCTCTTTTGCCTCTTCCATGCTTTCAATTATGACTGGCGGTTCCCACACTTCCTCTGTGTTCTTTTCAGAACCTCTTTTCCCCAAAACAATATTGCCTGTTATAACAACCATTACCATCAACACAATAAAGAAACCATATTTTTTAAAAAGCCATTTCACATCTGCCACGATTCTGTTTCTCCTTATCATCCATAGTATTATATCCAGCAATTAGCCAACTGCTCTTTCCACTCCAAAAGATGATTGTTAAAACCGTCAATATGAAAACCAAGGCATATTCCATCTATGAGTATCCTCCTGTATCCTTTTATCAATACAGCTTTCTCCTGCCTGATTCCTTTAAGCATTTCTGAAACAAATTGATATGACGCTTAATCCCTCTATTTGTTGCGCCAAATCATCTTTCCTGATAGCAGTATGGCACACGCACAGACAGCCAATACAAAAATCACTAGCATCGGCAACAGATTTTCCAGCCCAAAAGTCCCCCCTGTCATCAGTCTGTATCCCCATGAAGCCGGGAACGCTTTCCCTATTGTTTCAAGCATTTGGGGGAGCATCTCAACCGGGAACATAATTCCAGAAAGCATGATTGAGGGCAGAAAAACAATAATGGAAAACATGGAGGTTTTCGCCTGGTCTTTTAACGCCAGGCCAATTATGCTGGCTATGCCGAGTGATACCGCAATAAAAATGGAAAGGGAGGCAAAGTATACGCCCGGATTTTCCGGTATCTTGGCATCAAAGGCAAGCGGAGCGGCAATATACAGGATAATGCTCATAATAAACAGGTGGATAAACGCCGAGATATTGGTCAATGCAATACCAAGATATAAAGGAACACCGTTTGCCAGATAAACCTTCTTAATGTCGCTGCCATAAATTTCCACAAGGGAAGGCGGCAGACCGATCAGCGCGCCCATGGTCACGCCAAATACAGTCATGGATTGAATAAGTGTATCCCCTGCCCCCGGAATAACCGATGTAAATATCCCGCCCATAATCCCAAAGAACAGCAGGGGAACGATATAGCAGGTGATGAGCAACGTCTTACTCCGTATATCTAATTTCCATTGTAAAGAAACCCCATATAAAAGCACCCATTTCTCAAACCCCCTTTGCAATTTTCATAAAGTGCTGCTCCAATGAACCGCGGCCTATCTGGATATCTAAGATGGTCTCCCCTTTTTCCCTGCACTGCACCAGCAGTGTAAGTAAAGTTTCCCCGATATTATCGGACTCATATTTCCCTGTGCCGGTTTCCGTTTGAATGGTGATATTATAATGCTTCCCCACTGTTTCACCAAGCTGTTCGACTGTTCCAATAAAGACAATCCTGCCCCCGGAAAGAATGGCAATCCGGTCACACAGGTTCTCAACCTCGGCCATATCGTGGCTTGTTAATATGATTGTCTTCCCGGCTGCCTTTAGCTGCCGGATCTGCTCATGTAAGGACAGCCGCCCCTCAACGTCAAGCCCTGCGGTTGGTTCATCAAGGAAAAGGATATCCGGATTTCGTATCAGGGCAAGCGCCAGATGGAGCCGCCGCTTCTGGCCGGTCGATAATTGGTAATACTGCTTCCGGGCAAAATCATGGATGCCAAGGGCGTCAAGTATTGCACGGTCAAGCGGAACTTTATTCCATTTCGCAAAAAGCTTAACAGCCTCCAGCGGCTTTATATACCCCGGCAAAGACGATGACTGCAGTTGGATACCCACTTTACCAGTTATAGCGATGGTTCCGCTGTCATATTTTCTTAGGCCCTCGATACATTCCAGGGACGTTGTTTTACCCGCGCCATTTACACCAAGCAGGGCAAAAATCTCTCCTTGCTGTACACAGAAATCTAAGCCATCCAGTACAACGTGGGTCCCGTAATTTTTCTTTAAGTTGTTGATTTTTATAGCCTCGTTCATTCTGCATCCTCCTGAAACAAGTCAACGCCTGACCGGGACAAGTAACTCTCAAGTGTCTGCCCGATATAATCTTTGGCGAGGTTTTGCTTCTCTTTCCATTTGGGGTACATACCCTCAAACTGTCCTAATTCAATGAGTTTCAGAAGCATACTCATATCCCCGCCGGTGAAGTCCGTTATCATATCCCAATAGGCTTTTGCAAAGCTCTGCCCCTCATCACTGTCTGCATGGACACCTGCATTTTGAAGCCTTATGGCTTCATTCTGAAGCTGCATAAAGGTGTCTATAAATATTTTCCCGCTGTCTTTATCAAAACGGCTGCGGATATGGTCAAGGGTCTGGTCATCAAAGTGTTTGATGAGCCAGTAGAAGTCATTTTTCATCTGCAGGTTCACAATGATGTCGGCGTACTTTTTGAAATTGACCGACTGCATTTGAAGGACTTCTTCCCGCAGCCCCTCCAGCTCCCTCAATGATTCGGACAGGCTTTCTATTTTTTGCCGGACAGCTGCGGTTTGCTCTGCCAGGACAGCTGCGATTTCTGCCGGTGTATCAAGGGGAATCAGCCGGTTCTTTATATCGTCCAGGGAGAACCCCAGATGTTTGAGCGATAAGATCTGATGTAGTTTTACCATAT
>CAJTRE010000072.1:0-1688 GCA_910578495.1 uncultured Dorea sp.
CTGGCGTATATGGTCACCAAACGCGCCCGCACAATTTGAGGCATATGTCAATAGATATTGAAAAAAATATAGAATTTCTCTTCCGGAATATGGAGGATGAAATAAAAGAGAGGAACAGAAAAAGAGCGGAAATATGGGCTTTAAAGAGTTTCCGAGACCGCTCAACAAAGTTTAATGGAGGTGTGTGCTAGATGGACATAGAAAAGCAGTTTAACATGATTGCGGAAGAATATGATGGCAACCGCAGGAAGTTCATTCCCTGTTTTGATGATTTTTACGAAAGTACGACAAAATTTATCGTTTCAAACATTAATATTCCTAAACGAATTATTGATTTGGGGGCTGGAACAGGACTGTTGACTTATTTTTGGTATCAACAATGTCCGGATTCTGAATATGTGCTTGTCGATATTGCCGATGAAATGCTAAATGTCGCCCGAAAAAGATTTAACAGTATCGGAAACATATCGTATCAAGTGATGAATTATATTGATAAATTGCCTGATACTACCTATGACACGGTTATATCAGCCCTATCCATTCATCATTTAGAGGATGAGGATAAAATAAAATTATTTTCACGAATATATGATAGCCTGCCGAAAGGAGGCTTGTTTATAAACTATGATCAGTTTTGTGCAGAGCATTTCAAAATGAATCAATGGTTTGATTCTTATTGGGAAAACCATATAGCAAATAGTGAATTGACTGATAAAGACATAGAGTTATGGAAAGAACGCAGAAAATTAGACAGGGAGTGCTCTGTCGAACATGAAGTAGATATGTTGAAGGAATGCAAGTTTGAGATTGTTAAATGTGTTTATTCTTGCCAAAAGTTCTCTGTAGTTGTTGCGGTTAAATAATTCTATGATCAGAGTAAGTGGAGTCTGTTGGGGGAATGACAGGTATGTTCAGAAAGATGGAATGATAAAAGAATCAGCTTTTGGTGAAAAGTGGAGCGAGGTGTGGATATGGAAGATTGGTTTACTGTTGAAGTAATTGATGATAATACTTTTGCTATCAGCGAATATAAGCATTGGGAAGAAACTCATTGCTATCTAATGTGTGGAACGGAAAAAGCTGTTTTGATTGATACTGGTTTAGGAGTTTCCAATATAAGAAGTGTTGTGGATAGTTTGACAACACTGCCAATTATGGCAGTTACCACCCATGCTCATTGGGATCATATTGGCGGGCATAAATATTTTGAAGATATCGCAGTCCATGAAGCAGAGAAGGATTGGTTATCAGTCAGATTTCCAATACCTTTGCAGGTAGTAAAAAGAAATCTGTTGTCTAAACCATGTGATTTTCCGAAAGGCTTTATGGCTGAAGATTTTCAAATTTTCAAAAGTATGCCACAGCACGTTTTACATGATGGAGATTGTCTGGACTTGGGAAACAGGAAATTAAAGGTTATCCATACCCCCGGACATTCGCCGGGACATTGCTGTTTTTATGAGCCGGACAAAAAATATCTGTTTTCTGGCGATTTAATTTACGAGGGTTGCCTTGATGCGTTTTATCCGTCTACAGACCCACAGCTATTTTTCCAATCTGTGAGAAAAATACAGAATCTAAGCATAGAACGTATTTTGCCTGGGCATCACCAGTTAAGTATTCCTGTTGATTTGATTGATAGGATTGAGAATGGATTTAGCAAATTATCTGATGAAGGGAAGCTGAAA
>CAJTRE010000072.1:3340-3918 GCA_910578495.1 uncultured Dorea sp.
CAGGACTTCAAACGGAACAGGAGCCGGCCTTTTTCATCCGTGTGGTCAGTAAATACATTTGCGTCATTTTCCAGTAAGACCCATTTTTTCTCCTTCCCGCTCAGATTTTTTCCATGTATGGATCTTGAGAAGATATAGCCGTCATCTGCCTCTTTGACGGCAGCATAGATGTTCCTGGCACAATTAAGCCCCTTATCCGCAACCTGCACAGTTTTTCCTGAGACTTTGCAGCGCTGCTTCATCTCGTCAATGATCCTTCTGATATAAGGCTTCTCTGACTCGTTCCCCGGATACATCTGCATGGCGAGAGGGACAAGGTCTGCATCCAGAAGAAGAGCCTGTCCGATGATCGGATCATGCCTGTTCTCCTTGGAAGGGCCTTTCTGCTTGTCTTCGGCTGGCAGATCGATCTCAAAGTAATAATTGGTGCAGTCAAAAAAGACGCTGCTGAGATCTCTCTTATAATGCTGCTCATAGCAGTGGTTAAAGAGTTCAATGTATTTTTTGTAAGATGCCCCGATAAAGGAGCAGCCGTCATAAACCTGGTCTTCCGAAACAGGCACACTGTTATACAGATG
>CAJTRE010000072.1:4125-4894 GCA_910578495.1 uncultured Dorea sp.
GGGCCGTGATTCTTCGGCAAAAAGTGCAGCCCGCTCTTCATTTTTCTTTGCAACAAAGTCTTTATAATAAGCAACAGGGTCCGGGAGTTCATCAGAAATAAGCTCTTCTACATAGCCAAAGGCCATGACGCTTTTTGTGCGGGATTCTTTCTTTTCTTTATCCCAATAGGAATCATACATCTGCAGATAGGTTCCTTTTTTCTTTTTTTCCTGTCTTAAAAAATATGCCATGATTAGCCCTCCTAAACAAAGTACCATGAAGTACTATTATCATAACATATCCAGGAAATTTTTTCAATAAAAAAAACCCCTGAATGGGTAATAATTTTTCCAGTAAATATGAGCTTTTCAGGAATGTTAAGGCGGACGATAAGAAGGGGCTGAACAAAAACTACGGAATTTTCCTAGTACTTCGACGGAAGACGGGAGCGGAAGCAGTACGATGTAGTCTTTTTCGGATACGGTGAGAATGGTGATCACGGCGCAGGTGACGGTGGTGCCATCCTCCAGATCAAGATCCACGGTCATTTCCTCGGCGTCGTAGCCGTTGTCGCCGCCCGGCATGTTATTTTTGCTCATATTGGGCCTTCCTTTCCTTCACAGCGGTTGTGGGCTGTGAACATTTTGCAGATGGTTTATGGTTATTTTACTGAAATCTGAATAGATATTCAATGGATTTTCAGAAAATAAAAGAAATTTTTGTTTAGAAATCTTACCTGACTTCCGACGTTTTTCTCAAAACCTAGTACTCTAAGAACTGTATTGGGTG
>CAJTRE010000073.1 GCA_910578495.1 uncultured Dorea sp.
TAAAGAAAATTGTATTTGTATTGGGCGGAAACATTGATATCAGGATGGGCAGAGAGTTTACGATTGATATTAAGATACCTGATCTGGTAGTCAAGGTTGATTCATGCAATGTAAATAAGACCGAAGGAGAATACGGTTTCTCTGGAAGCCACTGAGGCAGGGAGTCCCATTTATGAAAAGTATGGATTTGTGAAAATGAATGATGAAATGGAACTTCCCAAAAACTTTGTTTTTATTGGGTAAATTTTAAACTTGGAAATTTCTAATACCGTTAACTATAAGAAGTGAGTGTTTTTATAATAATAAAGACAATGTTTCACGTGAAACATTCCCTATATTTGGAGTATGGACACAAGATAATGTTTCACGTGAAACAATCTAACCCAATATATTGTGAACAGTACCGTGAAACATCTAATTTTGTATAGAAATCTTATTGTGAAACATTCTTTTTTAGTCAAAATGCAGTAATGAAACTAAGATATACGTGAAACAACCGGCGACTGTTACTGTAAACAGTAAGTAGAGTATAATTTGGAAAATTTATATGGAAAGTTTATATAGATTATCTTTCTGTTTAATGATATAATCGTAAGCGGACAGAAAACAAAGTTTTTGGAGAGAAAGCGTTTTGTCGAAAAAATAATATTTTTACAAAACGAAAGGTGAAGGTAAGTATCATTATGGGAAGAACGATTGCGATTGCAAACCAGAAGGGTGGAGTTGGTAAGACGACAACTTCCATTAATCTATCTGCTTCTTTGGCAGAGAAAGGAAAAAAAGTTTTGGTGATCGACACGGATCCTCAGGGAAATACAACCAGTGGATTCGGCATTGAAAAGAATGATCTGGATAACACAATTTACGAATTGATCCTGGGGGAATGTTCTATCAATGAATGTATCATCAAGGAAGTGATACCGGGTGTTTCGGTTATTCCGTCTAATGTCAATCTGGCGGCGGCCGAGATTGAGTTGATCGGTATTGACAAGAAGGAATACATATTAAAAAATGAAGTAGACTGGGTAAAGGATGTATTTGATTTTATCATCATTGATTGTCCTCCCTCACTGAATCTGTTGACAATTAATTCCATGACCACGGCAGACACAGTACTGGTGCCGATTCAGTGTGAGTATTATGCTCTGGAAGGTTTGAGCCAGTTGATTCATACGGTGAATCTTGTAAAGGAAAGACTGAATCCGGAACTGGATATGGAAGGTGTTGTATTTACGATGTACGATTCGAGAACAAACCTTTCCATGCAGGTAGTGGAGAATGTAAAAAATCATTTACAGCAAAATGTATATAAAACTGTGATACCCAGAAATATAAGATTAGCTGAGGCGCCCAGTTATGGCAAGCCGATCAATCTATATGATCCGAAGTCTGCGGGAGCCGAAGCATATATGTTACTTGCTGATGAAGTGATCAATAGAAAGGGTGTATAGTGTATGGCGGCTAAAGTATCAAGGGGTTTAGGAAAAGGATTGGATTCCCTGATTCCCATGGGATCGGTATCATCCGAAAAAAAGGCTGACAGCAAAGAGGAAAATAAAGAGAGTAAAGACAGTAAAGCGACAGAAACCGTAGTCAAAATTACACAGGTAGAACCTAACAGGGAACAGCCGAGAAAGAATTTTGACGAAGATGCGTTGCAGGAACTGGCGGATTCGATCAAGCAGTTTGGACTTTTGCAGCCTATTCTGGTGCAGGACCGGAAGACACATTATGAGATCATAGCGGGTGAGCGTCGCTGGCGTGCGGCTAAGCTGGCAGGGTTAAAAGAAGTTCCTGTTATCATCCGTGACTATACGGATCAGGAGATCGTGGAAATCTCCCTGATCGAAAATATCCAGAGAGAAGACTTAAATCCGATCGAAGAAGCGCAGGCTTATAAGAGACTTTTGACAGAGTTTAATCTCAAGCAGGATGAGGTTGCGGAGAGGGTTTCCAAGAGCAGAACCGCCGTTACCAACTCCATGCGGCTCTTGAAACTGTGTGATGAAGTGCAGCAGATGATCATTGATGATATGCTTTCCACCGGTCATGCCAGAGCGCTGATCTCTATCGAAGATCCGGAACAGCAGTACATGATCGCACAGAAGATATTTGATGAGAAGTTAAGCGTTCGAGAGGTGGAAAAACTCGTCAAGGATCTGAATAAGCCGGAAAAGCCGAAGAAGGAGAGCAATAAAGAAGATAAAAGTCTGGATATCATTTATGAGGCTATTGAGGAAAAATTGAAACAGTCTCTTGGAACGAAGGTCGAGATTTCTTCCAAGGGAAACGGCGCCGGTAAACTGGAGATTGAATTTTATAATCATGATGACCTGGACAGGATTATTGAACTGCTGTCTAAATCCTGAAAAAAGGTATAGAATATTGTAGTACATGCAGATAAAATAATTGGCTGAGAAAGGTACGAACAGATGAATTATAATTTACTGGAAATGATAGGGCTGAGTGGATTTGATCTGACATATTTGTTTATTGTTTCGTATGCGTTGATTCTGATATTGATCATAATGGTGATCGTACAGGCAGTCAAGCTGAGTAAGCTGTCTAAGAAATATAAGAAGTTCATGTCAGGTAAAAATGCCAAGAGCCTGGAAAAAGACATTATTGGTCTTTACGAAGATAACAGATTTATCAAAGCTTCTACAGAAAAAAATAAAAGCGATATCAGATTTCTGTATAAAAAACTTGCCAGTACTTTCCAGAAAGTCGGTATTGTAAAATACGATGCATTCAACCAGATGGGCGGACAGCTTAGTTTTTCACTTGCATTGCTGGATGAAAATAACAGTGGCTTTATCTTAAACTGCGTGCACAGCACGGAAGGATGTTACTCTTACACGAAAGAGATCAGAAACGGATCGTGTGACATTTCACTGGGAGAGGAAGAAAGAGAAGCTCTGGATATTGCCATGGATATTTAGAAGACTATAAAGAGAATGTGTTTTTGCAAAAGCAGCACGAAACTATAAACAAATAATATAATAAATTGGAGGCACATTATGATAGACATTAAGTTTTTGAGAGAGAATCCGGATGTAGTTAAGGAGAATATCAAAAAGAAATTCCAGGACAGCAAACTTCCTCTTGTGGATGAAGTGATCGAGTTGGATGCAGAAGTCAGAAAAGCACAGCAGGAAGCGGATGATATCCGTGCCAGCAGGAATAAGATATCCAAGGAGATCGGCGCTTTGATGGGACAGGGTAAGAAAGAAGAAGCGGAGGCAAAGAAAGCAGAAGTAGCGGCCAACGCAGCCCGTCTTGCAGAGTTGGAAGAAAAGGAAAACGAACTTCGTGAAAAGATCAAGAAGAATATGATGACGATTCCGAATATCATTGATCCTTCTGTTCCGATTGGTAAGGATGATTCTGAAAATGTGGAGATTCAAAAGTACGGTGAGCCGGTGGTGCCGGATTTTGATATTCCTTATCATACAGAGATCATGGAGAGATTCCATGGTATTGATATGGATGCTGCCGGACGCGTGGCCGGAAATGGTTTTTACTATCTGATGGGTGATATTGCCAGACTGCATTCTGCTGTTATTTCTTATGCGAGAGACTTTATGATCGGCAGAGGTTTTACTTACTGTGTGCCGCCTTTTATGATCAGAAGTGCAGTGGTGGACGGCGTTATGAGTTTTGCCGAGATGGATGCCATGATGTATAAGATCGAGGGAGAAGATCTGTATCTGATCGGTACTTCGGAGCATTCCATGATTGGTAAGTTTATTGATACGATCATACCGGAGGAGGAGCTGCCTCACACGCTGACCAGTTATTCTCCCTGTTTCCGCAAGGAAAAAGGTGCCCACGGTATCGAGGAGAGAGGCGTGTACCGGATACACCAGTTTGAAAAACAGGAGATGATCGTTGTCTGTAAGCCGGAGGAATCTCCGATGTGGTTTGAAAAACTGTGGCAGAATACGGTAGATCTGTTCCGCACACTGGATATTCCCGTCAGGACGATCGAGTGCTGTTCCGGTGATCTGGCGGATCTGAAAGTGAAATCTTTTGACGTGGAAGCATGGTCTCCCAGACAGAAGAAATATTTTGAGGTCGGAAGCTGCTCCAATCTGGGAGATGCGCAGGCCAGAAGACTCCGCATCCGTGTGAACGGAAAAGACGGTAAGTATTTTGCTCATACCTTAAATAATACAGTTGTGGCGCCGCCGAGAATGCTGATTGCCTTTTTGGAGAATAATCTGCAGGCTGACGGATCCGTGCGGATTCCAGAAGTGCTTCGTCCGTATATGGGCGGTATGACTGAATTAAGGTAAATGGAAAATATTATCAGCGATCTTGAATGTATCAGGTATTATAATAAATATAGTAAACGATATAACAAATTTCTGTTTCCGGCTTTTGCAGGAACCATATACGGTAGCTCCTGCAAGGCCGAAAACGAAATTCCTAATGTTGTTAACTATAAGAATGATTTTATCTTGTGAAATAAACAAAAGGGAGGTGGAATTTTTGCATAAATTTATGCGGGCTATCGGTTTTAGCAAATTGACTGACAGAACAGAGCAGCAGAAGCTGATTACAGACATTATTCTCAATGCAACGCATCGTGCCTATACATCTAACAGCGAAGAAACCATACTTGCAGAATTTTGTGAAGATTTTGCCAAGGATATGGGAATTGCCGTCT
>CAJTRE010000074.1 GCA_910578495.1 uncultured Dorea sp.
CTGTTACATTCTGCAGTTCAAATTTCTTTTTATTCTTTTCAATTAATAAAACTGCTTCATGCTTCTGCTCCACCGCATACACCTGTATATCGTCAGAAATGCCCGCTATTTCTATTGCAATAGAACCCGTGCCACTGCCAATGTCATAAAC
The DNA here is from genome assembly GCA_910578495.1 of uncultured Dorea sp. Classification (GTDB taxonomy): domain Bacteria; phylum Bacillota; class Clostridia; order Lachnospirales; family Lachnospiraceae; genus Dorea_D. Next base: position 152 of record CAJTRE010000074.1, read on the forward strand.
TACCGCCTTTTCTTTTAATCGCAGCTTACAGATACTAACCTCTCGAATCTCTTCTTTTGTCATAGGAACCCTGTCCCTGATAAATTGACCATCTGCAACACCATGTGTCAATCTTCTTTGCGTAGCATATGGATTTTTAACAAAACATGTATATAACCCTTCCTCCTTCAATTCCATACACTCTAACGGCGTATGCCTCTCTACCCGCTGTTCCTCATAGGATAACTGATATCCTGTTATAATTTCACATTTTTGCATTCCCGCATCTGTCAACAGTTCTCCCAACTGATTTATATCTTTTACACCAGATGTAATCAGAAATGTTTTTGACCTGCTTTTGATCCGGTGTGCAAGGTTGTATAATTTTTTCCCATGTATACTGTAAACGGCCGCATCATGATAGCTTTCTCCAATGCAGGAAGCCAGATAAGCTATGGAAGAAATACCCGGAAGAATACGCAAAGATGCCTTTATGCGACCTTCGGTAATTTCTTTTTCCAGTGCCGCATATAAAGGCTGACACCCGCTATAAAATCCACTATCTCCCGAAAAAAGAATCACAACTTTTTTATTTTCCTCAAATAAACTTCCGCTCTGTATATCATGCAGATAAGGAATGACCTGTTCTGCCTGATAAAAAGGATGTCTTTCTGCTTTAGAATAGACAGCATTAAGCATTCTCTCTGCCCCTAATAAAATGTCTGCTTCACTAATCACCCTCTCTACTTCTTTCGTTAGACCGTTTACATGTCCCATACCAATACCTGCCAGAATAATTTCCATATTCTCTTTTATCTGATTCTTCGCCCTAAATTTTTCTCCTCCTATATCTTCAAGTTTTTGGCATATTTCAGAAAAAGAATACCCTTCTCCCTCATCAGAACAGCCAATTACAAATATCCTCACTCCGGTTCTCTTCGCAGCGTTTATCTTTTCCTGATAACCTCCGGGCACACCGCTCTCCTTCGTTACAAGATAAGCTATTTCATATTGGCGAATGATAGCCTCATTCATCTCCGCAGTAAAAGGTCCCTGCATTGCAATAACCTGTTTCCCGCAAATACCCTGCTCTGTACATAGAGAAAGACTTTCCACACTTGGAAGTACCCTTACATACAATCTATGCTTTATTCCTTCAGAAACACAATATTTGTACAATTCCTTGCTTCCGGTAGTCAAAAGAATATTTCCTTCCGTATCTTCCAACGCTTTCACACATTCCTCGTTTGTTTCAAAATAGGTAATGCCGTTTTCTCTCTCCGTAATACCGTCTCTTTTCAACCTCAAATATGGAATTGATATTCCAATCCGCTCCATTTCTTTCAATGCAGCCTGTATATTATAAGTAATCTCCTTAGCAAAAGGATGTGTTGCATCTACCACAACATCAAATTTTCCATTGCTTATGAATTCTGCTATCTGTTCCTGATTCATTCTTCCCTGATGTACTTTTATAAGGGGATGCTGTCTTAAAACAATTGCGCCATACTCCGTTGCCACACAGATTGTATGATTTATTTCAGCCTCTGCAAGATATTCCGATAATTTTCTTCCTTCAGTTGTCCCCGCAAATATCAATATTTTTTTCAATCTTATAGCCTCTCCTTGTGACAAATTTCCCATTTATGTTCTCCGAACCGGAACTTCCAATAAATACCGTGGTAAACATATTGACCTCCCTGTCCCTTAACTCCTTTAAGGTACAGATTTCCATTTTTGTTCCGTCTCTTCCTATATTTTCAACATATCCGCAAACTCGTTCCCCCTCCATGCTGCACAGTAAAATATCACATGCTCTCATCAGATAATCCTTTCTTTTATGGCTGGACGGATTATACAGTACAATGACAAAATCACCTTCTGCGGCTGCATGTAACCTTTTTTCAATCGCATCCCACGGTGTCAGCAGATCACTCAGACTGATAACACAGAAATCATGGTTCAGTGGCGCTCCCAGAACTGCCGCACCGCTGCTCGCCGCAGTAATCCCTGCGATAACGTAAAGTTCTGTTTTCGGATAAGCTTTCCCAATCTCGTACATCAAAGACGCCATCCCATAAATTCCTGCATCACCGCTGCATACAAGGGCTACTTTTTTCCCTTTTTCAGCTTCCTCAAAACACAGCCTGCACCGTTCCTCCTCCTGACGCATTGGTGTGGATAACATTTCTTTCCCCTGAAAACGCCCGCCAAGCAGCTTTAGATATAATGTGTAACCAACGATCACATCAGACTGGTCTAACACATTCAATGCTTCTCCTGTCATCATTTCTTCCCTGCCCGGTCCCATTCCTACAATATAAATTCTATTTGCCATAAAAACATACCTTCCATTCTCTCCATGCGGCTATACTCGCATTGCAATCGCAATTGTCATCCCATTTTCCGCAACTTTTGGACATATTAGTTTTCCACCCTCTCCACAGGCTTTCACTGCTGCCCTTTCGCAAACATTATCAACGCCAACCTGATTCTTAACAAACACAGACTTTGTAAAAGTTCCGTTTACTTCCTGTAATTCTTCTGCTGTATATGTAAAAAATGGAATCCCTTCTGTTCGACACCATTCAATAATCCCCTGTTCATCACTCTTTTGCGAAATAGAGGACAGCGCAAAAATCTGCATGATAGAAATTCCCATTTCATTTATTGTTTTTGAAATAAATTTATCAATTTCATTTGCTTTTTTTCCTTTTTTACAGCCAATTCCTATGACATACTCCCGCGGTTTCAACAAAAGAGAAGTATCAAACACATCATCTTTGGAAGTAACCACAACATCAACAAATCTGTCTGGCGGATATGGAACAATCCGCACGCCAGTTTCTTCACAAGTGATTTCATGTCCCGTCTCTATACATATCGTAATCTCTTTTCCGGCTAATACCTTTGATGATACTTTGACAATCCCATCTTTATTTGCAATATACAGGTTATTTCTTTTTGCAAACAAATCCACAGCAAATTTTTTATTCAGATCTGTTGCCGTAGTAATCACCGGTACTGCCCCTGTTTTCTTTGCTATATGGTTTGCAAGATCATTTGCACCGCCCATATGTCCTGATAAAATCGGAATGACATATTTCCCTTTTTCATCCATTACAAGCACTGGTACATCATGCAGTTTATCCGTAAGATGCGGCGCTACTGCCCTGACTGCAATTCCGCAGGCGCCTATAAACAACAAGGCGTTTTGCTCCTGCATCCGTTCCTTTGCCCAATCTCCAACAGATATTTTTACAAATAAGATATCTGAATAACGATTGTCTTTTATGCCTGCCTCACATTTTGTATATAACCTAATTTCTAATTCCCTCTCCAACAATTTTACAATACTTTCCGAAAGTTGTTTTCCATTTTCTGTAAAGCTAATAATACTTAATCTCATTCTTTTCGTTTTGCCTCCCGGTATTCGGTCGAAAAATCCGGCGCATATAACCTTGATTTTCTGTAATACTGATGCGCGATTGCATCTCCGACCAATATCAAGGCTGTTTTCGTAATCCTATGCTCTACAGATACATCATACAATGTTTCAATCGTACACAGGTACGCCTCCTCCTCAGCCCAAGTTGCCTTATAAATAAGTGCTGCTGGTGTTGTTTCCTTATACCCGCCATTAACCAGCCGTCTGCTTAATTCCCGAATCATTCCGGCACTTAAATAAATTGCCATAGATGCCTTATGTGCTGCAAAGCTCTCAATACTTTCCAGTCCCGGCACTTTCGTTTGGCCTTCCATTCTTGTAATAATCAGGGATTGTGAGATTCCCGGCAGCGTATATTCAAGATTCAAGGACGCCGCTGCGCCAAAACAGGCGCTTACCCCCGGACAGCTCTCATAAGAAATGCCCAGTGTATCCAACTCATCCATCTGCTCCCTGACTGCTCCATAGATACTCGGCTCTCCCGTATGCAAACGGACAGTTGTTTTCCCCTTGTTTTCTGCACTAACGATAATCTGTATCACTTCTTCTAATGTTAGTTTCGCACTGTTATGTATCTCGCAGTCTTTTCCTGCATAGGCAAGCAGTTCGGGATTCACCAAAGAACCTGCATAAATAATCACATCTGCCTGTTCTAATAAGCGCATTCCCCTGACTGTTATCAAATCTACTGCGCCTGTTCCTGCCCCAACAAAATAAACCATTCCTCTACCCCCTTACTTTTTGCCAGTTCTCCATATTCACTGGAAAACAGAATACAATCTGTTTTCATTTTTCCTCCGGCGCGGTTTTCCATATAATAGCAGATACGCTCTGCAATCTGCTCCATGACCTGCTGTAATTTCCCGCTTTCCTCTATAACAGAAACTGCTTCTTCCGTTGTCACGCATTCCAATATTCTTCTTACCCGCAAAGGTTCTATCTGCTCCTTTACGGAAAATGCCGCAAGAAGCTCCATCCTGCAATCTGCTTCTTTGGAATAGGTATTCATAATTCCACCTGCAACCTTAATCAGTTTGCCTAT
>CAJTRE010000075.1:0-85 GCA_910578495.1 uncultured Dorea sp.
AATACGATTATGGAGAATATCAGGATAGGCAGAAAAGATGCGACTGACGAGGAAGTCATTGCGGCGGCAAGGCTGGCAAACTGTG
>CAJTRE010000075.1:95-4563 GCA_910578495.1 uncultured Dorea sp.
CCCAAATGGGTATAACAGTATGATTGGGGAAAATGGCTGCGAACTGTCCGGCGGTGAACGCCAGCGTATTTCAATCGCCCGTGCTTTCCTTAAAAATGCCCCTATTATTTTACTTGACGAAGCAACGGCAAGCCTTGATGTAGAAAATGAAACGTTGATACAGGCTGCATTATCAAGGCTGATAAAGGATAAGACCGTACTTGTGATTGCCCACCGTATGCGTACCGTAAGCGGTGCGGATAAAGTGGTCGTGCTTTCCGATGGTTCTGTTGCCGAACAGGGAACACCGAAGGAACTGATGGACACAGGCAAGATTTATCCGCATATGGTAAAATTGCAGATGGTTAGTCAGGAGTGGGGGATTTAAAAATTTGTATTTTCATATTTCCAGATAGAAACAGAGTAAAACAAAGAAAACAGGTTTCTTTACCCAGTGTATATATATGGGTAGGGCAAGCCTGTTTTCTATTAGTGTCAATTAGAAAAATATATCCGGCATAAAGAATTTCTAAAACAACCCACAACTATCTTTGAAGTTTTGACACTTCACGGTATAATAGGTGCAGGAACGGAGGGATCTGCGATGTCAAAAAAGAAAAACCGCCCACACGGGCATTATTGTAAAATATGCGGCGAATATAAAGCAAATGAGAAGTTTTCCGGAAAAGGCCACGCAGCCCATATCTGCAAGGAAGATGGGGAGAGGCATCTAACTATGACCTTTGCATCGACAGTGGCACATTAGGTACAGATGGAGCGGTTCAGCTTATTAGGGCTTATATTGAACTGCGCCAGCACACAGAATTGAAATAATCAGAATTATCATTCAGAAAAAATTTCCCTTGTAAATTGTTCATAAGGGCAATAACAAGGGAAATTACATCTTATTTCACTATATAAGTGTTTAAGGACTAAAAAGTATAGTTCAATAAATTTATCTGCAAATTACAGATTTATCGGGTAGAACAAATACATTGTGTATGTGTGCAGAGTATCAGCGATTCGCTTCTCTGCCGCTGGTTTATCGCCGCCGTGCTTCCCCTTGACTGGAAGCTGGAAGCCGCCCTTTTGCACCGGGCAGAAAAACATTATGACAACAAATATTGCAGTTGTGGCGGAGTGTTTGAAGTATGAGGCAGACGAGTACAAAAAGAGGTATGACGAAATCCATAGCACTTTATTCTTCTTTTACCGCTGCGTAGCAATACCGTCTTACGTCAAGTTACTATTTGTTTCTTTTTATTTTGAAATAACCGCGTTGTTTTCCCTACAATACCTAATCCAGTACACCAACATACACAACAACCCATACAGAAAGATTGCTACACCCGACGTCATGTATCCTATTACAGATTTATCACCATAAATGTCTGATAGAAATGAGAAACAGACTGTAACCGGATGCCAATAAGCTGCCTTTCCATTTACTACAAACACTCCAGATACACCAACGAGCATGGAAAGTATACTTCCCCATATATATTTCCCACCATTCTTTCCAAACCACAGAATCACAGGCAATATGCTTAACGTGATGCAGATATTATACGCAAGCGCTTTCATACATACGCCTGTCATCACAAGCACGGCAGGACAGTTCCTTAACAGAATACCCGCAGACAAAATCAGAACCATTTCAAACAGCGCAACTCTGATCATCAGCAAAAACAAGACTGCCACTTTCGCTTTTATCGCATCCTGCCATCTGACCGGTATCACCAGCAGGTTTTTCAGAGTATCCCTTGTATATTCCTGATCTATCATGTATCCTCCAATCAAAGATACTGTAAACGGCAAGAACAGCATTGCATTGTTGTAAAAAAACATTTCTGCAAACCCTTCCCATTCAGGCGCTCCTGCATTAATCCGCATTTGCTGCGCAAAAGTAATGATAAACGAAAAGAGTATGCTGAGATATCCAACAAAAACCATTTTCTGTCTTTTCAATTTCTTAAATTCTGCCCTGATCAATCTTTTCATCATACATCGGCCTCCTGTCTTTTATAAAGCCATAAACTAATTACAAGGGAAGTTGCCGTTGTTGCCCCCAACAAAAATATTCCCTTGTTCATTGGATAATACAGTGTGTCCAAACCAAGCTGCAAATTATCCGAATATTCAATAATGCTAAAGGGATAAGTGATGCGAAATGCTACCAAAACAGGCAGATGCATCTCAAGGCAATGAAACATGGTCAACTGCCATACAAACAAAAAATCAACGAGTATAAAACAGTTAATCGCTATCATCGCAATCAGGTTCCTTTTGCGGAGCAAAATAATCAAAAGCACCACAGGCATTGTCGCACAGACGCTGCACAGAGATATTATTAAAAGTATACCGAAAATATGGAAAACATCCGAAATATAATTCCGCAGAAAAATTCCTCCTGCAACTGTATAAGCAGTAATAATTCCCGTAAATACCACAACAATCACAAGCGCAGCGGCCAATTTGGATAAAAAAATCTTCCATTCGGGTATTCCAATCACCAGAATGTTTTTCAATGTATGATTCCTCTCCTCCAGTTCAAACAAGTTTAAAAGCATGGCGGAAAAGACAAATGGAATCACAAGAAAACTTCCAAACAAGACATTCGTACCGACCAAATTTCTAAAGGGATAATGGTTTTTTATACAGAGCAGTGTGCCAAACGTAGGTATCAGGATGCCAACTGCCCACAACATCCGTGCTGTCTTCTGACGCTTTAGTTTCTTCAATTCATTCAGACATATGCTAAGCAATCCCCTCACCTCCGGTTATCCTTTTAAAATAATCTTCCAGTGTATCACTGCATTTGTTAATAGCATCTACATAAATATTCTGTTCTGCAAGAAACTTGACGATTTCCTTTGTCTGTATCTCTGTGTCAAAAATTTGAATACAGCCATTCCCCATAATCCGATAATCTCCGATATGAAATTCTTCTTCCAGCATATGGATAACTGTTTCAGTCGGATCTGCGGACAACAGAATATAATGCATACTTCTTTTTTTCAATTCTTCAAAAGGGCTTTCTTCCAGCAGAATCCCTTTGTCAATAATTCCAATCCTGTCTGCCAAAAGCTCAATCTCTGACAGAATATGGCTTGACAGCAGAATCGTTTTTCCATAATTTTGCGAAAGCTCCCTGATAAAATTCCTTGTTTCCATTACCCCAATGGGATCAAGCCCATTAACCGGTTCATCCAGTATCAGGACTTCCGGATCATGGATAATGGCAGCTGCAATTCCAAGCCGCTGCTTCATTCCGAGGGAAAATTCTGAAAAAAGCTTTTTATCTTTATAAGGCAGTCCAACCTTCCCCAAACTTTCTTTTATAGCATCCCGTTTTATATATCCCCGCAGATCGGCAAGAATTTCCAGATTTTCTGTTGCCGTAAGGTTTGGATAAAATCCCGGTGTTTCAATCATGACACCTATCCGTCCCAAAAATTCTTTTTTATTTCCCTCAAAAGGCTTTCCGAACATATGGACTGTTCCTTTTGTTATTATGGATAAACCTAGCAGCATTTTCATGATTGTGGTCTTTCCAGCTCCGTTCCTTCCCAAAAGAGCATAAATTTCACCTTTTTTTACATGAAGATCCACACCTTTCACTGCGGCAGTATCCCCATAATATTTCGTCAGCCCTTTCGTCTCAATGATAAAATTCTCCATCACACCATCCCTTTCTTCGTGCGCTATAGTAAACGAAATTTATAATGTCGTTAACTATATATCTAAATATAAATACATCTGCCTACTGTTTTATATTATCACACTTTCTCTTCCAGAACCTTACGAAAACCTTGTAAAAAAACTGCCCTGCCTTACGGCAGAACAGTTCATTTCTAATTCTCTAATATGGGAAATTCCATGACAAAACAACTTCCTTTCTTTCGGGGCTCTACAAAAATATTCCCTCCCTGTATCAAAACCAGTTCCCGTACGATTGCAAGCCCCAGACCACTTCCTTTACTGCTACGGGCATCATCTACCTTATACAGCCTATCAAAAACAAATGGAATTGCTTTCTCAGGAATCCCCACGCCATTATCGCAGATTTTCACAACAACCGTAACGCCAGTCTGCACAATTTCTATCCAGATCTTAGAGGCTCCGCTATGCTCCATTACATTTTTAAGCAGATTATTCACAATGCGTTCATAAAAAACTCTGTCCATGCTGGTCTGTATCTCGTCCATGTCTGATATGAAATCATAGGAGATTCCATTTCGTTCAAAAGCTGCGACCCAATTTGCAAAAACTGCCCTCGTTTCCTCTACAATATCCAATGGCTCCATTTCTGCTTTCTCTTCTTTGGAATTGAGCTTGAACCACTGAAACAGATCGTCCAGATAATCCTTTAGGACATATGCTTTTTCCCTTGCCTGTCGGACAGATTCTGCATTCATCTCCCCATGGATATATTGATAATGAACGGCATCCAGGTGACCGATAATGGATGTAAGGGGAGTTCGGATAT
>CAJTRE010000076.1 GCA_910578495.1 uncultured Dorea sp.
CGGGCTGCCTGATTGGATTGCCTATACACAAATATTTATTTGAACATATGGTAACTGGTCGATGGGGTGATCCGTGGAATATTCCAATCTCTATTTTAGCCAGTATTGTTTCAATGGTAATAATAACCGCTATTGCCGCTGTCGGAGGACCCACCAAACGTATTCATAATATGTCTATTATTGATACAATCAGTGCGCAATAACTTATAAAAACGTAAATAATAATGGAGGTACAATATGAACTTATTAGAGGTAAATTCTATTTATAAAACTTACGGCGCAGGTGAAACCGCCGTCAACGCATTAAAGGATGTAAATTTTTCTGTTGCGAAAGGAGAGTTTATTGCGGTTGTTGGAGAGTCCGGCTCCGGTAAGAGTACACTTTTAAATATGATCGGCGCACTTGATACTCCAACGTCTGGAAATGTGCTAATTGACGGTAAAAAGATTTTTACAATGGAGGATGAAGAACTTACTATTTTCCGTCGCCGGAATATCGGATTTATTTTTCAGGCATTTAACCTTATTCCTGAATTAAATGTTGAGCAAAACATTACATTTCCACTATTGCTTGATTATAAAAAGCCTGATTCTGTTTATTTAGAGGAAATTTTAACCGTGTTGAACCTGAAGGAGCGGCGGCATCATCTCCCACGGCAGTTATCCGGCGGACAGCAGCAGCGTGTAGCAATCGGCAGGGCTTTGATTACCCGTCCTATGCTGATATTGGCGGATGAGCCGACAGGGAATCTTGATACACAGAATAGCAACGAAGTAATTGCACTCCTGAAAAAAGCGTCAAAACGCTATGAACAGACAATTATAATGATTACTCATAATCGGAGCATTGCGTCTACCGCTGACCGGGTGCTGCAGGTGTCGGACGGTGTTATAACGGATTTTGGGAGGTGCAGCGAATGAAAAACTATCTTGGTCTTGTATCAGAATATGCAAAAGTCCATAAAAAGAAAAACCGCCTTACCATTATCTGTATTGCCATTTCCGTCATGCTGGTAACGGCTATTTTCGGAATGGCAGATATGAGTCTGAAAGCCCAAAAGGACGAAGCGATACGTCGGTATGGAAACTGGCATACAATTATTTCAAATATTCCTTTAGAAACGGCGGATGCTATCAGCAATCGAAAGGATGTATCCGTTTCCGGCTTTTTGGGTATGGCTTCCAGTACAACCTATCAGGGAAAAGAGCTGATTATCCAGAGCAGCAGCGAAGAACTTGCAGAGCAGATGAATTTAACGGTCACCGAGGGTAACTATCCCGTTACGGAAACGGAAGCGCTGTTAGATAAGCAGGGCATGGAACAATTTGGTTTATCCATTGGAGATACGATTGAAATTGTATATAGTGACGGACAGGTACGGCAATATCAGATTTCGGGGACATACGGGGATTTTTCCAGCCTGCAGGGAACAGACGCACACGGACTGCAACTGGCAGAGGGGGGATTACGTTTTCTGCCGGAAACAGAATATCAGGAATATGATTATATCCAGTTTAAGAACGGTACGGATATTAACCATGCAAATGAAGAAATAAAAGCGGAATATGCTCTGTCCGATGAACAGATTTCAACAAATGTGATGCTGCTTGGCTTAATGGGACAGAGCAATGACACCACTATGCTGGAGGTCTATCTTACGGCGGCAATCCTTTTTATTCTTGTTGCCATGACTGGAACATTTATGATTGCCAGTAGCTTTAACATGAGCATTTTAGAGCGGACACAATTTTTCGGCTTATTACGCTGTCTTGGGGCAACAAAGCGGCAGATTAAAAGATATATCCGGCGGGAGGGGTTATTGTACTGTCTGAAAGCTATTCCCGCTGGTTTGCTTTCAGGGAGTGCAATTCTCTGGATTGCTATTTATGTATTAAATTCCATTAACTCACAATATCTCCCGGAAATGCCGCAATTTCAACTAAGTTTCCCCGGCATATTAGCGGGTACAGTGATAGGTGTTTTTGTTGTGATGATTGCTTCAAGCTCTCCGGCTAAAAATGCGGCGAAGGTATCTCCGCAGACGGCAGTAACAGGAAATATCAGTAGGGCTAATAATCAGAATTTTAAGAAGGCATCTAACACCAAAGTATTTCATGTGGATACGGCTATGGGGCTTCGCCATGCGTTTTCTAACAAAAAGAGCATAATTTTAATCGCAGGTTCTTTTGCTATCAGCATTGTCCTGTTCTTGTGCTTTACCATATTGATTACATTTATGAACCATGCCCTAAGCCCTCTAAAGCCTTATGCACCGGATTTGACAGTTGAGGGAAATGATCCGGGCTTTTATTTGCCCCATTCTTTGAAAGAGGAAATAGCGCCTATTCCGGGGGTAGAAAAAGTATACGGGAGAATGTTCTGTACGGGTATTCCTGCAAAGGATAAAAAAGGCTCAAATACTGCAACTTTAGTTTCCTATGACGATCCTCAATTTCAATGGGCAAGCGATGTCTTGATCTCCGGGGATATTGAAAATGTAAAAAATGGAAATGGCGTATTGGTAGATTATGGATATTCGCAGGAATTTAATTGGGAAATTGGAGATATTATCACACTGGATATTAACGGAACGGCACATGAAATAGCTGTTTCTGGCATTGTGTCTGATGTACCGCTGGATTCTGGAAGTGGAGAATGGATTATTGTCTGTTCTGAAAATACGTTCACATCTTTAACAGGAATTAGCGATTATATAGTTATAGAAATTCAAACAAGTACAGATATATCTGGGCAGGTTAGAAACCTGATTACCGCTGATATGAAGCTGCTGGATATGCAGCAGCATAATGAGGAAGTACGCACAGGCTATTTTGCTATGGCAGTATTCGTGTATGGCTTTTTGATCGTTATTGCATTAGTGGCTTTAATCAATATTGTCAACACGGTCAATGCAAGCGTTTCCAGTAGAATCAACCACTATGGCGTTATGCGTGCGGTAGGAATGTCGGGGAAGCAGCTCCAAAAGGTTATACTTGCAGAAGCCGCCGCTTACGCTGTCACTGGCAGTATTGCCGGAGCTATATCGGGATTATTCCTGCACCGATTTTTCTTTAACATGCTTATTACTTCTAATTGGGGGCAGAAATGGGAACCGCCGATTCTGGTTCTTGCAGTAGTAGTTACAGCAGCAATTTTGACTACGTTCCTTGCTGTCATTTCGCCCAGCCAAAAGATTAAAAAGACAAGTATTGTAAATGTAGTCAATGCGGGGTAAACAGCTATGAAAAATATTTTAATTGTGGATGATTCTCCTGATTTTTTGGATGCGCTGAGCTATATTCTAAAAAAGCATTACGAAGTGGCAACTGCTGGTGGTGTGGAAGAAGCAAAGAAGGAACTGCTGACCTCTGCATTTGATGTGATTTGTTCTGACTATTATATGGCTGACGGGACAGGGCTTGACTTGTTGGAATATTGTAAGCAGGAAAAGATTTCTGTGCCATTTATCCTTATGTCTGCTACACGGGAGCAACAAATTGTTATAGAAGCAAAATTACATGGGGCTGTATTTGTAGAAAAGTCTGACAGCGATTTGCTTTCAGTTATTCGAGAAAGTGCAGATTGAGAAATCTCAAATATGTAATCGTACTTCCTGCTATACGGTAGCAAAAGAAAAAGCCGTTGTACAGTAGAGGTATCTTGATATGTTTATTCTTACACGGTGGTCTGTAGACTGTGGGAATAGCCTATGTCTGTATTTCAGGGAGAAAACCTGTATGTGGGGGCAAAGCTGGAGGCTTTTCGGGCTTTACATATAATTGGAAATAAAAATGCCCTTCTCACCAAAAGAACTGCCAAATTATCTGGAGGAGAAGTCTTTTTTTGATAGGAAAGCATAGATAGGTAGTCATATGTATTACTTTTGTCAGCAATGTACTGATAGTTACTGTTGGTTTTGTAATAGCCTACAAGGAATATTGAACGAAAATCTAAACAACGAGGGAGGAAGCAAAATCTATACAGTGAAAGGTTATGTAGGAAGTGAAGAAAAACTCAAGCAGTATTTTACAGATTATGTGTTTGGGGAAAAGACAAGAGTGCTATTTGTAGCTGATGAGGTTTTGCAAGATCATATAACCTGCTTTGAATATCTGGATAGTATCAGGCAGACAAAGAGCCATAAAGAACCAGATGATACCCTTGAAGGATTATTGGAGTTTGCAGAGATTGATAAAAATGCAAGTGTAGGTTCGTTATCTGTTGGTGAGAGAAGCAGGCTGTTATTAACAGGTGTGATATTTTTAAGGGCAAAGGACTATGTCTTATGTGGTTTGTATGAGGGAGTGACGATGGAAGATGCG
>CAJTRE010000077.1:0-3467 GCA_910578495.1 uncultured Dorea sp.
CTGATTGTTATGGCACTTTCAATTATGCCTTATGATGAGTTTAAATGTTTTCGGGAAACCGCAGAATGGCTTTTAGAAGAAGATATTCTGATTAGCAAATACAATATGAGTTGCTATGCTTCAAAAGTTATTGAAAGATTTATAGCTGGGGTAAAGCCGTTACCAGTACAGGCATGGCTTTTTAGGAGAAAGAGCCCCTTATTGTCACCCCAATACGATTATAGTGCTCCATACTGTCAGTTTATTTTAGAGTTTGATAATTACAGTTTCCAGATAGTAGTCCCAAACGTGCAAAAAGATGCTGCTTTATGGAGAAGATGTGTAAATATTCTTCCGTTCCCAGCGTCTTTCGATGTATTTCCAAAACTAAGAGAAAATCGTACCACTATGGTTGCAATTCGAGATTTCAGCAATGCAGAAAAAGTGAAGGATGAGCCCGCCGAATTATCACTTCAATTTAAGAGCAGAAAAGAGATAGAGGGGACTCTTGGTACAGTCGCAGAAATGGCAGAAAGGGAAGGTGTGAAACCATTGAAGCCCAAACCAGTTCAGAATTCTGATAGTGAAGAAAAATAGAAAGATTGTTGGTTTTCTATTTGGTAAAGTAAAGCGCAGCCTTGAAAAATTTCTAAAAATTTTTGTCTCGGGCTTGACATTTGGGTGGCTAAGCTCGTGGAAGCGGAAAATGAGGCCATCCTCGTGGAAGTGGAAAACGGAACATGATATAATCCCCTCAAGGGCTATGGCGCAAACCATAGCCCTTTTCCGTATAAGGGAGATGTTTTCATGGCACGAAAAAGCAGAAAGCATCCAGAATTGGTTGCTTCGGTCAGTAAGAATACTGTAGGCTATATTCGACAATCCGTTCTAAATAGAGATCCCAATGGGTCTGTAGAAAATCAGAGGCTTATGATAGAGGAATGGGACGCCAATACCAGATCCCTGTTATGCGTTACTATATCGAAAACGGGTTCAGCGGTTAACGTTTTGACCGTCCGACATTTCAAGAGTTGCTCCAAGACATATGGTAAGGTAAGATTGACTGCGTTGTTGTAAAAGACCTTTCCCGCTTGGGTAGGGACTACATTACTGTGGGTTATTAACTCGAAATATTCTTTCCAAGCAAAAACATGCGATTTGTATCAATCAATGATAAATTCGACACCACCGATGGCTTAACCAACAGAAATAAATCTGCATATATCCAATCCAGCACACGCATACCGCTCGTCGATCTCTTCAACGAGCATGTACCCATTGAAACGAAAATGAAAGTTGAGGCCCTTATAGACATGAAAGCACAGCATGGAGAAGATACCGGGCCAAGAGCCCCATCTGGTTATCTGAATTTCAGTGGAAATTCCAGCCAGCTTGTACCTGACCCGGTAGCTGCTGTTATTGTTCGGAAGATTTTCGAGTTGGGCGGTAAGCGGCACCGGCCATGCCGATTGGAACTTTTTCACCTGCATCACGAAGAATCGCTGGGGCGCAGGGAAATGCTCTGGGATGTACGCCCGCGAGGAAGATGATTTTAATGCGATCTACCGCCAGTTAAAAGACTATGTGAATGAACACTATATTGCAAATTCAGCATATAAACAGAAGATTCAAGAGTACGCGAAGCAAATGGTTGACCTTACACAGCGTAAGACAACGGCTTGGATCAACGCAATGGAGCACTGCGAACAGTATGTGCAGGGAGAAATCAGTAAAGAAGAATTTCGCGCAGTGAAATTATAGACAGTATTGATAAAATTGTAGTAGACAGTGGCAGGAAAATCATGGTAAAATGGAGTATAAGTAACAGCTTGCTTTAGGGCTTGTTTGATAATTGGCGATATGCCCAACAGCGAGGAATTTTTTTGCAAGACAAGGCAAATTTTTGCAGGCATCCTGACGGATGGCAAGAAAATTTAACGGTGTATGGCAGAAAAAGGCCCGCTGTTTGGGCGTGCTGACAATTTTCAAACAAGCCCTAATATTCTACAAATTATTTTACATAACAAGAACAAAATCTACATCTGCAAACAGGATTAACCCTTTTAACGGAGGCTGTTCTTGTAATTTGAGATGCGCCGAAAAATCAATCGATTTATACAGAGATTTGGAGTGAGCGGATGAGTAACATTTTAGATACGATCACAGCGGCCCTTTCTCTTCTTAATACGACAATAGGCCTCGGTGGATCGCTAATAACAATTTTCGACAAATTTAAAAACAGCAGCCATATTGAAGAAACACTGGAGGCTATCCGGAAAAAATCAAGTGTGGCGTATGCGCGATACTGCGAATACCAGCAATACAGGCAGAACGATTTAGGCATCCCCCGTGAAGAAGATATTCTGGGATATTGGGAAACATGTTTACAGCGCAATGTGCTGCCCAGCGCAAGCGATATGGTCGTATCCCAAATCGCAAGCAAAGAAGAAGCCGAAATTATCATCGCTTACTTAATGGAGCAGTGGATGACCCTTCCAGATTTTTCAGCATGGATGCACGATATTTTGATTCAAAATCATATGGAAATTATTTCCCAAAAGTTATCCGATTTGCTCCCAATATTGGATGCGGCTTCTCAGATAAAAGCACGGCTGGACAGCCAAGGAATCGATCATATTGCAACATTGATCACCTCTGGCTATATTACGGATGCAAGGATTTCCTGCGACGATTTGACTATTAAAAACTTCTTTACCGTTAACAATAATTTCCATACCATGCTTCAAGTCATCAGCGCAGATGCAGATGTCCCACACAAAGAAGCTGCACAGGCAATAGAAGAATTAATTCAAAGTGACTCCCCTGTTATAATTGCGGGAAACGGAGGCCAGGGAAAAACCAGCCTGATGTTGAGAGCAGCGGTGCAGAACGCTTCTTCGGGGCGTCTGACGGTCTGGATGTCGTTGTCAAACAAGGAAACTATTACGGAACAAATGGCAGATCAATTCTTTGGCTGCCTGAATAAACTTACGCCCATGGGGCAAAGTGTTTTGTTGTGCATTGACAATCCCTTTGAGGGAAGAGAATCTTTTTCAAGCCTACAAGCAAGGTGGCCTCATAATTCCAAAATACATCTGCTCATGGCAGAGCGAGAAAACAGGCTTACATTGCTTGCTGACCCGGATCAGGATTTATTGCTGCACTGGTTTGATAATGCAAGGCTCGTTGTCCTGCAAGGCATCAACCAGACCAGGAAATACTGTTTGAAAGATTATCCACCTCGCTATTTTTCAGAGAACTTGGAAAGGAGAAAATCCATTCTGAAAAAAAGCACGTTCCACCTGGTAAAAGAAGGGGCAATAAGCGAAGCAGATCAATTATCTGTGATAGATAAAATATTAGGTCGGTATGGAAAACCGTATGTCACTTTGGTGGAATTGATCTACCGCACTTTGTTCGAGTTGAAAAAGATTACCTCTAAACCAGGCTCTATCAAATTGGATTGGGAAGAATGGGGCGACTGGATT
>CAJTRE010000077.1:3477-4229 GCA_910578495.1 uncultured Dorea sp.
AGAGTTTGGCAAAGTAGATACTGACATCCAGCTATATGGCGTAATTGCTGCTCTAAAGGTGTTCAATACACCTTTGTCACTCTCGCTCTTCTGCAAACGCTTTGATGAATTGAGTGAGCGAAAATTGAGAACGCGCCTGTGCGAACGATTTGTGCCGCAGCATGTGGAACCAGTAGTTTATCAGGAGAAAAACAAGACATTACAACCCAAACATGATGTTATTGCAGAGCTGTTTTTTCTGTTTAATAAGAGCAAAGTCACGATTGATTCTGTGATATTTAATTTGTTGGATGTCATGGACGAAAACGAAATCGAAGTATTTTTAACAAATATCATAAGTAAAAAAGAACTTCGAAAAGGCCGGAAACCCACAATTGGCGAGATCGACTATTGGGGTTATTTGGAGCATATCTATTCCCGGGTGCAAGAAGGGAGCTTACATCTTTCGCGTGTTGGAGAAGCATATTTGTGTCTAGGTTTTTTGTGGGCAAGGTACCAGAAGGGGCTCTCTGAAAGCGGTTTTACGATTAAAACTGTTTTAGACCGCCTTACCCCTGAAATAGAAAACAATTTGCTAGCGGCAAAACTTTATACAGAATGGGGGATTTGGTTAGCAGAGAGAAAAGAGAACCCCTCGGCGGAAGAAAAATTTCTTGCAGTAATAGAATATAATCCAAAGCAGATTCCGGCCCGCACAGAATTAGGGCGGCTGCTCTCAAGGCAAAAAGGACGTGAAGCGGAAGCGGAGAAAT
>CAJTRE010000078.1 GCA_910578495.1 uncultured Dorea sp.
CAGGCTCTGTAGAATAAATTTTCATCAAAGTCGGAACCTTCTTTCAAAATAGCATCATACCACTCCATTGCCGTATTTTTACAATATTCAAACATCCACTGATGAATGATTGCATAATTCCATTTATCTTCCACGGAAAGTACACCGCCATGCATAAGCTTTTTATACTCCAAAAGACAATGTATAAAATCTTCCGGTTTCCGTGTCTTTTCATAAACAGCGGCCAGACGTTGTGCATAGTTATTGTATGCAACTGCACTCTTTTTGTAAAAATCATCTACCGTTACCCCATAGAGCCTTGCTAAAACAGGAAGAGTCAAAACATCCGGCAAAGTTGTCCCGCATTCCCATCTCGAAACAGTCTGTACATTTACGTTCAGATGGTTGGCTACCTGTTCCTGTGTATAATTTTTTGACAAACGAAATTTTTTTAAGTTTTCACAAAAAATAGTTTGATCCATATCTCATCACCTCGAAATTTATTTTTTAGAAGCTTCTGGATTAGATTATAGTAAAAAATAAAAAAGAAGGTAATGTCTTATTTTGTGAATAGTATCGCAAAATTTGTATAGCCATAAACAAACTGACGTAGGTTGTGATACGATTCACAATTCTTTTACCAGACATAGAGTCAGCTCATCATCATTCCTGCAGACAGCATCTGTTTCATATATTTTTTCCTTGTAATACACACCCTTTCCGTCAGGAATATAGCCTCTTTTTATATAGAACCTCTGGGCAGGTCCGTAGTCGCTGTTTAAGCAGACGTCCAGATATATTTTATTGCAATGCTGCCTGGCAATGTTTTCTGCTGCCTCCAATAACATAGTAGCTATTTTCTTCCGCCGGTATTCTTCGAATACGATTAAATCTAACACACTCGGAATATTCTGACCGGCCAGACCGCCCCATCTGCATTTGTGGTACAAAAAGACATATCCTGCCACGGCGCCGTTGTACAGTGCAAGCAACGCGGTACACTCTCTCTTTTTCTGATTATCCAACTGCCGTTTTAAATAGTCGATGTTCTTCTGGCTCTCGTCGCCATCCGCCCTGCAAATGAGCGGAATATCATCATAATCCATGATGCGGATATCTATGCATAAACGGTTGATCCTTTCCCATTCTTCTCTTAAAACAGAATAACACAGTGTATCGCTTTTATCGCGGGCGTGCTTTCTCAATCTGCCTTCATAGGTAAAGGAACATTTTTCCAAAACTTTTATACTTTCCTTATTATGTGACCGCACCCATGCGGCGATGGCTGATAAGTTCATCTCTTTGAATCCGTAATCAAGCATCCTTTGCACAGCCTGCATTGCGTAGCCGTTATTCCGATACCTGGCAGCGACAGCATACTCTATTTCCATATAGCCGTCATATCGGTTCATATCTCCTAGGCTTATAAACCCTATAAAGTTATCGTTTCTTTTATCGGCAATCACTTTAAATCCCTTGTCATTCTTCCAACATTGGATTGTATTCCGGCTGTCAGTAATCGAATTGTAGAAATCAATCCCACTTTTTCTCAAAGTCTCGTCAAGACACATTTCATATAAAGCCTTTGCATCGCTATCCTGCCAATTTCTTAATATCAAATCTTTTGTTTCCATGGATTATTCCCTCCGCAAATTGCATTCTGCAATATATCTTTCCCACACCCCTGGCAATTTTGATTTTATAAACGAAGCATAGGAACAATCCGGGGTTTCTATCATATGCTTTTCCTTTAAGTATTCGATGCAGCATGCGTACCACCAATCCAGCTGTTTTTCCGATTTATCTTCAAAACGCCCTACTTTCATTTTGCCCTGCTTCACATATTCCATAAACAGCGCATATGCATTCTCTACCCGGAGGAACTCTGACACTTCAACAGGTTCTGTCGCCAGTCTTGCACAGGGGATATTTTTAAATGGAATGACCTGGTTTTCTTCTGCAAGAACTTTGTAGATATATCCACTGACGCCTTCCGATACTTCTCTCAGCGCATTCGGGTACAGTTCGTGATAGACCGGTATATCACTGCCTCCTTCAAACCCATAAGGGAACCAATAATAGGGTCTTTCTGCAGCGTTGCATAAATAGAATGCGGCAACCACATCCATTGTAGTCATATACACATATGGCCGATCATGGTCAGCCTGATTCGGTTTTAATACTTTAATATTTCCGGTGTTGCTTCCATGATATAGTATCATAACGGCTCTCCCCTAGTCGAGTAGACAAGCGGCTCACGCCGCAAGCCCCTCACAGATCCGTGCGTGCGCCTTTCACGCACACGGCTCCTCATAGTAACATTCACTTTTAGAATAACCTCACATAAATCTTTGGTTTTGCTAAGGGATAAACTTTTAGCATATCGGCAAACCCATCCCATGTATAGCTTTTCTTCTGGCTTCGCCTGTTCAGTGCTTTACACAGATATCTTTGGGTGAAATGCAGAAAAGAGCCCAGCTTCTTGCCATTATAGGAGACACCATAATACCTATAGTGCCCTACCAGCTTCTTATTCAGCTTTTCTATCAGTTCCTTCACAGGCAGGTCGTTATTGGCATACAGCCATTCCTTCATGCCTTTTAGTTTCTGTGCATATTTCTTTCTGCTTGTTTTCAGCTTCACACAGAAATTTCCCCTCTTCCTGCCTTTCCCACAGTAGAAAGTAAAACCCAGAAAATCAAATGTCTCCGGCTTCTTTCCATATCTGCGTCTGCTGTTGCTCTCCGCGTACCTTCCAAACTCTATCAGTCGGCTCTTACTCTCCTCCAGCTCAAGATTGAATTTCCCCAGCCTTTCCTTCAGTGCGGTATAATATCTCTCTGCGTCTGACTTGTGCTGGAATCCCGCAATAAAATCATCTGCATACACCGCCAGAAAGCACTTCCCTTCTGTCTCTTTCAGTACTACAAATTTGTACCACAGCGTTAATACATTGTGCATATAGATATTTGCCAGAATCGGGCTGATGATATTTCCCTGCGTTGAACCTTCCTCGCCTGCTTCATAGACACCTTCTGCTACCACTCCGGCTTTCAGATATTTGTTTATCAGCCACAGAAGATTTCTGTCCTTAATATACAGCCCCAGAAACTTCATAAGCCATTCATGGCTCATGTGGTCAAAGAATCCCCTGATGTCTGCGTCCACCACATAGTTAATCCATTCGTTCTGTAATTGACGGTGGACTTCCTTTATCGCATCATGGCATCCTCTGTTTGGTCTGAACCCATACATACAGTTAAGGAATCTCGGTTCATAAATCGCTTCCAGTATTTTCTTTACCGCAAGCTGCACAATCTTGTCCTCGTAAGAGGCAATCCCCAGCGGCCTCATCTTCCCGTTGCTTTTCGGTATATACACCCTTAGCGACGGCAGTGGCTTGTATGCCTTGTTCTTTAACCGCTCCACCAGATTTGTGATGTTCTCTTCCAGGTGTTCTTCATACTCTGCTTTTGTCACCCTGTCAATCCCTGCTGCCTTCTTCCCATCCAGTTCCTTATGGCACTGCATGAGCATTTCAGCATTTATCAGATGGTACAGAGAAGTGAACTCTGGCTTCGGCGTTGTCGCCGATATTTCTGCTATCCTTTCTAATTTTGTTCCCATCAATACCTCCGTTCCTGTGCACGGTTGATGTGTCCTCAGAAAGACCGTTACCATGTAGCCCCCTTCCCTCCACCGGCATTACCCGGCTTCCATGGTACTATGAGACTATCCGACTGCCTGCCACCCATCCGCTTATCTCCATCTTCTAGTTGATAAAACGTACTTGTTTCCAAGAAGCAGCAGGCTCTCCCCAGTTGACAATTAACCACAATGTCAAGCATGACTGGCTCTTTGACCCCGCAGTGCCGGACAGTTCTCGCCTTATACGAACTGCCCGATATTGCTTTCCGCACCAGTTAAGACGTCAGCCCTCTGAACTTCAACATTTCGAGGCTCAATCGCATTGCAGCCCT
>CAJTRE010000079.1 GCA_910578495.1 uncultured Dorea sp.
AGAATCGGGGAACAGGTTTCTTTTACGCTTCCTGATTCGGATTTGTTTCGCAATTTGTTTGTAGTTGAAAAGTGTGATCTGACACCTGCTAAATATCCAAGAAAAGCCGGGATGGCAAGTAAGAAGCCGTTAAAAAGGGGGTAATCCCCACTTTTTATTCTAAACAAATTGAGTGTTTTGATTTTTTTGGAAAAAATGTATCTTGTAACAGAAATTATCATATGCTATAATGCCAATAGGCAAAAAGAAATCACAAGTCCATGTGGACAAGGAACGAATCCCCGAATTGTGCTGCAACACGATTCGGGGATTCTTCTTTTCTTTTTATAGTGGCAAAGCACCCACCAGGTTAGTTGTTGCTCTTGTTTTCACTGTCTAACCATTTGATGATGTAGTGGCAGGCTACACCAGCCAAAACAGTAACTAAAAAAGAAATCACAACTTCCATGCGGACACTAACAATTTTACAATAATGAATTCAAATAACACCCTGCCTCATATGCCTTCTTCAAGAAGATCTCAGGTTCAGGATCATAGGAATTTACTTCAAGCACAACAGGTCCTTCATAGGGAGAATCTGCCAGTATTTTCATAACAGATTTCCATAAGATATTACCTTCACCCGGAAGTCTGTGGAAATCAACGGATGCATTGTTGTCATGAAGATGGACTGCATAGATACGATCCTTATATTTCTTCATGATATCGGGCGTCTTCTCTCTCCAGATAATGTTGGCGTGTCCTGTGTCAAAGCAGAGACCGAGAAATTCCGCAGGATATTTTTCAAACAGACGATCCCATATTTCCAGCATATATTCACCGGGCATGTCAAATAGATTTTCAAGACAGATTCTGACATTTTTTTCCAGGCAGTAGGGCATGAGTTCATCAAATGACTTGTATACGCAGTTATAAAAATTTTCTTTTGTCTCCGGTTTTTCGAGAATGGTAAAATGCGGCGGATACAGGTGAAGTACAATTTCATGAACTCCGAGGCAGACGGCCATATCAATGCGGTTTTTGATCAGTTCTACGCCGGCTTTGCGGTTGTATTCCCAGTCGGATGTGTAGTCTCTGCGATAGTGTTCTCTTCTGATATTTACATTTTTCCGGCTTCCCTTTGAAGCGTGAAGGGCTTTTCCCTGTAAACCGCATTCGTCCATCCATTCTCTGATCTGCTGCATTTCAAAGGAAGAATAGATATAGTCTCCTTCCCATTCATGACACCAGTGAATATGTGTGAATCCGGCATCTGCAATTTTCCTGAGTATGGAATGTAATTGTTCCAGTTCTGGTTGTTCTCCCATGAAATCTGTGGAGATGGCAAGTTCGATGTTGTTCATTTTTATGATGATGCCTCTTTCTTTATTTTGATTTTTGTAATCAATATTATTGAGAATGTTATTGATTCGTTATTATAAAAAAGAGCGGCAAAATGGTAGTTACTCATAAAACAGTATCAACCAACAAATTGAAATAGGGTAGCTGCCATACGGGGTGCAGAAAAAGGCGAGTGAGAAACAAAGCGTTTCTTGCCCGCTTTTTTCATGCTCTTTGTTACGCAGTAGGGGCTGAGAAAGCCTTGATACAAGCGGCTTTGCGGGTACGTTTTCCGCGCGGCAAGGGTTTTATACCCTTTCCCTCAAAAACGCCTTTCTACTGCGTAACAAACCTGTGGTAATTATCCGAGGGAGCATAGACCGCCTATCTTGGCTTTTCCAATGTTGGAAAAGCCTACATTGGATTATCCAACATTGGAAAAACCTACGTTGGAAAATCCAACGCAATTAAATAAAGATATAAACAACTAGAGAAATACCAAATACAGATTTAATCAAATACCCATTCCCTTCCTATCCTTTCCCTAATCTCTCTCATTTGGGGGCAAAGCAAAACGGCAGAGCCGCCGGAATGGAAAAGAACGGAATGGAAACGGCAATATAAAAATATCGTTTGTTATGTTACGCAGTAGAACCTCATTTTTAAGGGTGGGAGTATAAAACCCTTACCCCTGCCCTTATCTTCTCTGTAATGCCGCTTAAATCAAGCAAGAAGCACACTCTATCGCGTAACATTCCATAATGGATAGAGAGCGTAAGCGGTTTATCCGATTGCGCTCTCTTGGCTGCCCAACAGCAAAGACAGGGAAAGCCGTCAAGGACACGCAAGCGTGCATTTTATCCTTGACGGCTTTTTCTGGCTTTGCTACTTCTTACCTGTCAAAACGGAATTGCAGGATAGCTTTGATAAGCTGTGCTTTCAAACGGTCTTGAATATCGTCGTTAATATGCCCGCGATAAGTAGACAGATATTTAATCCGCGCTGTGTAATGCCGCAGTACCGCGTCTATGGCTTCCGGCTCGCCGGCAACAGCTTTCTCAATGGTTTCAAAGGGTATCAGTTTCTTATTCCTCATGTTTTGTTTTCTCCAGTTCTTTTCTTAACTGCTTCAATGCCGCCAGTTTCCAGTAGTTGACTGCACTTCTGCTTCTTTTGTATTCATTCCCGATTTTTCTTTCGCTGTAACCGAGGAAGAAATTCATCAGCAGAACAGTACGCCTTTGTTCTGACAGGTTAGCTAATGCGTCGGCTAACCGTTTACTTGTAACGACGACTTCTTTCCCTTGCACGACAAAAACAGTCGGCTTCTCATAAACATACTGCTCAAAATAGTTATCGGTTGCAAACGGTTCAAAAGACGTTTCCGACATCAGATAGTCAAGTGATACTTCATGCTTCTGTTTCCGTCCCAAATCGCGGTACGCGCTGATTGCCGCATTGCGGAGAACGATTTTACAGAACGCGGCAAAGGCATATTCGATATGCTCCATAAATTGTTCGGAATACCTCATTTTCTCATCACCCCCTTTCCTCCCAGTAGGGGGCTATTACAACAAACGCCCATGCAGGCATAAAACCGCATAGGCGTTTGGTAATATGAGTTATTTAAGTAATTATGATGATTTGTGTGTTCATCTCTATGACCGGAATATGCCGTTGCAGAAAATAGGATTTTTTTGACAATCTGCTATTCGTGATAACTGTAATCAACATGACGGCTACCTCCCGAAGCCGCCATAATAAAACAGCGGCTTAGTCTAAGCCGCCGCATTAAGAGCATAGAAGTACGTCTGCTGGACGACGGCTTTTTTCTTTTGCCGTCGTCCAGCAGATTTACGCAGATGTTAAATTGTTGACTTCAAGAGTATTTCTTCAAATCGCTGTAAATTCGACAATTAAAGCTGCTTTTTATTGAAAAGGCGAATGGCAATCAACACCCCCAAAATGGATAAGGAAATGGAAATAACAGCAGGTATCATAAATTCTGCCGGAACAGCTTCGCCGGAAATCAAATCTATATTTTTTGAAGTTAAAATGAATGGATTGAATTTCGCAATCGGTTCTATCATTCCGAGTAAGGATATTATGGCGACAATGCCGCCTGTAAAGAGTATGCTTGTGAAAGTCTGTTTGAATATCACGCACCCAATCATTAAAATACTCAAATATAGAAAGCCGATTATCCAAAGTGAAACTGCCGCGAAAGCAACATTTGAAAGGTGGTTATCATTCCATAAAAGGGCTGTATAACCGTATGTAGAAGCATATCCAATCCAATAACTGATTGTCATAAGCGCGGCGGCTACCGTATATTTCGCAAGGATAACAGCTTTACGGGATAATCCTTTCGTAACCATTAAAACCAAGGTTCCTTTGGAATATTCATTTGACAGACAACTTCCAAACAAAATGATAAATGCA
>CAJTRE010000080.1 GCA_910578495.1 uncultured Dorea sp.
ACCATGGACCAGCAGCGGCTGATCCGCTTTATGGAGCGTCTGGTCCGCACTTCGGAGCGGAAAGTGTTCCTGATTTTGGACAATCTGAAGGTCCATCATGGCAAGCTTGCTGCGGCTTGGCTGGAAAAGCACAAGGATAAAATTGAGGTGTTCTTCCTGCCGCCTTATGCTCCGGAATACAATCCCGATGAGTACTTGAATCATGCTCTGAAGATTTCTGTCCATTCAGGCTGTCTACCCTATACTGCGGCTGATATCTCTCATAAAATTCAGTCATTCATGCGAAAATTGCAGCATCATCCGCCTCTCGTGTCCTGCTTTTTCCTCCACTCGGCGCTTTCCTATCTTTAGCTACGGAAGTAATATCACATATAAGGATTAATTGAGCAAGTTTACAAACAGAAGAATTAATGAAGGATATGTTTGAATATGTCTATTTTTTCAACATGGCTTACTGTTAATCGGGCATGCAATCTCGCTTGCAAATGGTGTTATGCACAAGAGATGGATACTTCCAATGATATGGATATTGCTTTGGCAAAAAAACTTGTTGATATTTCTGTAGAAATAGGAGTTAAAAATATAAAATTAATTGGAGGAGAACCAACAGTATATCCAGGCTTTTTTGAACTTTTAGAATATTTAATGAGCAAAGAAGTTAGTATCGTTATTGTGACGAATGGAATAAAATTGTCTAATAAAGATTTCTGTTTTGCTTTAAAGAGGTATAATTATCCTAAATTACATTTTGGCATTTCAATAAAAGGTTCTTCCGATGGAGAGTATTTAAATAACTGTGGGGCAAAGGGCTTTTCTCTCCTTATTGATGGGCTAAAAAACTGTGATGAAATTGGACTTGATTATTCTTTGTCTTATGTCTTAACACAGGAAAACATTCAGATTTTAGATTTGTTTGCACAGACATTAGTTGATAATAGCATAAACAAAACCATATTTATGGCTTACTGTAATTATGTTATTACAGAATGTGATAATCAACAAGATGTAGGCCTGCAATTAGAGATGGACTATTCTTTTGCAAAAAAATACGATATTGTAAGCCGAATTTTATCAGATAAACTGCGAATTCATGAGACATTTCCCCTATGTATGTGTGAACCAAATACATTTGAGAAAATGCTGAAAAAAGGGCAAGTAATTACAACGTGTCACGTTCACAAAAGAAACGGTCTTATTTTTGATACTGATGGATCGGTTCTTTTGTGTAATCATTTGGCTGGATACGGTGCTGGTAAATATGGGGTGGATTTTCACGATTCTACAACATTTCTTGATTTTTGGAATTCGGAATATATGATAAATCTTTATAAGAAATTCACTATGTTACCATCCTCTGACTGTCAGAATTGCGAGTTGTTGTCTAGATGTGGCGGGGGCTGTTTTGTTCAATGGTTTACCCAATATTTTGAAAAATATAGAAAGTATAAAGAACGGGAGGGATTAGTACATTAGCAATTCAAATTAATTACAAAAAGGAGATGCCTGAAATGACGCTTGAGAGATTACTTGAAAAACGAAATACAACTAATGTTTCCTTATTTGTAGCTATAGATAGAATTACTATGTCAAGGCACTCAATTCGAAGAAGTAAAATTCTACCTCAGCAGTTTAACATACAGGATTACATTGATGTTTGTAATTTCAATAGTGATTGTGGAGACTGTTATTGCAACTGTAATTGAGTACACCGCCTTTGAAAGTATACTTAAGGTTAGAAATATAGCTAAAGCATATGGACAGATTAATTCTAGATTTAGTTGGAACAGTAGTTACTGTCATCGCTCTTCTTTTTACAGGAATCCAAGTGTTCTTACTTGTGTCTGAGATCAAACAAAACAAGAAATGGAATGCACAAAATGCTGCATTCAATTATTGTATGAGTTACAGCGAATTGGAAGCTAATATTGATGAGAAATGTATAAACTCTTTTTTGGAAAAGCTTGCGAAAGCGACACCAGATATGCCTGTGGATTTAAAAAGCAAACAATCAAAAAAGGCAGTGAAAGACATCACGATTATTTTACAATATTTTGAAAGGTTATCTGTTGGTTTAGTGTGTGGTTATTTTGATGAGGAAGTCGTCCGACGTGTGATGAATCGAACTTTTGTAGAAACATACAAAAGATACAAGCCATATATAGAATATCGGCGCGAGATAACTTCCTCTAGAATTTGTTCCCATTTTGATCGAGTTGCAAATACGTGGGAAAATATACCTGTAGCGTATCCGTATAGAACGGTACCATCAGCAAAAAAGCATAGACAGGTCAATTCTTGAATTGAAAGGAGCAGAAGGAACAATACTATGTCGAAAAATATTGAACAAGTATTAGAAATGCGTCACGCGACGAATATTCCTTTAGAAATTACTATTGTTGGAGTAAGTGCAGGAATATTTACACGTGGTGAATGTGTTTGTTTAAGTGGAGCAATATTTACGCGTGGCGAATGTGTTTGTAATTGTAATTGTGCTTGCAAAGGTGTGTGCGATTGTGAGTGCCACTGTACTATATTGTAACTGCGATTAAAAAGAAGCCCTACCTAACCTGAGCATTTCGCATGATTTGCTTGGATTGGGTAGGGCTTTTTATTAAAAACTTTGATGGCGTTCTAATCGTGTGAAATTATACCGTGTGTATAAGGTTTAGAAAAGCCGGTGCCCGCACGGGCTGGCAAAGTGGGAGATACCTTGTGGGGCCCTGTGTACCTTGCGTCAATGCCGTGGTTTTCATAAACTCCAAGCACCAGCGGCTGATGGCCGTGCTCCTGGGCCCGAAGCGTTCCCGCCACATCTTCTGAGCATTCCATGACGCTGCCGCCCTGGTCGTTAAGGCAGAGGACGGAGGGCATCATGTTTCCGCTGGCGGTCCCCTTCAGTGTGGGAGCGACCTCCTCCTGATAGCCGGTGGTCCCAGCATCGGAGCCCGCCCCGGCATTGAACGCGGCGGTCAGCACGCAGGGGTATCCTTGGCCGGGCATGCCGCCTCCGCCGCTGAGGGAGGCGTGCCGCTCCGGCATCAGAAAACTGTCTCCGCCGCCTTTGCTGACCACGCCCGCCGCGAACAGCAGTCCGCCGGAATTCCGGCCTCCGCCTCCGTCGGCGCTTGCCAGCGTTGGGGATTTGCTCTCCGGCGTGAAGATTCTCGCCTGCTGGGTATCCCAGGGTGTGAGACAATCTTCCTCAAAAAACTTATGCTGGCCCCCGTCGCCGGTCAGCGCGCTTGTGGAGAGCTCCTCCAGGGAGATCAAGCCCGCCTGGGCCTTCAGCGCCAATTCCAATTGCGGCGGCAGGTCCTTCCCCCGCTCCACCGCCCGCCGCAGAATACCCAGGCAGGCTTTTGGGGTCAAATAATATTTGGATAGGACGTCCTCCTGCAAAATCGCAGATAAGGAAGATTCGGCGGCGTCTCTGGGGCACTCCGAAGTGTTGAGCGTCCCACCGCACCCAAGCCACTGTGGATCGATTTCCCAATATGGCCCCAGAATATTTCCAGCGCCTTCCCGGAGGTTCAATAACATGAAGCTCTGGTTCCTCAATCTGGAGGAACGCCTCGAGGACCTGG
>CAJTRE010000081.1 GCA_910578495.1 uncultured Dorea sp.
ACTGAACGCCTCCATGTCAACGATCTCCTCGTTGAGCAGTCCCATGTAGCCCCTCTTGATACCCTTTACCTTCACATTGTTTGTCAGGGCCTTTCTCACGACCGCGCGCAATGCAGCGTTCATTCCCGGCGCATCTCCCCCGCTCGTCAGTACGCCTATCGTCTTGATTTCTTTTGACATCTCCTCATACCTCCTATGCAATGCCTGCCAGCACCATTTATATTTATATCATCCAATAATTTTTTCTAAAATGATTGTACCCTTTTTTTTGCAAGAATACAATACTCTTTGACAAAAAAATATCAACAGTTCAATTTACATGGTGATAGTCAATAACTGTGTTGGCATTACTTTAAAGTATTACTAACTTATAGTCGCGAATATCATTTACACTATGCCAGTAACAGTTTTGACCGACTGTGCACAAGGATGAAAATAGCATATCCTTCAGAGTATCTGCACATCGGAAAGCAATAGAAAACAAAACATTATAGCGGTTGATATACTTTGTAGCAACTCCACGATAATGATTATAGGTCTCTTTGATAAAGGAATGCAGGCTATTTACTGTATTGAGGTTAAATATGCCTCTGCCTGCTTCCTGTTTTACATCTACAACAGTACAACTGGTAAGTGTTTCGAGAACATTATAGCTACGAAGGCCGTCTGTAAGTACGAGTGTATCTTCCGCAATATGTCCACGAAATATTTCATCAAGTTCTTTACCTGATGGTTTTGCCCGGTTTACAGTAGCCGCAATGGCACCGCCGTCACGCTGGATACCGGTGCAGATAGCTACATACTCATTTGAAATGCCACGTTTGGCGGCCTTTGCACCGTGTTTGCGTGCTTCGCGGCCTGCCGTTTTAGGAACCTGACTGCCTTTGTAACAATCCAGTACAAATGTTTCGTCAAGTTCAGCGATACCAGAAAGAAGAACAGGATTGTTTTCAAGAAAATCCTGTAAAGCCATAAGTATTTTGTGCCGCATATTAAAGGCTGTCTGGTGTGAAAAACCATATTTTTTTGCTGATTTATCAAGTGATACACCACATAATGTATCACGAATAAAATCTGTCCATACAGACTGGTTGTAATGAGAATTTGACATTATCGTATTGGTCGAGCGCATATATGTACGTTTACAGTCACGGCATAGGAAGCGTTGTTTACCTTTTCTGTGACCATACTTTATGACGTGCGTTTTGTTGCAGTATGGGCAGACGGGTGTTTCTTCTGGCTGCTGATTTACAGAAATAATACTGAGTACAAAACTAATAATACGATCCAGCTCAGATTCACATAGCTGTTTAATATAATCAAAGAGTGTATTAATCTTATCGTTCATAAACTTATCACCTCGAATATTGTAGATAAGTTTATTATAACAGAACAGGTATTTGTATTCAATTCAATTTACTATTAACAACACACTTTTTGACTATCACCTTGATTATTTAGATAGCATAGAAAGAGTATATGTGACAGCCCGCACAATGCAGATTGAACATGGTGCAAAGGCGGATAGTCTAATGCCCGAAATATATGAGATGGTTAATTTTATATTCATGCAGGAACTAGAGGAACGATATACAGAGGAATTTTACCAATTCTATATATGTGAAAAGGAGTTACTAAATTATTCGAATACTAGGGAAAAAAAGCCAGTATACTATCATTTCCCGTTTGATGTTATACTTGCCAGAAAGAGCGGGCAGTTTATATTGAAAGAAAATATTATTAGATTTGGTTATGAAAATCACAAATTGCGAGTGTCTAGGGTTAGAGTTGAAGTATAAAACTGATCTGCATGGAAGGGTAAAATTTCATTGGCAGATAGTGTAATCAGAGTTGAAAAGGTTCAGGCTAATGCGTGAGTGTTATGCTATAATTAGGTATAACTAAGGAACTGTTGATAAATAGCATGTGTAAATGACGTAGAATAAATTTTCATACACAAGGCGGATGAATGAGGTGTACTGGACGTACACTGATTGATAACAACGCAGTGTATGGAGATTTGGACAAGTCAGATGCTTAAATTATTTACCAGCAGCTCCTAAGATTGAGAATCTGGGAGGAAAAGTGATACGGGAACCAGCTAATATCAGAAGAAGTTAAAATTGAAACGGAGTGAATACATGGAAAGATATCTGATAAACAATAAAAAAACGATTGTGCTATACAGCCTGCTGGCAGTGGTAGCTTATGCTTTTTTGACATTGCTGTATCAATGTTATGCATGGATCACGGACACGATCGGAAGCC
This sequence comes from uncultured Dorea sp., assembly GCA_910578495.1. Classification (GTDB taxonomy): domain Bacteria; phylum Bacillota; class Clostridia; order Lachnospirales; family Lachnospiraceae; genus Dorea_D. The sequence goes on from CAJTRE010000081.1 coordinate 2,269, forward strand.
CTGTAGAAGGGAAGGCAGAGAGGATCACGATTGCCAGTATCGTGATCCTCATTGTGCTGCTGGTGTGTCTGAATATTCTGGCAGTCGTAAAAAGAACGATTTTATATGAGATATGCAGGCAGTTTCGGAGCGATGTTTTGAGTAAGGCATATCAACTCGGATATGTCAGATATCATTTGAAAGGGAAAGAGTATTATGAGTCCATTTTGCTGAATGATATCCAGACGATCGAGGAAGACTATTTCTCTAATGTGATCGAATTTCTGGGAGATAGTGTTCAGCTGGTTATCATGCTTGCGGCGATCGGCATGGTAGGAGTTCCCTATCTGCTGGTCGTACTTGTGTTTGCGATCCCGTCCGTGATCCATCCGTTTTTGTTGAGAAAAAAGCTGGAAAAGAGAGCGCTGTTGGTTTCGGAGGAAAAAGAGGATTATACCAAGGAAACAGACGATCTGCTCCGCGCATTTGAACTATATAAGTCTGCCGGGAAAGAACAGGTTATGGCAGCAGGCTTTCAACAGAGAGTGGGGAAACTGGAAGCTTCCAAGCTTGCCCAGAAGAATCTGCGGACATGGAATTCCTGTCTGATGGCATTGTGCGTCTATTTACTGAAGGCTGGATCACAGATGTTTTTTACATATCATGCAGTCAGGGGAGTGATCGCTGTTGCAACAGTGTCACTGCTGTTTGGACTGGCAAATAATGTAGGAAATCCGGTGGCAGCACTGCTGGGGTATCTGGGGGCGATCAATGGAACGAAGGAAGTGAGAAAGAAGTGCTGGGAGCTTCTGGGAGAAGACGCCAAAGACCAGTTTGAAAGTGAAGACCAGGATATAGATCAAAGCGAGAAGGCAGTTTCGGTATCGTTTGACAAGGTTCAATTTGGGTATTCAAAAGAAAAGCAGATCCTCAACGGATTTACATTTTGTTTTGAGAGAGGAAAGAAATATGCCTTGTACGGTGCGAGCGGATGCGGAAAAAGCACTGTTTTTCGCTTGATCAAGGGGTAT
>CAJTRE010000082.1 GCA_910578495.1 uncultured Dorea sp.
GAAGGTGGAAACGCCTTCTTCTTTTCGTGTAGAGCCAAAATGTATGTATTATCAAAAATGTGGGGGCTGCCAGATACAGGCCATGAGTTACGAGAGGCAGCTTAACTATAAACAAGATAAAATACGGAATAATTTGCTGCGTATTGGCAGTTTTACAGAAGAACAGATGGATGCAGTCATGGAGCCGATCGTAGGTATGGAAGAACCTTGGCATTATCGAAATAAGGCGCAATTCCCCGTGGGGTATGATAGAGAGGGGAATCTTGTCACCGGTTTCTATGCAGGGAGAACCCACGATATTATCGCCAATACAGACTGTGCACTGGGAGCGCCCGAGAATAAGCTGATTCTGGAGGCTGTACTGTCATATATGCGTAAGAACCAGGTGACAGCTTACCGGGAGCAGAACGGTGAAGGATTGGTGCGGCACGTGTTGATACGTACAGGGTTCCGGTCCGGAGAGATTATGGTGTGTCTTGTGGTAAACGGAAAGAAGCTTCCGGCAGAAGAAAGACTGGTGGAAAAGCTTCGCGGGATAAATATAGCAGGCTTTGGAGAAAGCGGACAGAATAAAAGGATTACAAGCATTTCTCTCAGTGTCAATATGGATAAAACCAATGTGATTATGGGAAAGGAGATCAGAGTCCTTTGGGGCAGCAGATGTATACAGGATACACTTTGCGGTCTTACGTTCTCTATCTCGCCGCTTTCTTTCTATCAGGTGAACCCACGACAGACAGAGAAACTATATGGACTGGCTTTGGAATATGCGGACTTGACGGGCAAGGAGACTGTTTGGGATTTGTACTGCGGTATCGGAACGATTTCCCTTTGCATGGCCAAGAAAGCAAGACAGGTTTATGGCGTGGAGGTGGTGCCCCAGGCCATAGAGGATGCTGTGGAAAATGCGCGTATTAATCAGATAAGCAATGTAGAATTTTATGAGGGAAAAGCGGAGGATGTATTGCCCGCTTTTTATGAAAGGGCCGGACGGGAAGAGGAAGTAAAAAGTAATTTGGGGGAATCAGAAGATGATGGAGCCGGTGATAAGCTGCATCCGGATGTGATAGTGGTTGACCCGCCCCGTAAGGGATGCGATGAGAAATGTTTGGAAACGATGCTTAGGATGCGGCCTGAGAGGATTGTCTATGTAAGCTGTGATTCTGCCACCCTGGCGAGGGATTTGAAAGTGTTGTGTGAGGGTGGGTATGAGTTGCGGAAGGTGCGCGGGGTGGACCAGTTTGGAGGGACGGTGCATGTGGAGGTTGCCGTGTTGCTATGTCGCGCAGATACCTAGAAATCCTTGAATTTACGCAGTTCTTCGACCATTTCGTATTTACTCCGAATAAGGAAAATGCACTGGAAAAGGAGTTGAAAAGGGAAATTCCTGTGAGTGTCGGAATAGAACTGGTAGTGGTGGATATGTCAAGAAACGTTGATTTTATAGGCTAAATCGCACTTTTGGCTGTAAAGTAGCTGAAAGTGCTTTTTCGTGCCTAGAATCGCCAGTATAAGGATACCAACTAAGTAGTTATTTGCTGAAAGGGAAAGAAACGGAAGGAGTTTAAGAGTATGGAAAGCATTATAAAAGTTGATAAGGTAATAAAAAAATTTGGTTCAGATACTGCTCTTAGTAATGTTTCCATAGAATTTGAAAGAGGAAAAATCTATGGAATTGTTGGAAGAAACGGTTCTGGAAAAACTGTCTTATTTAAGACGATCATAGGGTTTTTAAAGCCTGACAGCGGCAGGGTAATTGTTGACGGTAAAGAAGTCGGAAAGGATACAGATTTTGCCGATTATATAGGAATTATTATTGAAACACCCGGTTTTCTTAATTCTTATAACGGATATAAAAATCTGGAGTATCTTGCAAGCATTAAAAATATTATTGGAAAAAAGGAAATAATGGAGAGCATGGAACGAGTTGGACTTGATCCGCACAGTAAAAAGAAAGTTGGAAAATATTCTTTAGGGATGCGTCAAAGACTTGGGATTGCTCAGGCTATCATGGAAAATCCGGATATTCTGATTCTGGACGAACCAATGAATGGTTTGGATAATCAGGGGGTAGAAGATGAATTCTTCTAAATTTAAGGGATGAAGGAAAATCTATTATTTTGGTAAGCCACAACAAAGAGGATATAAAAGTGCTGTGCGATCAGGTGTATGAGATGGGTTATGGGAAGCTGACGATTTTCAAAAATGCCAAACATACACCAAAAAATGTTTCAAATTTTTAATTGTGGTATGGCAACGTGTCAATTGACTTTTTAGTATCAAAATGATAATATTTTCATATATCAACGCAGGAGGATGAAAGATGACGGATAGACTTATGGAGTGCATTACAAATCCGGTGAAGTGTAAATTGCTGCTTGAAATACATTCCCAAGGGAAAGCAACTGCGAAACAGTTGGCTGATATTTATAACGACATTCCCCAAGCCACCTTATACCGGTATCTCAAAAAAATGTTGAGCGACGGTATTATACAGGTGGTGGAGGAAACACCTGTGCGCGGTACGGTAGAAAAAACTTATTCGTTGGCGCACAACATTAACAGTGATATGGAAACAATGGTTGAGAATAATTCAGGCGAACTTTATATGCAGTATTTCATGCAATATTTCTTTGGGTTTGCAAAGCAGTTTCAAGAATATTGCCACTCCCCGAATATCAATATTAGAAAAGATATGACGGGATTTTCTCTTTCTCCACTATATCTTTCTGATGATGAATTGATTTCTCTTGCAACAAGTATTTCTAAGATAATCAACGCAGTAAAAAACAATGAACCTAACTCAGAGCGCAAGCTGCGGACGATAGGCGTAATCGTATCTCCGGCAGAAAATACAGGCAAATAAAATGACCGTCCCAAATCAGTGGGGCGGTTTCCTATTGACTTTATATTATCATTATGATAATATTATTAAAAGGATAAAATAGGAGGTAAAATTATTGAACATATTATTTGAAATTCTACCTTTTCTTGCTCCCGTTCTGCTGATAGATATTGCTCTTGCAGTAGCAGCGGTAAGGCACATTTTACGGCATCCACGCTATCGCATTGGGAACAGTACCATGTGGCTTGTAATTGTTGTAGTCCTTTTGCTCTTTGGACCGATTATTTATTTTGT
>CAJTRE010000083.1 GCA_910578495.1 uncultured Dorea sp.
AATCTGACTAAGAGAATTATAGCACGTTCTGTCGAATAATGCTATAAAAGATTTGCGTTAATCACTCCGCCGCTTCCAATGCCACCTCTGCAAATTCCGCATCGCTCATGGCTTCCAGTTTCCCTAAGACCTGTCCGGCAAGCTCCACCATATCACTGTCCTGTATGTGGGGATCACGTTCTTTATGTCGGCAAAGGGAATCTCCTGCAGATACGGATATATCCAGCTGTCAACTTTTTGTCCGTTTGATAATTCCGTTAATGTTACACTGTAGTCTTCTGGTATTTCGTTCCAATGATTCACAACAATCAAATTCCATTCTTCCGAAACAGGAACGATATGTGAATCATCATTGACTCCGTTTCGCTCTAAAAGGAAAGGAAATATAGAGCCGCTAATACATACTCCGTTTTCAATCAAATGAGTGCCATTTGGTAATCATCGGAAGAAAATGTTTTTCCATAAATCATAGGAATCTGTATCATCGGAAAAAGACATAGTAAACTTTTATCGGGAATCGGGACGAAAGAATACGCCTTGTTTGTAAATACAACCCCTAAAATAGAACCTGCTACTGAAATCCCCATTGTCATTTGAAGTTTGCTGCTCCTTTTTCTTCCTATATTCTTTGATAGCTTTGTTCCTAAGCGGTATAGTTTTGCTGCCTGCTGATAATCGGCTTACCGTCCTTATCAAGTAACGGGCATAGTCCCCCGGTAATCCCAAATTTCGCCATAAGATAATTTACACCTGTTTCTTTATCGACAATCACATAAAGACCTTTCACACCGCCCTCTGTCTCTGTGATATCAAATCTCTTGCCTTTCATAAATACACCTCCAAACTGTTTTCAGATTATAATTCTTGCTTTGCAAAAATTCGACAACTAATTTGATACATTATATAGCACCAGACCAAAGCAATAATCGGCGAACAACATAGCAGAACAAATATAAGCAGGTCTGTTATTTCGATACCTAATAAAATAAGTACCTGATATACTCCAAAGCAAATTGCCGCAGGAATAAGAAAGGACACCAACAATAACACTCGCCCTTTTTCTGCCCCAAACTTGAATACAAGAGGAATTGATATACTTCCAAAAACAAGAGATATTACCAATGCTATCAAAGTTATAAATAGCAGCTTTCCAATTCCAACAAGGTCAAAAGTAATCTTTTTCAAAGCCAATCCAGCGATTGCTGATACTGCCAGCCCGAATAGACTTCCAATCAGGCAGAAGATTGCCAAAACAACAAATTTTCCACCAACTAAATCCTTTTTTGATACTGGCATTATCATGGAATATCGTGTCCATTTTGAATTATCATCAAAAGTAAATGTGGTCACAATCATCATGCTGCACAATATCGCACATACAAAGGTATATGATTCAACGCCCGATGCCGGGATAAGGACAACCGCAAATACCACCAGAACAAACAGCATAGACTTTGCATTATGTCCAATATTATATAAATCTTTTAAAATAAGGCTTCTCATTCAGCTTGCACTCCTTTCACATACATCAGCAGAATATCATCAATCGTTGCATCATCCACTACTGCATTTTTATATTTTCTTTTAGCTTTTTCCTTTTCAGCAACAAGCACATTCCACTGATAATCATCTTTACGGTAGGCAAGGACTTCTTTTTTATCAATCTGATTGAAAACTGCTGCACCACATCTAATAATACCGTAGTGGTAACGCAGTTCATCTTTTCTTTTACTGAAAACGACTTTGCCTTGATGAATAAAGGTAATGTAATCGGCAACTTTCTCTAAGTCGGTTGAGATATGAGAGGACATCATAATGGAATGATTTGCGTCCTGCACAAATTCCAAAAAAACATCGAGAATATCATCCCGCATTACTGGATCAAGACCGCTGGTAGCTTCGTCCAAAATCAACAGTTTAGGTTTATGGGAAAGGGCAACGGCAATGCACAATTTCATTTTCATGCCTTTGGACAGCGTTTTAATTTCTTTATCCGCAGAAAGCTGGAAGCGTTTTAAATACTCTTTATATAAATGCTTATCCCACTGTTTATATGCTGCACTTGAAATTTTCCCAACTTTTGTGGGGGTAAGTGTTTCATAAAAATTGATACCATCAAATACAACACCAATGTCCTCTTTAAGTTGCTTCGATGAAGATAACTCCTGTCCCCAAAAAGCAACTGTACCATCATCTTTATTGATAAGGTCAAGGATTGCATTGATTGTTGTGCTTTTTCCTGCTCCGTTCTCACCGATCAGCCCCATGATAGTACCTTTAGGAACAGAAAATGAAACATGGTCTAATGTAAAACCAGAGTATTGCTTTGTCAAATTTTCTACCTGTAAAATAGCATCCATAGTTATTCCTCCTCCTGATAAAACATCGTTAAAAGTTCAATCAATTTTTCTAAAGGTATTCCGCTTGTTCGTCCGATGTCAGCAGCCTCTTGTAAATGTTCTTCTGCTAACCGTTGTTGTTCCTCTTGATAAAAGTCTTTATTCTGTGCCGATACAAAACTACCACGACCAACTGTTGTTTCGATAAAACCATCTCGCTGCAAATCTTCATACGCTTTTTGAACAGTAATGACACTTACATGAATGGACTTTGCCAACGCTCTCATAGAGGGAATAGGATCGCCAGTCTGTAATTCGTCGCTCATAATCATGGCTTTTATCTGTGAAGTTATCTGCTCATATATAGGTTTGCTCGTATTACTGCTAATTATGATTTCCACAACACCCTCCTTTTGTCCTATAATGTACTTCCCGTTCAAGTACATTATATTCAATTAAGAACACCCTGTCAAGTTGTTCCTGTTGGATTTCACTATAAAACTATTAACAGAAGCATGGAAGGCTTTGGTTGTGGTGGTCTTTCTGTTTCCAACGGTTTTGTTTCAGCAGGAACAGTTTTTTGCTCTGGTTTCATCTGTTCAATGATAGACTTTCTGACTGTTGCGGTGTCATCCTGCTGTTTCCATTTTGTCCTCCTTATAAACTTTCCTCTTTTCCTTTACCTT
>CAJTRE010000084.1 GCA_910578495.1 uncultured Dorea sp.
CCATGACGTACCTGCCCTGATTTATAACAGGGTGAAACGTGAGGAAATGTCGAAGCAGGACATTGAAGCAAAGGTAAGGAGCGAGTGAGATCGGGCAAAATATGTAGCAGTTACATGGGGCGATGAAGCATATCTGTGATAATGATACTTCCGGGCTGCGGGAAAACCGCAGTCCGGTCAATGAAATGACGGTGCAAGACCGATGTGGGCGGCGTAATGAGCCGCCACCTGTATTGCAGTTTTTATCTGCTAATAAATGGGAAGAAGCGTATTCTGCCTGTTTATTAGCAGATAAAGCTGTGCAAAGAATTAGGAGGATATTTTTGATGCAGAGAATACCGAAGGCGATTAACAAAAAGAGGTTAGTCAGATATAAAGAAGGCGCAGAAATGTACAGCATGGGAATGAATAAATTTCAGTCTTTGGCGAAAGATGCAGGCGCAATATTGAAAATTGACAGAATGGTATTGGTTGATTTAGATACGTTTGACCAGTATTTAGAATCATTTCGTGTGAAATAGTCAAGATGCGTATATGCAAAGCAGAAAGATTTTTCGTATAACCGAAAATAAGTGTTGACTTTTGGTTAAACTAAAAGTATAATGATTATGAAATGGATGGAGGTGTATATTGTGGCGAGGACAGGCAGACCAAAGTCTGACAATCCGAAAAAAAGCCTTATCGGGTTGAAACTGACAGAGGAAGAAGCCGCAAAACTCAGGGAATATGCGTCCAAACATGACATGACCATAACGCAGGTGCTACAAAAGGGGATTGATTTGCAGTATGCAATGGAAGAACCGATAAGTAGTTAGTACGAAATCTCTTTCCTTGAGAAAGGAGCAGAGATGGCAAAATCAAGAAAGGATAATAAAGGGAGGGTTTTAAGAAAGGGCGAAACTCAGCGCAGTTGCGATGGCAAATATGTTTATACCTATACCGATCCGGAAGGGAAACGCCGGAGCATATACTCTAAGGACATTATGGAGCTGCGTGAGAGGGAAGAAAAGCTGATTAAAGACCAGTTAGACGGATTGGATACCTATGTAGCTGGCAGTGCAACGGTCAACTTTGTTTTTGACAGGTATATCTCTACAAAGTCGGAACTCAGGGGAACAACCATGAGGAACTACAAATATATGTATGACCGTTTTATCAGGAAAGGGTTTGGGAAAAAGAAAATTGCAGCGATAAAATTTTCTGATGTGCTTCAATTCTACCAGCATTTACTGAAAGATAAGGAAATGCAGATTAACACATTAGAAACAATCCATACGGTGCTTCACCCAACATTCCAGTTGGCAGTGCGGGATGATATTATCCGTAACAATCCGAGTGACGGGGTTATGGCGCAGATAAAAAAACAGCCGGGTAGAAATCATGGCGTAAGACACGCTTTAACTCTGGAACAGCAGAGAGCTTTTATAAACTATATAGAAAACAATCCTACATATTACCGCTGGACATCTTTGTTTAAGTTCTTGTTAGGGACGGGGTGCAGGATTGGGGAAGCAATCGGGATAAGGTGGGAAGATGTAAATTTTGAAAAACGTATAATCAGCATCAACCACAGTTTGGTTTATTACAGCAGGGAATTTAAGGAACACCCGATGTGTACATTTTCTATATCACTCCCAAAGACAGAAGCGGGTATACGATTTATTCCGATGATGGATGCGGTCTATGATGCACTCCGGGCGGAGCTTGCAGACCAGCAGGAAAATGGATTCAATGAAACGGAGATTGATGGGATGAAAGGTTTTATCTTTATGAACCGTTTTGGATACGTCCACAATCCGCAGTCTATCAACCGGGCAATTAAGCGTATATACGAATCGTACAATGCAGAAGAAGTGGTTAATGCTTCCAAGCAACACCGGGAGCCTGTGCTAATACCACATTTCTCATGTCATCATTTGAGGCATACCTTTTGTTCGAGGTTTTGCGAGAATGAAACAAATTTAAAGGTGATCCAGTCCATTATGGGACACGCTAATATTGAAACCACAATGGACATTTATGCAGAAGTCACCGATGCAAAGAAACAGGAAGCGATTGAAAATTTAGCACACAAATTGGATGTATTTTAGGAAAGAGTCCGGCTAGGACTGACAGAGGGTACGACAACTTGTGTGCCATACGACAAGAGTACGACAAATTCAAGAGTTTTAATCAATGAAACAGCGTTAAATTGCTGTGGTCGAGATACCGAAAAGCGGCTAAATAAAGGGAAATAAGCCATTTTAAATTAAACTGACTTAAAATCCCGACGATGAAGTCCTTAGATGCAAAGAAGGGCGAGAGCCAGACAGAAAAAGCTTTTGGTTCTGCTTTGGCAGAAGCGCCGGCTGCGGCTGCAAG
>CAJTRE010000085.1 GCA_910578495.1 uncultured Dorea sp.
CATTAAATCTTTTGATTGAGGCGTTGAAGTAGAAAAATATTTGAATTTTAAATTACAGTATTTGAATATTCAAATTGATTATTTGAGAAAATAATGCTATGATTTTAAATATATTATGAAACTCTGATTTGTAGAAAGTAAGAGGAACTATATTATGGCAATCAGTTATAACGGACTATGGAAGTTATTGATCGATAAGGGTATGAAAAAGGGTGACTTATGTAAAAGCACGGGGTTAAGTTCAAGCACTATGGCGAAAATGACAAATGGAGAGTCTGTGAATTTATCTGTTTTAGAGCGTATATGTGAAAAGCTGGATTGCGATTTTGCAGATTTGGTAAATTATAAAAGAACGCAGGAGGAAGCTGATGGGGATGAGTAACAATAAAATCAGTGATGTTGGAATCAATATAGCAGAAAAAGCGACTGTCATTTGGAATGTGGCAGATATGCTTCGAGGACCGTTCAAGCCGCATGAATATGGACTTGTTATCTTACCGATGACAGTAGTAAAAAGATTTCATGATTGCTTACTTCCTACTCATGATAACGTGCTTGCACAGTATGAAAAAGTTAAGCATTTGGCGGTTATTGATGGTTTTCTGACAAGGGCATCAGGCTATCAGTTTTATAATACAAGCAAGTTTACATTTGAGACGCTTTTGGCTGATCCGGATAATATAGAAACGAATTTTAAAGACTATTTGGCAGGATTTTCTGCAAATGCGCAGGATGTTCTTTCAAAGTTTGATTTTGATAATATCATCAAAAGAATGGTGGAGAGCAATGCACTGTATTTGATTATCAAAGAGTTTAATTCTGAGAAAGGATATCTGGGCGCTGATAAAATCAGTGCCGTGGATTGCGGTTATATTTTTGAAGATTTAGTGCGCCGTTTTTCAGAGTCATTTGGGGAGGAAGCAGGAGCGCATTTTACCAGCAGAGATATTATTTACCTTATGACGGATTTGCTGCTTGCGGATGCCAATTTAGACGCCGGCGGAATGACTGTTTATGATATGACAATGGGAACATCCCAGATGCTTTCCTGTATGGAAGAGAGAATCCATGATTTGAACAGCGATATAGAAGTTACTTGTTTTGGGCAGGAGTTTAATCCGTCTACTTATGCGATAGCAAAAGCGGATATGATGATTCGTGGCGGAGATCCGGACAATATGCGGTTCGGCGATACTTTGTCAGACGACCAGTTTGAAGGTTTTACATTTGATTACTGCATTTCCAATCCACCTTTTGGGATTGACTGGAAACGGGAACAGAAAAAGGTGGAAGAAGAAGCTGCAAGAGGAGAACAGGGCAGATTTGCGCCGGGACTTCCTAAAATCAGTGACGGACAGCAGTTGTTTGTGTTAAATGGGCTTTCCAAACTTGCGCCCAATGGGAAAATGGCAATTATACAAAATGGATCTCCGCTATTTTCAGGGGATGCTGGTAGCGGTCCGTCGGAAATCAGAAGATATATTTTGGAAAATGACTGGCTGGATTGTATCGTGCAGCTTTCTACGGATATGTTCATGAATACGGGCATCAGTACATACATTTGGATTTGCTCCAAGAATAAACCGGCATATCGGGAAGGAAAAGTGCAGCTTATAGATGCCTCTCATTGCTATGAGGCAAGGAGAAAGAGCATTGGAACGAAAAGAAACGATATTACGGATCAGTGTCGGGAATTGATTGTAAAGGCTTATGGTTCTTTTGAAAACTGCGCTGTGTATGGAGATAAGAGAGGTATCTATTGTGAGAGTAAAATATTTGAGACCGTAGAGTTTGGATATAACAAAATTGTGGTGGAAAGACCTTTGCGAGATGAAAATGGAGAAATCGTCCTGAAAAAAGGGAAAGCTGTTGCGGATGTAAGTCTGCGTGATACAGAGAATGTACCGTTGGTGCAGGATATTGATAGATATTTTGAGAGAGAAGTTCTACCATATGCAGAGGACGCATGGATTGATAAGAAAAAGACGAAGGTGGGTTATGAAATACCTATGACGAGATATTTCTATGAGTATCAGGCACCGGAAAAAGTGGAGGATATTGTGGCGCGGATTCATGTGTTGGAAGCTGATATTTCTGCTTCTTTAGAGAAGTTGTTTACGGAGGAGAAATAGGTATGGCTAGAGAGATG
>CAJTRE010000086.1 GCA_910578495.1 uncultured Dorea sp.
TCGCCTCATCAAAACATCTATATTGGAAAATGTGCAGATGGCAAAGCCTGATGCAACACGGGAAGAAATCACAGATGCCTTGAAAGCCGCACAATGCATGGATATTATCGAAAAACTGCCAAATGGCATAGATACGGTTATTGGTACAAACGGGGTATATCTGTCTGGAGGGGAACAGCAGAGAATAGCGATTGCCCGTGCCATTCTGAAAAATGCGCCTATCCTGATTCTGGATGAAGCTACAGCGTTTGCCGATCCGGATAATGAAGTGCGTGTGCAGCAGGCTTTATCTGTCCTTTCAAAAGGGAAAACCGTTATTATGATTGCACACAGGCTGTCATCAATCACAGGAGCAGACTGCATTTATGTGTTGCAGGATGGCAAGATTGTGGAAAGCGGCACACATAGAAGACTGATAGAGAGAAACGGTATCTTTACACATATGTGGAAGAATTATTCCGAAGCGGCAGCATGGCGTCTTTCTTCGGAAGACACCAGGAAAATCTTGAATGAAAATAAGGGATTGGAGGTAAACGCATGATTAAGACATTACAAAGACGTTTTGCGTTATCAAAGCAGGGGGCTGTTGATCTGATAAAAGGCTGTATTGCCTGTGTTGCACAGGATATATCATTTATGCTCCCTGTCGGGCTTCTATATTACTTTGTTATTGATACCATGAATGGCGAGGTATCTGGAAGCCGTATTGCTTTCTATGTGGCTGGCGTTTTGGTTTGCTTATGCCTGATATTTATTGCGACTTGGTTTCAATATAATGCAACCTATTTAGCGACTTATGTGGAAAGCGGGGTAAGGCGTATATCCTTAGCGGAACAGCTCCGTAAAATCCCATTGTCCTTTTTTGGGAAAAAAGACCTTGCCGATCTGACAAATTCCATTATGGGAGATTGTGCAACGCTTGAAGCGGTATTTTCCCATTATGTACCCGCTTTGGCAGGTTCCCTTATCTCAACAACTTTGATTGGGATTTGTCTTTTTGCCTACGACTGGCGCATGGCTCTTGCGGCGGTTTGGGTTTTGCCGATTGCATTTGCGATTACATTCTTTTCCGCCCGCATACAGGAATATTTCAACCGAAAATCCGTAGAGGCGAATGTCGCGCTTGAGGGAGGTGTGCAGGAGTGTATCGAAAGTCTGCAGGACTTAAAGGCGAACAATGCGGAAAAAAGTTATCTGAAAGGGCTTTATAAAAAAATTGATGCTGTGGAAAAACGGCATATTATCACAGAGCTTGGAACGGCGCTTTTTGTTGTTTCGTCAACACTGATCTTGAAATTTGGGATTGCTACGGTTGTGCTTGTAGGCTCTGTACTGCTTATTCATGGGGAGATTGATATTCCTCTGTTCTTCATGTTTTTGCTTGTGGCTTCAAGGCTGTATGCCCCGCTTGAAGGAGCATTACAGAATCTTGCGGCGGCAATCGCCACCAAAACGAACATAAACCGCATGAATGAAATTCTTGACCAGCCTATCCAGACAGGAAGCAGCAGGGTAACGAATAAAGACTATGATATTGTGTTCGACCATGTGGGTTTTGCTTATAATACCGGGGAAACTGTATTGAAAGACGTATCCTTTACCGCAAGGCAGGGTGAAGTTACCGCTTTAGTCGGTCCCTCTGGCGGTGGAAAAACTACGGTGTCACGCCTTGCGGCACGGTTTTGGGATATTAACAAGGGAAAGATTACAGTTGGCGGCATGGATATATCGAAGATAGAGCCAGAAACATTATTGTCGCTGTATTCTATTGTGTTTCAGGATGTGAC
>CAJTRE010000087.1 GCA_910578495.1 uncultured Dorea sp.
AAAAAGAAATCCTGATATGTAATCATTGTATCGCCCTCCTTTCTTTCGTCTGGAGGGCTTTGATACCCTCCGAATGAATAAGAGGGGTTGCCGCCTTTGGCTCTCTGGTTTCCCATGTCACAAAGTATATCATAAGTCCGTTTATTCAGCAATCACATTTTGATAATAAGTATCAAAACAGCAGAGCATTGACAGACAGATTAGAAATATTAAGGCTTGTATTTCTGAAAGAGCCGCATATCAACACAAGTACATATAAGAAAGCATTAGAGAGCAATATATTAATGACCGGGACAAATGTTGATTTTATCTTAGAGGGTGTGAATAAATATCTTATGTCACTTGCAAAGGAACAGATAAGGCTTGCCTTTGAGCAGTCGAAGAAAGAAGTACAGGACTTGCATCAGAGAACGAAAGAGGGTATAGAAACAGCGAGATTAAACGGGAAGCAGATCGGACAGAAGCAGGGGGTAAAGCTGACAACAAAGAAATCCATTGAAGCAAAGAAACAGATACAGAAGCATAGCAAGGATTTTAACGGTACTCTGTCAGATGCCGATTGTATGAAGCTGATAGGGCTTGCAAGGAATACGTTCTATAAGTATAAAAGAGAATTAAAAGCGGAATATGGATTGTTTAGGCAGGGTTCATAATGGACTGCTGCCTTTTTACTTTCCTTAAATACTATGCCGTTGGGGGTTTATAGGAAAACGCCACATAGTGGTAGTAAGTGCGTCAAATTGCCGGGCATTTTCAAAAAGGCTTAGTCCTGCTGCCATTCTGAAACCTGAAATGTAGAAAAGTGTGAAAAAGCCAATAAAAAGAGTAGGCAGCTAACAAATAAGGGACACGCTTTATAGAGAGTAGTCATAAAGAAGTAAGATATGTAATGGCGGTG
>CAJTRE010000088.1:0-207 GCA_910578495.1 uncultured Dorea sp.
TATCCGAAAAGCCATAAAAATCATACCGTGTTTCTCCGTTATTCCTAATACAGGCACAGCCGACTCCCGGAAACCTTTTCATAATGTCAATGTCGATCATATCTTTGACCTCCTTCATCGTCTCTTTGTGTTCTCTATGTATCCTGCCGCTGTCTCCATATATATGCTTCTTTCAGCAGGCATTCTATGAATTCCTGCTTGCCCTCT
>CAJTRE010000088.1:228-805 GCA_910578495.1 uncultured Dorea sp.
TGGAAATTGTAACGCCAGTTTTTTCTTACAGGCATCGTATATCATTGCTTTATCAGGATGGCAATTCAGATAATCCCGAAAATTGATATAGTTTTTCCATTCTGTCCCATTCCATTTGACTGCATGGATATGATGTGTGCGCGTATCTTTTTCAAAATCACCCATTACAAACAGCATTTGCCCGGCAACATCTTCCCCGCGAAAAATAAAACCGTGTTCTTCCAACAGTTGCATATAAGGTGAAATATCATTCAAATCACGGAGGCCAATCACAATATCAATAATTGGTTTTGCATAAATGGAAGCAATCGCAGTGCTTCCCACATGCTGGATGTCAACAGCGGCATTTCCGAAAAGCTGCTTCAATTCCAAAATTACATTTTCAGCATTTTTATCCCATTCCTCCTGATGGGATAAAAGCTCCACGCTTCCTCTTTTTAATCCTATCATTCTTCCCCCAGGCAGCTTGCAGCTCTGCCGTATCCCTTGTACCAGTATGGCTATTCCGACAGGGCGATCCTGTAAATATCCGCCTGTTCTCCATCAATTTCAAAGCTGCGCTCATAGACGCCGCCAT
>CAJTRE010000089.1:0-269 GCA_910578495.1 uncultured Dorea sp.
AACTGTTCTTGTAATAGGGCAGAAACCCGGCTGACGCAGGCAAAAAACCTGTCCTCTAATAAGAACTATAAGAACAATAACAAGTATAAATAAAACGAGTGTGAGTAAATAGCGCCCACTTTTCGGACAAACGCCGGACAAATGTCCGCAGCTACATCACAGGCCCGTTTGAAAATTTGAAAACAAGGAGTTGCCTATGGAGCATATCAGCTACAAAACGCAGACCGAGATTGTCAATTTCCAGGGCCGGGAAATCCCGCTGGAAAACC
>CAJTRE010000089.1:333-805 GCA_910578495.1 uncultured Dorea sp.
GAGGTGTTTCGCAAGTACCAGCAGAGGGAGAAGCCCACCTCGTGATTTTTTCAGATAGAGATTGATTTGCGGGGCTGCTGACGGTATAATGAAGCTGTCAGCAGCTCCGTTTCTTTTCAGAAAGGGAGCGCAAAATGAACAATCGAATTGACGCGATTTATGCAAGACAGTCCATCGACAAGAAAGATAGTATTTCTATCGAAAGTCAGATTGAGTTTTGCAAATATGAGTTGAGGGGTGGAAGCTGCCGGGAGTATCAAGATAAGGGTTACAGCGGTAAGAATACGGACAGGCCCCAGTTTCAAATGCTGGTGGAGGACATCAAGCGCGGGCTGATTGCCAGGGTGGTTGTTTACAAGCTCGACCGCATCAGCCGTTCCATTCTCGACTTCGCAAACATGATGGCGCTGTTCCAGGAATACAACGTGGAGTTCATATCCTCAACAGAGAAGTTTGACACGTCCACGCCGAT
>CAJTRE010000090.1 GCA_910578495.1 uncultured Dorea sp.
TTTATGTACGGAAAATTGAGATGGTTTTATATATCCGCCTCTCGGTTGCTTTATTTCGCTAATTCTTTTCGTAACTGAACTCATTATTACTGCTCCTTTCCTAAATCCTTAAATTTTTTTACTTCCGTCCCCGCTGCGGGATTGGATTTTTCAGCAAGTCCGATTTTCCTGCAAGCCGTTTCAGCGCCGCTTTGTCTTCCCCGTTCAACTTGCCATAATTGAGCCGGAGCCGTTTGCAGATAAACACCAAAGACGCTTTCTCCGGGTCGCTGTCCTTTTTGGCGGTTTCTTCGGCGGTCTGCAAAAAATCTTTCAGCGGGTTATCCTCCGGGACGCTGAAAAAATCCTCCCTATGGGCTTCCCGTAGGTCAAGGGCTATCCCGTTTATGTCCTGCTGGATTATGTAACGGCAAAAGCTGTCATCATCAATATGGGCAGCGATAAGCTGTCTTAACTGCGGGTCGGTCAAGCCGGGATTGTGCTGTTTCATAATCATTGCACAATGGCGTTTGCGCTCTGTACCTGCTTCACCGCCGTTCCGTTCACATAGATTTCAAGGTCGGCCATCAGCTTGATAAAATCCGGGTGCGCCGCCAATTCGCACAGCAGAGCATTGTCCACCTGCCCGCTTTTCAGCAGGTCAATCATTCCGTCACTCAAACGCAGGTCTGCAAGATCAGCGTTTGGGTGACGCTTCATTTCAGACAGCCCCAGCAGATAGTCGGTGGT
>CAJTRE010000091.1 GCA_910578495.1 uncultured Dorea sp.
AACCTCTTTGACTTTTTCATTTACGGCCTGCTCTCTGGAAATGTTGATGTAGGAACCATCCCCTTTACTCACGATCCTGAAGTCACGCATGAAATGGATCAGATCATAGGAATTGATCTTGTTTTTAAAGACTTTGATCTCCAGTACTCTTAAAAGAAACAAGCTAAGGTAGCAGATCAGAAAATGTCCGTAGATGGTCTCTTTTTTCTGTACATAGACAGGGCGTGCATCCAGAAAGGACTTTGTGATCCGGAAGGATTCCTCGATCTTCCACAGACCGTGGTATGTATGATAAACTTGAAGCGGCTCCATGGAAAGCTCCGATGTGACCAGAAGGTTGTAGCCTGCATATCTCAGGTCTTCATCGATCTTATCCTGGTCGATCTCAATAAGGGGCTTTATCTTCTTCCCGTCTTTGTCTTTATTGATCACCTTGATATATTTTGCAGAATCTCCCAGATCTTCCCGGGCTATCTTTTTGCAGGTAGTATAATCAGAGGCTTTGTTCACCATTTTCATGATTTCCGCTTTCTGTTTTTTGGCAAGGGCCGGATTGTAGGAAACGATCCGTTTTTCAGTCACTGAAAAAGTAGTGGCGGCCTCTTTTCCCGTGTCAGGATCTGTCTCTTTGAACTGGTAAGAAAATGTGTCCACACAGGACTTCAAACGGAACAGGAGCCGGCCTTTTTCATCCGTGTGGTCAGTAAATA
>CAJTRE010000092.1 GCA_910578495.1 uncultured Dorea sp.
TTCCTACATCAACATTTCCAGAGAGCAGGCCGTAAATGAAAAAGTCAAAGAGGTTACCGGACTGACAAACCTCGATGCTCTGTATTTATCTGAAAAGGAAGTTGAAAATCTTTTCAACAGCTGTATGCTGCTCGATTCCTGAACGGACCATGTATATCCATGGCTGGCAGGGAGGAAGGGAAACTGGCTGCCGCATTTCAAAGCGTTTGGACAGATGCGGTCTGGTCAGACAAGGAGAGCGTTGTCAAAGGAGTAAGCAGTTATGAAAGTGGAAATGAACAGGCAGGATCTCCTGGAACTATATCAGCTTGTTGTAATGTACACCAGGTGTTATGACTCGGAACTCGGGGAGCTGCTGAAAGAGATCAGCGAAAAATACAAGAACAATACAGGCGGAGAGGACATCCGCAGTTCCCGCAACCCGAGATGTGCCGGGCGGAAAAGAGTATATGCAGAAAATACAGACAGGACGATCCTGGAACTGCGCAATAATGGAATGACACTGAGAGGGATCGCCGGGAAACTACAATGCTCCATAGGGCATGTACAAGATGTATTAAAGAGATGGGAAGGATAATGTCCGAAAGTATATAGTGGTGTATGGAAATCAATTTCCATACACCACTTTAAAATCCAAAAATCATCAACAAGAAAATCCCAACAGCCACCCAATACAGTTCTTAGAGT
>CAJTRE010000093.1 GCA_910578495.1 uncultured Dorea sp.
TCAATATTTCCTCACGTTTCACCTTGTTTCAGACAGAGCAGGTACGTCATGGCGCATCCGCCTAGTGGCTCTGCATATCCTCACATCCTCTATGCAATACAGTATTCAATTTTCAAGGTACACCGCTGTAAATCTGTCAGCTATGGAAAAGGGCAGCTAACCGCCCCTTATACCGCTTCAAACGCCAGTATCTTTGTAATCAGCTTTGTTTCAAGCCTCCGGCGCAGTGTTTCATCAACACAATAATGAAGCCGCCCTCCCTCGTCATACATCTTCCGGGTGGACAGGGTAATTACGTATCCCTCATAGTGCTTCAGGACTTTGTTGATTGCCAATACATCGCCTTCTGATGCTGCCTTTATGATATGGAAAGGCAGCAAATTCTTTTCTTCTCTGCTCCTACATCTTTTTGTCATCTGCTTTTTCCTCCATAATCTTCCTTAAAATTTCCAGTGAGCGTGTCCGGTGTTCATGGACTGTGCTGCGGACAAGGTTCATCTCCCTTGCTATATCCGCATCGCTCATTTCCAGAAAATACGAAAGCAGTATCACATTCCGCTTCCGTTCCGAAAGTGCCTGCAATGCTTCCGCAATCAGGGTGTCTTTTACTTCAATGTCATATCCATGCACTGTAAAATGACTGTTCTCCACTCCGTACTCGTCCATAACAAACAACTGGTTCA
>CAJTRE010000094.1 GCA_910578495.1 uncultured Dorea sp.
ATGTTTACATGACAGGAAAGCCATGCTTTTTCATTCATGCTTGTTGCGGCTTCCACATAGATCATCTGGCTGTATGGCATTGTTGCAACAAACAGGTATGCCGTTACACGCTCACCGGTATCAGGGTCCATATAGTTCATTGACGGACCTGACCAGTCGACTTCAACCTCTAATCCGGGTTTATGCTCTATGTGGCTCGTATAGTTTTTATCTGCCGTAAATTTCTTGTAATTTTTGGCAAATGTTATATAAGAACATGCATTCACCCCGTCTTTCTCACATCTGGCACAGTATTCTTCCCAAAGGAGCTTTTCTGTGACGCCTGTCTTCTTTAACTCTCTATGGACGTAAGAATAATCAACCGGAGCATATCTGGGTTTATATTTAAACTTATCCGGATAGAACAGTTCATAAAGCCTGTCGTCATCCCATTCAGAAATATCATCCCATGATTTGTCCGATTGTAAGAATAACGCCTGTACTTCAGCGACGGTATTTCTTGATACACCTAAAACTTTTGACACCTCCCTTGCGCTTAGATTTTTTCCCAGAAGTTCCAGAATACTTCTGACTTTTGTCTTCTTAAACATAAAAAGACCTCCCTATAGATTATTTGGTGATACTGCATCAGCAGTTCTCCAAGAATAACTATAAGGAGATTTATAGTGAAATCAAATATGT
>CAJTRE010000095.1 GCA_910578495.1 uncultured Dorea sp.
TTTAATGTGCTGATTGTAGCGGAAAAATATCAGACAGGATTTGATGAGCCGCTTTTACATACGATGATTGTGGATAAGAAGTTAAAGAATGTGAAAGCAGTACAGACCTTATCCCGACTGAACCGCACTTGCGAGGGCAAGACAGATACTTTTGTTTTGGATTTTGTAAATAAGGCGGAGGATATAAAGGACGCATTTCAGCCATTCTATCAGGAAACATTTTTACAGGAAGAAGTAAATGCAGATTTGCTGTATCAGACACAGAGAGAATTGCGAGCGTATGGTATTTACTCGGATGAGGATATTAAAGCATTTACAGACGAGTATTATAAAAAAGGCAGGCAGGATGATAGGGCAATGGGGCGAATGAGCAGTATTTTACTTCCTGTTTCTAGCCGTTATAACAAAAAGACGCAGAACGAAAGATACCAATTCCGCAGACAGGTTCGTAATCTGATTAAATGGTATAGCTACATATCGCAGATATTGAGAATGTTTGATAAAGAGTTACAGAAAGAGTATGTCTTTTGCTCTTATCTGATTGGTTTATTACCCAAAGACCCTGTGGAGTTGGTTGATCTGAAGGGTAAGCTGAAACTGGAATATTATAAGTTGCAAAAGACGTTTCAGGGTGAAAT
>CAJTRE010000096.1 GCA_910578495.1 uncultured Dorea sp.
TTTTAGCCCCTTTCTTCTGTTTGATTCTCCAATACCAGGCGGACAGATAGGTATTGCGTTTTCCGGCGATTACCCAGGCAATTTCACAAAGCATACTTTTTATGTAAGGATTGCCTTTCGTGACAGATGTGCTTTTCCGTTTCCCGGCGCTTTCATTATTGCCGGGGCACAGGCCTGCCCATGAACAGATATGCTCCGCGGTTTTGAACGGTTTCATATCAATGCCGATTTCAGCAATGATTGCGCAGGAAGCCGTTGTGCTGATTCCATAAATGCTGCTTAACTGCTCCACCTGCAAAGCAAATGGGGCCATGTCCGCCTCAAGACTCTTTTCGATTTCAGCAAGATGTTCTTTTAAGGAGTCATAATGGTCCATAAGAATCTTCAGGAAGGCTTTTTGATGTTCTGACAGGGTTCCATTTACGGACATGAGGATTTCATCTATACGGTTTCTTGTCTTTGTTTTTAAGCAGGAATCCAAAGCAGACCGATCAATCTGTCCATGCTCAGTGAGATGCCGGATGATGTTCCTGCCGGAAGCGCCAAAAATATCAGAAATAAAAGAGGAAAGGCGAAAGCCAGAGCTTTGCAGGAACTTCTCAACTCTGTTTTTCTGGGATGTGATATCACGGATGAC
>CAJTRE010000097.1:0-405 GCA_910578495.1 uncultured Dorea sp.
GCATTATCTACTGCGCCACCTGCGGGAAGTCCATGCAGGTACGCTATGAGAAAGTAGGCAGAACCGGGAAGAACCGCTTTACCGGCGAGGAACGGGAGCCGATAGACAAGGCGTATTATATCTGCCAGACCTATAACCGGCTGGGGAAAAACTCCTGCACCAGCCACAAAGTGGAAGCAAGGGATTTGTACAATCTTGTGTTGAAGGACATTCAGGAACTTGCGGCAATGGCGTTTAAAGACGTGGAATCGTTCTACCAGCGGATTTGCAGCCGTATGGAACGGCGGTATCTGGCGGACGCTTCGGAGATGGAGAAGGAGCGGGAACGGCTGGAAGCAAGGAACCGGGAAATTGATGATATGTTTTTGAACCTGTATACTGACAAGGCAAAGGGAATCCTGTCCG
>CAJTRE010000097.1:457-571 GCA_910578495.1 uncultured Dorea sp.
GAAAACCAGAAGCAGCTAAAAGAATTGACACTCTCCCTGCGCCGCTCCAATGAGCAGGAAAGCGATGTCCGTACCTTTATCCGGGAAATCCGGCAGTATGCCACGATACAGGAA
>CAJTRE010000098.1 GCA_910578495.1 uncultured Dorea sp.
GTCTCGTATAATCCGGCACATACGCACGGCATTTCTTTTTCTGCCAGTTCTTTTATCTGTTCACGGATGATTTCCTCATCATCACATATGGCTATGTTCAATCCCATCACCTGCAATTCATTTCCCATGGGCATAGCTTCCCACGGGCAGTTCTTTTTACTTTTTATATCGGCAGAATTTAGGCGCAGTCAGCCGCGAGGGAACGAAACCCTATTTGAAAGGGAATGAAATCTTTTTCTCTCCTGAAAAAATCCCAAAACAGGTCTAAAGTTTTTCGCCATTCGTCCGATATAGATGCGGCACAAACGCAAACCGCCGTGTAAGCATATTAACTCTGTTTCCCCCGCTTTCCAAGCGGTTTCTGCTGTCAAACCTGCCTGCGGAAACGGCAGACCGCCGCATATGGCGGATGATGGCCATCGTGCGGCGGTCTTTACTGTACCTTTTTCCAATATCTCATATTGTCAAATATGTATCTGAAAATCGCCAAAATCAAATACACCGTTTCCCTGTGTCAGCTTCCCTTCATCAGATAATTTGCTAAATCCATTCTCAATCCTATCAATCAA
>CAJTRE010000099.1 GCA_910578495.1 uncultured Dorea sp.
CCCCCTACCGCATGACCCCGGCGCAGAGGAAGCGGGCCAGCAGCCTGATACGCCGGGAGTGCTGCAACTGTGGCGGTGGAAACTGCTTTGCGCTGGACGATGGCGACACCTGCACCTGTCCGCAGATGATTACATTCTCCGTCTGCTGCAAGTGGTTCCGCTGGGCGGTCTTGCCGCTGGATAGGACGCTGGAAGCGGAGATTTACCGTGACTGTGCTTTGAAACGCTGCTCGGTCTGCGGAAAGCCCTATGTGCCAAAATCCAACCGGGGCAAATACTGCCCGAACTGCGCCGCCAGAGTTCACAGGCGGCAGAAAACAGAAAGTGAACGGAAAAGGAGGTCTGATGTGGACAGTTAGGGCGTGGAAAAGCCTTGATTTGCAAGGCTCCGCAAGCCCAAAACCGGGGCGGGCGGTATGTTTTATCGCCCACCCCGGAAAACGGGCTTCTAACCGTCCACAAAACACGCTATGACAAACACGATTTACATTCACCAGCCGGAGAAAGCCATCAGCTTCACCCGGCTCCCCAATTTTCTCTTTGAAGCCCCATCATTCAAGCCCCTGT
>CAJTRE010000100.1 GCA_910578495.1 uncultured Dorea sp.
CTCTTTCTGCCGCTTTTGCGGCTCAAAAACGTCATTGACTGTTTCGTGAAGCATTACCCGGTGCAGATAGCCGCCATGAAGGAACGCCTTGCGGGGTATCGTGCCGACATTCAGACCTACGCATAGAATAAATTCCCGGACAAGGACACTTTCTCCATAAAAATCGGGAACCGGGTATATACGGACAAAAAGGAAGCCGGGGCAGCACTGATTGATATGTGCCGGAGCGCAAAACAGCCGAATATGGCAGTCACAATCGGGGAGTATCAGGGGTTCAAGATGAGCGTTTCCTTTGATTCGTTCTTTTCCAAGTTTACGGTGAACCTAAAGGGTAGCATCACCCATGAGGTGGAAATCGGCACTGATCCGTTGGGAAATTTGCAGAGGTTAAGCAATGCTTTAGAAGGCATGACCGGGAGAATGGAAACAGTGGCACAGAAACTGGAGAACGTGGAGCATCAGCTTGAAACCGCAAAGGTGGAGGTCACAAAGCCATTCGCACAGGAAACGGAGCTTGCGGAGAAACTGGAACGCCTGACAGAGCTAAATGCCCTGTTAAACAT
>CAJTRE010000101.1 GCA_910578495.1 uncultured Dorea sp.
TATTTTTGTCCATGTCTCACCTCCTGCTCGTAGTATATCTCATTACGTTACGTCATAAGCAAGTGTTTTAGAGATTTTTATCGCATATGCGTCTTCAGAAAAATATGCCCGGATCTTGTTCATACTTCCTATTACATTTCCCTCAGCCCATTTAACCGGATTTGATCCAGCTCCTCTGCATTCAGGCATCCTGACTCAAAAAGTCTTATGTATTCTTTTGACACGTCACTGTCAAAAATCAACACATCATCCGAATTTATGGTCACGTCTAACCCGCCCCTGTATAATCTCCGGATGGGGTGGTGCGCCATCTCCTTTATTCGCCCCAGCAAAAGGTTGCTGCTGGGCGTTAGGTTAAGGCGTATTCCCCTGTCTTTTAGGAACTGTATGGCCTCCTCCGACTCCGCCGCCGCGATACCATGCTGCACTTCATCAAGCCGCAATGCCGTCATGCTTTGCCTGGGCAAAAGTTGCCTCTATAAGAAATTTGCGCATGTTCCTGCCATCCTCCCATGCCCCACCAGAAACTCGGCGCTCAGTGTTTCCACC
>CAJTRE010000102.1 GCA_910578495.1 uncultured Dorea sp.
TATAAGAGAGAATTGAAAGCAGAATAAGGATTGTTTAGGCAGGGTTCATAATGGACTGCTGCCTTTTGTTTTTGTTCTAAATATCATGCGGTGGGGGTTTTATAGGGAAACGCCGCATAGGGGTAGTTAGCGCCTTTTTCTGCCGGGCATTTTCAAAAAGGCTTAGTCCTGTTGCCATTCAAAATATTTTTAAAATATGCAAAAAGGCGGTTTTGTGATAAGAAGTCATTGCTTTTGTGGGCTGACTTCTCTTTATATCCTGCATCTACTCAAATTATAGCAAAGGGGTAGGTGCATTGCAATGACGAATGAGCAAATTGTTTCTGAAATTAGGAACGGTTATTCTGTAACGGATTATATGCAATTACTGTATGAAAGCAATCTGCCATTGATTAAGAAATTCATAAAACCATATGCCGCCTATGAGCCTATGGAGGACTTAGTGCAGGAATCCTATTTTGGATTGTGGGAAGCGGTACAGCATTATGAAACGTCTGCAAATGTGCGGTTTATGACTTATGCGGAATACTGGATAAGGCAGTCA
>CAJTRE010000103.1 GCA_910578495.1 uncultured Dorea sp.
AAGTAATATGCCAAGCGTCTGCTGGAAATGAAACTGCAATAAAAGAGATTTTGAAGTTTTATGACGCATATATCTGTAAATTATGCTTGCGTCCGTTTTACCACTCTGAAAGTGGTAAAATCACTATGCAGGTTGATGAAGAATTAAAAGGTCAAATTCATACAGAAATGATGAAAGCAATCTTGAAATTTGAAATCAGAGTGAAGTAATCATATTACATGAATGAAAAACGGGAGATACACAGATGTTTTGTGCTATCTCCCATGTTGATTTAAAGTCATATCAAGGCTCGTTCAATAGTGGTAAATTCGTGGTAAAATGGGTATTTTGCTATACTTCAAAATGCTTGAAAGTATAGTGTTTATGCGGATAATCGAAAATTAGATATAAAATTTAAAATAATTACTATTAAAAGTCACTCCCGAATCTAATTTTTTCAATTCATTTTCCCATAGATTCAAACTTTTTTGTTTCATAAATTTGTTTTCTGTTCTCCTCCGAATCTTCTAATAAATCCAATCCGTTAATCTTATTTAAATAACG
>CAJTRE010000104.1 GCA_910578495.1 uncultured Dorea sp.
CTATAAATTCATCGGCTTTGTCGGTGAATTACATATCACACCCACGAAGCGGTGGACAGCGTTACCCGCTAAACACTGTACGGTGTGCGGCGTTGAATAAGTCCCTGGCTCTGGCATATCAAAGTATTGCCCTGTTTGCGCTAAGAAGATACAGAGGGAGAAGTCGAACGAGAGCAAACGCAGGAGCAGGGAACAGAAAAGGATGGTATGTATTGAACTGTCCGCAAAAAATGACCGACTGACATTGAACAGCAGGAAGGTCGGATTTTAAGACAGCGCAACATGAATGACAAGGTAAAAATATTCCGGTATGTAACAGAAGGTAGGTTCGATTCGTACAGTTGGCAGCTCATCGAAAACAAGCAGAAATTCATAGGTCAGATTATGACGAGTAAATCCCCGGTCAGGAACTGTGAGGACATAGACGAAGCGGCTCTCACTTATGCGGAGGTGAAAGCTCTGGCAACTGGAAATCCCTATATAACAGAGGAAATGGGGCG